>DAOSXA010000001.1:344068-644068 GCA_035380245.1 Candidatus Zixiibacteriota bacterium | reverse complement strand
GTTGATTACGACTTCATATCGAAGTTGCTGATATTCGATCTCGATATCGTACTCGCGGCCGTCTACCGTAACCAGATAATGCGCCATCAGTCGGTTCCTCCCATTCCGCGCAGGTGCGCTTTACGATGAACGACTTTCCACTTCGATGCCTCCTGGTCGGTCAGCGATGCGATTTTACGCTCACGGCTGAATTTATCCAGCGCTGCGGCGATGGCGGCCGAGCGGGCCAGGTAGTCGTTGATGCGAGTGTAATCGTTGTCGGGATACTCTTCGGCCAGGAACGAAGTCGAAAGATCTCCGGCGGTAAATTTGACATTGTCCATGATCGTCTGATGGAATCCAATCGTAGTCTCAACGCCGGATACGCGATACTCCCGCAGCGCCCGCTTCATGCGGTCGATAGCCTCTTCGCGATTCTGTCCCCAGGTGCATAGCTTGGCGATCATCGGATCGTAATAAATCGGAATCTCATTGGATGTCACCACCCCGCTGTCGACTCGCACGCCTGGTCCGGCCGGGATGCGGTAATTCGTCAGACGTCCGGTGGACGGAACGAAACCGTTCTGAGGATCCTCGGCGTAGATACGACATTCGATAGCGTGGCCTTTCATGACCACATCTTCCTGCCGGAAAGACAGCGGCCGATCCTCTGCGATTGCTATCTGCTCCCGGACCAGATCCAGCCCGGTTACCAGTTCCGTGACGGGATGTTCGACCTGAAGACGAGTGTTGACTTCGAGGAAGAAAAACTCCAAATCCCGGCTGACCATGAACTCACAGGTCCCGGCGCCGATATAGCCGGTCTGGCGTGCGATACTGACCGCCGCCGCTCCCATCCGCTCCCGCAATTCGGGTGTCATGACCGGCGACGGAGCCTCCTCGATAACTTTCTGATGACGTCGCTGGATTGAGCACTCACGTTCTCCCAGGTGCAGGTAATGACCATGCCGGTCGCACAGGATCTGAATTTCAATATGCCGGGGGCGTTTGAGATAACGCTCAATAAACACCCGACCGTCGCCGAAAGCATTTTTTGCCTCGCTCGAAGCCCGCTGGAGTCCCTCGGCGAATTCATCGGGGGTTTCGACCACCCGCATTCCTTTGCCGCCGCCGCCCGCTGCGGCTTTGATCAGGATCGGGTAGCCTACCTTTTCCGCCTCGGCCGCGGCCGAAGCGAGATCATCCTGTTCGATCGTCGCACCGGGCACCACCGGCAGTCCGGCCTTCATGGCCGCCTCGCGAGCCTGCAATTTATCACCGAGCAGGGTGATCGTTTCCGGCTTCGGACCGATGAAAATGATCCCCTCGTCTTCGCAGCGTTGAGCAAAGGCCGCATTCTCGGCAAGGAAACCATAACCGGGATGAATCGCATCCGCTCCGGAGCGTTTGGCCGCGTCGATAATTTTATCGTGTACGAGATAGCTCTCGCTCGACGGGGACGGACCGATATGGTAAGCCTGGTCCGCCAGCCGCACGTGGAAAGCGGTGCGGTCGGTGTCGGAGAAAACCGCTACCGATTTGATCTTGAGATCACGGCAGGCGCGAACGATGCGAATGGCAATTTCACCGCGATTGGCGATAAGTATCTTTTTGATCTTCTGACTCATAAACTCCGGACCGGTTACAAGGGAATGTTGCCGTGTTTTTTGGGCGGATTCGAATCGCTTTTGGTCTCAAGCATCTGGAACGCTCGAATCAAACGCGGCCGTGTGGTTTTCGGCTCGATCACATCATCGACATAACCGCGCCCGGCGGCAATATAAGGATGCGCGAACATTTCGGTAAACTCATCGGTCTTTTTCTGAAGTTCCGCTCCGGGATTCGAAGCGGCCGCAATATCTTTTTTGAAGATGATTTCCGCCGCTCCCTTGGGGCCCATCACCGCGATTTCGGCGGTTGGCCAGGCATAGTTCATGTCGCCGCGAACGTGTTTGGAATTCATCACGTCGTATGCCCCGCCGTAGGCCTTGCGGGTGATCACGGTCACTTTCGGTACGGTCGCTTCACAATAGGCATAGAGTAGTTTCGCGCCGTGTTTGATAATCCCGCCGTGTTCCTGGTCGGTGCCGGGCAGGAAGCCGGGGACATCCTCGAAGGTCAGTAGCGGAATGTTGAAAGCATCGCAGAAACGAATGAACCGTGCCCCTTTGAGCGATGAGCTGATATCGAGAACACCCGCCATAACGGCCGGCTGGTTGGCGATCACACCGATCGAACGACCGCCAAGATGCGCGAATCCGACCACGATACTCGGGGCATAGTCGGCGTGCACTTCAAAAAACGAACCGCCGTCGACAATACGCTCGATGACGTCTTTGATGTCGTAAGGCTGATTTGGATTATCGGGGACAATGCTGTTCAACTCCTCGTCCTGGCGCTCGAAAGCGTCAGTGCATTCGACCCGGGGAGGATCCTCGAGATTGTTTTGAGGGATGTAACGCAGGAGTTGTTTGAGTTTGGCAACCGCATCGGCCTCGTTCTCACAGGCCCAATGAGCCACGCCGGATTTGGAGGCATGGGTGTCCGCCCCGCCCAGTTCCTCGGAGGTTACTTCCTCGTGCGTTACGGTTTTGACCACGTTGGGCCCGGTCACGAACATATACGAGGTCCCCTTGGTCATGAGGATGAAATCGGTAATCGCCGGGCTATACACGGCGCCGCCCGCGCAGGGGCCGAGAACGACTGAGATTTGTGGTACCACTCCCGAGGCGAGCGTGTTGAGCAGAAAAATATCGGCATAGCCGCCGAGCGACACCACTCCCTCCTGAATGCGGGCACCGCCGGAATCGTTGAGACCGATCACCGGAGCGCCGACTTTCATCGCCATTTTCATGATCTTGCAGATTTTTTCGGCGTGCGCCTCGGAAAGCGAGCCGCCGAAGACGGTGAAATCCTGCGAGAAGAGAAACACCTTGCGACCGTTGATCGCACCGCATCCGGTTACGACACCGTCACCGAGAAATTTCTGCTGATCCAGACCGAAATCCGAAGAACGATGAACGACGAACGGATCGAATTCCTCGAAGGAGTTTTCATCGACCAGGAGTTCGATCCGCTCGCGAGCGGTCAGTTTGCCCTTGGCGTGCTGGGCGTCTATTCGTTTTTGTCCGCCGCCGAGCTTGCTCTCGGCGCGTAGTTTTTCGAGGCGGTCCAATTTGTCCTGGTGTGACACGTATCCTATCCTGTCTTATGCGTTAGTCACCTGTGACCGGTTCGATTTTTAGGCCGTCGCCGCGGTCGGTTATCCGAGCCAGCGGGTAATTGACGTCGTGGTCGAAAGCCATGACGACGTTGTGATTCACGATCCTCGGCAGCGTGGCGCGTTTGATGCGCATCGTTTCGACCGGGTAAAGGTCGGTGCCGGGAACGTAAGGAACCTTGAGATGAGCCGTAGTGCAATAGATGTCGGCGTAATAGAAAACCGAGGTGTCGCCCGATGTGATTTCGAGCGCGTAATGTCCCCTGGTGTGCCCGCCGGTAAACAGCGCCCGGATGCCGGGGAAAAGTTGACTGTCACACTCGACGAAATGTACCTGCCCGCTTCGTTTGAGTGCTTTTAGTCGTTCCGGAATATAAACGGCGGCGGTGCGTTCGTCCGGCGTCATGGCCAGATCGAATTCGGTGCGACTGAGGTAATAAAGGGCGTTAGGGAAACGCGGTACGAACTCCTCCTTTATTTTCTTAACCGCCCCGGCGGCATGGTCGGTATGAAGATGGGTCAACAGCACGTAATCGATATCCTCCGGATTAAGACCGAGCCTCGCCAGACCTGCTTCCAGTTGTGACTCGCCCCTGGTGCCGTAGATCTTCTTCTCTTTGTCCGAAAGGCTGTCGCCGAGCCCGGCGTCGAACAGCATGTTCTTGCCGTGAGCTTTGAGAACGAACAAATTGGTGACCATCGGGATGAGGTTGTCCTCGTCCGCTTCGATCAACCGCTGCCAGATTTTCTTAGGAATGACGCCGAACATGGCACCTCCGTCGAGCTTGAAACGTTGCTCGACGAAGGTGTTGATTGTAAACTCGCCGAACCTCATCAGTGTCCGATGACGTTGCCGGCAATAACCAGGCGCTGGACCTCCGAGGTGCCTTCGTAGATCTCCAGCACGCGCTGGTCGCGATACAGTTTTTCGATCTGCGAGAACTCGCCGATATAACCGTAACCGGCGTGAATCTGCATAGCGCGATCAACGCAGAAATTGGCCGTTTCGGAGCAGTACAACTTGGCCATGGCCGCGAGCACACTGAATTTCTCGCCGCGATCCTGCATGCCGACCGCTTTGTAGCAGAGGCCGCGAGCCGCTTCGAGACGAACCGCCATGTCGGCGATCATCCACTGAATCGCCTGGAGCTTGGCGATCGGAGCGCCGAACGCGATACGTTTCTTGGAGTATGCGACCGACTCATCGAGCGCCCGCTGCGCAATACCGACACCCTGCGCAGCCACGCCGATACGGGCCGAGTCGAGCGTCATCATGGCATAACGGAAGCCTTTGCCGAACTCGCCCATCAGGTTCTCCCTGGGGGCTTTGACGTCGGTCAGGTGAATCCCGCCGGTGGTCGCGGCGCGCATGCCCATCTTGTTCTTCAACGTACGGGCCTTCCAGCCCGGCTGGTCGGTCTCGACCAGGATCGCGGAGAGCTTGGGCTGATCCTTGACCTTGCAGAACACCACGCCCAGGTCGGCCGCGTCGCCGTGCATGATGAAAATCTTCTCGCCGTTGAGCACGAAACCGTCGCCGGTCTCGACCGCTTCGGTCTTCTGGTTGGCGGCGTCGGAGCCGGCTTCCGGTTCGGTCAGCACAAACGCCGGAACGATTTCACCGGCGGCGCACTTCGGCACGTATTTCTTTTTCTGTTCTTCGTTGCCGAAATTGATAATCGGGGCGGTAGCCAGTTCGGCTACGGCGCACAGTAGGCCCACGCCGGCATCGTGATAACAGAGCTCTTCGACCAGCGTAATATACTCCAGGTGCGACTTGCCCTGGCCGCCCAGTTCCTTGGGCATGCAATAGCCGATAAATCCGGCCTGGCCGATTTTACGATAAAGTTCGCGCGGGAATTTGCGCGGTTCGGGCATGCGATCCAGCTCTTCGGAAATCGGATAAATTTCCTTTTCAGCAAACGCTTTTACCTCGTCCCTGACCGCCTGCTGGCGGGGATCGATATTCTTTTCCATGATACCTCCAAAAGGGTCCTATGCTTGTAAGTTGTCGTTTTTTTTCTTCTATGTTCGTTTTATTCGGCTTGAGTGTCGTGCCAATCCGCGTAGGGGGCGTTGGCGGCGGAGTCAAGCCCCGCCGCTACGCGTTCTGGATTTCCAACCTCGCGTAGGGGGCGGCCTTGTGTCGCCCCGACCGAATCAGCCCTTTTTGGCCGCCACCGCCTGGCGCAAAAACTCGATCGCCTCTTCGGTCGGAGCGCCGGGCGTGAACACCTTGGCTATACCGAGCTTTTCCAACTCCGCCTTGTCTTCCTCGGGGATAATGCCGCCGCCGAACAAAATGATATCGCCGGCATCGCGCGACTTGAGCTCGTCGAGGATGGCGGGGAAGAGGGTCATGTGCGCCCCGGAGAGGATCGACACGCCGACCGCGTCGACATCCTCCTGAATCGCCGCGTCGACGATCATCTGCGGCGTCTGGCGCAGGCCGGTGTAGATCACCTCGAACCCGGCGTCGCGGAACGCCGCCGCGATCACTTTGATGCCGCGGTCGTGGCCGTCGAGACCCGGTTTAGCCAGCAAAACTCTGATTTTTTCTGCCATTGTCTCTATCCGAAATTCCTATTCTTAATCTTCTTATCAACCTCGTCGGGTTTCTGCGCTCGCTCGTCGGCGACTTCGCTCACTCTGGAACCCGACCTACGAGGATAAGAGCAGCCCCTTACGACGCCACCATGGCCGACGGCGGCTCCACGTACTCGCCCCACTCCTCACGCAGGACATCGCACATCTCACCCAGACTCGTATAAACCCGGCTGCACTCAAGGATCGCCTCGAACGTGTTGCCGTCCCCCTTCGCCACTTGGCGCAGGTTTTCCAGTGTCTGTTTGACTTTCTCGTTGTCGCGCTCAGCCCGAATCTTCTTCACGAAGGTGCATTGCTCCTGCTCGACCTCGCGGTCGATGCGAAGAATCGGGATGTCGACTTCCTCGTCCTCATCGACGTAGTCGTTGACACCGACTATTATCCGCTGTTTTTCTTCGATCTCCTGCTGGAAGGCGTACGCGGCCTTGGCGATCTCACGCTGCAAATACCCTTCCTCGATGCACGGCACCACGCCGCCGCGCCGATCGATTTCTTCGAAATACTTCTCGGCTTCGGCTTCCATCTGGTCGGTCAGCGCCTCGACGAAATACGAACCGCCGAGCGGGTCGACCGTGTTCGGCACGCCGGTTTCATGGGCGATAATCTGTTGCGTCCGCAGGGCGATCTTGACCGCTTTCTCCGACGGCAGCGCCAGCGTTTCATCCATCGAGTTGGTGTGCAGCGACTGCGTTCCGCCCAGCACGCCGGACATCGCCTGCAGGGCGACGCGGACGATGTTGTTCTCCGGCTGTTGCGCCGTGAGCGAGCAACCGGCCGTCTGGGTGTGGAAGCGGAGCAGCCAGGAGCGTGGGTTCTTGGCGCCGTACTTGTTCTTCATCCGCTTGGCGTAGATGCGGCGCGCGGCGCGGTATTTGGCAATCTCTTCGAAGAAATCGCTGTGGGCGTTGAAGAAGAACGACAGGCGCGGCGCGAACTCATCCACATCCTGTCCCGCCTTGATCGCCGACTCGATGTACTGGAAGCCGTCGGCCAGGGTAAAGGCCAGCTCCTGCACGGCGGTTGCTCCCGCCTCGCGGATGTGATAACCGCTGATGGAAATCGTGTTCCACTGCGGGACGTTTTTCGAGCAGTAATCCATCATATCCGTGATCAACCGAATCGACGGCCACGGCGGATAGATGAACTCTTTCTGCGCGATGTATTCTTTCAGGATATCGTTCTGCAGCGTACCCCGAACCTTATCGAACGGTACTCCCTGCTTCTCGGCGACGCACAGATACATAGCCAGTAAAATCGAAGCAGGGGAGTTGATGGTCATCGAGGTCGAAACCTGACTCAGATCGATTTTGTCGAAAATTATCTCCATGTCGGCCAAAGTGTCGACCGCCACACCGCATTTGCCCACTTCACCGAGTGAACGAGTATGATCCGAATCGTAACCCATCAGCGTCGGCAGGTCGAACGCGGTCGAAAGACCGGTGCCGCCGGCTTTGAGCAGATAGTGAAAACGTTCGTTGGTCTGGCGAGGTGTCCCCATACCGGCGAACTGACGCATCGTCCAGAGCCGCGTGCGGTACATGGTATGATGCACGCCGCGCGTGTAGGGATATTCGCCCGGAAGACCGATATGGTCCCAGAAATAATTTTCATTGTCCGCGCCGGCGATTTTGTCGGGGCCGTAGAGCTCGTCAATATCGACGCCGGATACGGTGAAAAAACGAGGTTTTGATTTTTTATGACGCGTCTTCTCGGCGATCTTGTCCCAGTCGACGAGGCGTGCTTTCAGCTTGTCTAAAAAAGATTTAACAAACACGATATATCTCCGTTTTGTGAAACAGCTTCAATAATAACCAATACGGGCTTTTTGCGCAAGCCGGGGGATATAAAATCGACATCAGATACAACAGGTCAATCGCATGGAACTCAAGGGGTTGACGCAGGTGGCCGGTTTATTACAGGATAGAACGGCTCGGCTTTGTGGTCGTTCGGTGCTTTGAATCGTACCGGTGTGGTGATATGTCGTCCGTTTTTATAATTCGTTTGACCGATTCTCTGACAATTCCCGACGGCGACAAATCACACCGCTACACGATAAACGACACCTCGCGGGCGACCTCGTATCGCCCGGTGGTGGATGCTCTGATTTGATGGCATGAGAACGGCGGATGTCTCGGTCCCGATTACTCAATCACACGCGAAGCGTTCGTAGAGCTGTTCGCTCACCTGGTATGGGTCGGCTTTTCCATGGCAGACATCGTCGATAATTTTATCAAGACCAACATCGGCTGCTACCCGATCGAGAAACTCGCGCTGGAAACGATGCGAAAGAATGTTAAGGATCATACGGCGCAACCGTGAACGGCGGTGCTGATCCAGCTTCCCGGTAACCGTAGCGTATTCCACGAAGGCATCGATCTTCTCCATGAGTTGATCGATCCCTTTGTTGTAGACCGCTTCGGTTGACACTACCGGGACTTTCCAGTCTCCTTCCGCCGGTTTACGCAGTTTGAATGTCTGCCTTAAGTCGTTTACCACCGATTCCGCACCGGGCCGGTCGGCTTTGTTGACGACCATGATTTGGGCGATTTCCATCAATCCGGCTTTAAGCGTCTGGACCGCGTCACCCGATTCCGGCACAACCGCTACGACCGTGACATCGCAGGTATCGACGATGTCCAGTTCGATTTGTCCCACACCGACCGTCTCGATCAACACCACGTTGAAGCCAAAGGCATCGAGTACGACCGTTACATTATTGGTGGCTTGTGAAAGACCGCCGCTGGCGCCACGGGTGGCCATCGAACGAAAATAAACCGAACCGTCGGAGGGAAATTCATTCATGCGAACCCGGTCACCGAGCAAGGCACCGCCGGTGAACGGTGAGGAGGGATCGATTGCGACGATACCGATTCGTTGGCCGCGTGCCAGAAAAGCATGGGCCAGGCAGTTGACCAGAGTCGATTTACCGGCCCCGGGTGGGCCGGTAATTCCTATCTTGAGCGTCTTACCGGCTTTTCGATAAAGAGCGCCGAGCAGTTCGCGGTACCCTTCGTCGCTGTCCTCGATACGAGAAATCACCCGAGAGAGCGCGCGGATATCACCGGCTTCAAATCGCTGAAGCAGTTCCATAACTCTCTCAGGCCGGCATGCAACCGGCGGTCAGCTTGATATCCTTCAGGCGGATCTGCTTTCTTGTCACATCGTTGTAGGTGTTGTATTCCACCACGTAGACGATGTCGATCAGGCAACCCTCGGCTGAAATTTGCCGGGCCCAGTCGCCGAAACCGAATCCGATCACGTCGAACACGGCGTGCCCTTTGCGAACGCGCATTTTAAGATGGTTGTTGCCGACCGTATACGGCTGTCCGACCACCTCGCAGTTGCGAGTCAAAAAGACCGGTCGCATGTTTTGCGGACCGAACGGCGAGAACGACTCGATCGCATCCATGAAATCATCGTCGATATCACTCAGTTCTATTTCCAGATCGATATTCAGTTTCGGGGCGATATCTTCGAGGGTAAGGTTTTCCTGAGAGACTTCTTTGAACCTTTCACGGAAATCTTCGATCTTGTCCTGCTCGATCGAAAGCCCGGCGGCATATTTATGACCGCCGTATTTGATCAGCAGATGCTCGCATTTCTTCAGCGCCTCACACAGGTGGAAACCGGGAATGGATCGTGCGGAACCTTTACCTTCGCCGTCGTTGATCGAAATCATGATCGTCGGCAAATGGTATCGCTCGACGATGCGACTGGCAACGATCCCGATCACTCCCTGATGCCAGCCTTCGCCGGCGAGCACGATCGCCTTGTCATGGTTGAGATCGACCTGCTCATCGATCTGATGCAGCGCCACGCGCAGGGTATCCTCGTCGATCTGTTTGCGGCGTTTATTCTCGGTGTCGAGTTTGCGGGCAATCTCGGCCGCTACGCGTTCATCGCGGGTCGACAGCAAACGGATGGCCTGTCCGGCATCTCCCAAACGTCCGAGGGCGTTAATACGCGGAGCGAGAATGAACACCACCTGTCCGGTGCTGATATCCTTGCCCATCAGCCCGGAGACGAAAGTCAACGACTTCAGCCCCGGTTTGGTAGTGCGAGCGATTTGTTTGATCCCGAATTTGGTGAATACCCGGTTCTCACCGACCAGTGGAACGATATCGGCCGCCGTGCCAAGGGCCACCAGGTCCAGATGTTCATCCAGCTCGCGCTCATCCTGTTGCAATGAGCGGTAAAGGGCCTGAGCCAGTTTGAACGCCACCCCGACGCCGGACAGTTCGTCCTCGTAGGTGCACTCCGGTTGCTTTGGATTAACCACCGCTGTGGCTGCCGGAACCGTTACGCCCGGTTCATGATGGTCGGTGATGATCACGTCCATCCCGAGCGAACGAGCGTATTGGATTTCCTCGACCGCAGTGATGCCGGTATCGACGGTGATGATCAGGGTGACACCCTTCTCGTGTGATTCATCGATTCCCTGCTTGGACAGGCCGTATCCCTCAAGCAGGCGGTTGGGCAGGTAGAAACCGACCTGGCCGCCGAGCTTGTTGAGGACCATGTAGAGCAGGGAAGTGGCCGTGATTCCATCGACATCGTAGTCGCCGTAGATCACCATCTTCTCGTTGTTCCAGAGAGCCTTGGTGATACGTTCTACCGCTTCTTTCATGCCGACCATGGAGAACGGGTCTTTGAGATCACTGAGTTTGGGATCGAGGAATTTTTCAATTCGCTCGGGTTCGTCTATTCCCCGATTGATTAGAATCCTTACCGCTGCCGTGGGGAGATCGGTTTCCCGAGCGATAGCGGTTACCTGGTCGAGATCGACCTTTTCCGGTAAGACCCATTTGGCTTGAGCTGTTTTCTGCGTCCAGCTCATGTCTGCCTCCAAACTTAGGAGGCCTGGAAAGTAGGATAGTAAGCCGAGTTCTGTAATCCGTGTGCACGGATCAGCAGCCATTTATCTTGTCGCCCGGTTACCCGGCCGATCTGCGCGGCCCACCCGGGAATAATTACGGAGCGGATCAACTCCTCTTCCCCTATTTGGCCTTGCTCCGGGCGGGGTTTACCCACCACCGACATTACTGCCGGTGGTCGTGGTCTCTTACACCACGATTTCACCCTTACCCGCGTGAGCGGGCGGTATAGTTTCTGCGGCACTTTCCGTCGGATCACTCCGCCCCGGTGTTACCGGGCGCCCTGAATCCTTGGAGCTCGGACTTTCCTCACTTTAATTTGCGTTAAAGCGCGACTGCTTCTCCTACTTTCGCAAGCCTACGATTATATATTACAAAACACAAACATCCTGAATCAGTGTGGGTCGATTTTTAGAACATACGCCGATAATTAGGCGCTTCTTTTGTGATCGACACCGAATGCGGGTGCGATTCAATCACGCCCGCTGAAGTGATTCTGACCATCGTTGCCTTTTCGGTGAACTCGGTCAGATTGGCGGCGCCGCACAAACCCATGCCGGCCTGAAGACCGCCGATGAGTTGGTGCACCGAGTCTTTAAGAGGACCCTTGAACGGCAGCCGTCCCTCGACTCCTTCCGGAACCAGCTTGGAGGTTTCATCCTCTTTGCTCTGGAAGTAGCGGTCGGCCGAACCTTTCTTCATGGCTCCGAGTGATCCCATGCCGCGATAAACTTTGAACGAGCGACCCTCGAACAGGATCGTTTCGCCGGGAGATTCCTCAACCCCGGCAAAAAGTGAACCGATCATAACGGCGCTCGCACCCAGAGCCAGCGCTTTGGCAACATCGCCGGAATAGCGAATGCCGCCGTCGGCAATGATCGGTATGTTGACTTTGGCGGCGGCCTCGACGGCGTTCATGATTGCCGTTACCTGCGGTACGCCGGCGCCGGTCACGACTCGCGTCGTACAAATCGAGCCGGGACCGATACCGACTTTGACACAGTCCGCACCACTGTCTATGAGAGCTTTGGCCCCGTCGGCCGTGGCGATATTACCGGCCATCAGCGGGGTTTCGGGATATTTTTTCTTTAGTTGAGAAATAGCGTTCAGGACACCCTTGCTATGGCCGTGCGAGCTGTCGACGCACAGCATGTCGACTCCTGCCGCGATCAACGCTTCGGAACGGGGCATTAAATCGTCACCAACTCCCACCGCTGCCGCTACGCGGAGACGCCCGTGCGGGTCCTTGCACGCCAGCGGATACTGGATTCGCTTCACGATATCTTTAACCGTGATCATCCCTTTGAGCATCTGGTTTTCATCGACTATCAGCAGTTTCTCGATGCGATGACGATGCAGCAATTCCTTGGCCGTGTCCAGGTCGGTTCCGGGCTTGACCGTAACCAGATTTTCGGTCGTCATCAGGTCGCTGATCGGTTGATTCGGATCGGGGGAGAAGCGCAGGTCACGGTTGGTCAGAATGCCGACGAGCTTGCCGTTATCGGTGATCGGGATGCCGGAAATGGAGAAGTGTTCCATTACCTGCATGGCGTCGCCGACCGTTCGATTGGCGGGAAGAGTGATTGGATCGACGATCATACCGGATTCGGATCGTTTTACTTTATCCACCTCGCCGGCTTGATACTCGATATCCATATTCTTATGGATTACGCCAATTCCCCCCAGACGAGCGAGCGCCATGGCAAGGTGCGATTCCGTGACGGTATCCATAGCCGCGGAGACAACCGGAATATTGAGTTCGATTCCGGGTCCGATTCTGGTCGAGACATCGGTTTCCCGCGGGAGTACCTCGGAATAGCTGGGTACCAGCAAAACATCGTCAAACGTCAGAGCGATCTTGTCGAGCAGTCTGGCCATGATTCACCTGTAACTATGATAAGCAGGCTTATGCTTCAATTGGACTGTTCGTCGTCCCAAAAGAGCAGGCAGCCGCAGTTTTCACACGTATAGATTTTGTCTCGCTTCTTGATTTCCTGTACCTTGCGCGGCGTCAACGCTTTGTAGCAGGCGCCGCAGGCCCGCTTTTTCACCACGACTACGGCAGCGCGACCTTTGCCGCGACGCACTCGTTCGTAGATGCTCAGCGTCTTGCGCGGTATTTGCGATGAGACGTCGTTGCGTTCCTGCTGTTTGCTGCTGACTTTTTCGCCGATCGAATCGACTTTTTCCTGCAACACCGCCAACTGTTTGGTGTTGGCCTCTTCGATCTGGGCTGCTTTTTCTTTCAGTTCGACAGTCTCTTTTTCGAGATTGCCGATCAGATCGATTGTTTCCAGCAACTCAGTTTCTCTGGAGGAAATTGCTTCTTTGACCGTGTCGATCTGGGCAACCAGCGCATCGTACTCCTTGTTGGTTTTGATCGACATCATCTGCTGCTGATATTTCTGCAGCTCTGCTTCTTGAGCAGCGACCTCAACCTCAAGGTGTTTCTGGCTGATTCTGGACTTATCCAGTTGATCCGTAGCTGATTCGTATTTCGCTTTAGCTTCTTCGATCTCGCGATTCAGGTTCTCCATCATATCCGGGAGATACTCTTTGGATCGCTCGAGTTCACCCAGATCGTAATCGATAACCTGCAGTTTCAGCAACAGATCAAGATCGTCGGCCATCGAATCCTCCTGCACGTCGGAATTTGTTACACCATTCATCAAAACAAAAAGCGCATCCCTACGTTGTTACGAAGGAATGCGCTATCCTTATCTCCCGCCTGTCACCGGCCTGCCGGTTCTCTTTGTACGGCGGCTCGACGCCAGGCATCATGTTGTTGAAGGCTCGTCTCATTTTTTAACACATGGGCAATACTGGACTCGAACCAGTGACCTCTCGGATGTGAACCGAACGCTCTAACCAACTGAGCTAATTGCCCATCAATCAAAATCGTCAGTTCATGGGCCCTGCAGGACTCGAACCTGCGACCCGCTGATTATGAGTCAGCTGCTCTAACCAACTGAGCTAAGGGCCCTGAAAATCAAGACCCTAAGTATAATTCCACCAATCCGGGGCGTCAAGGGTAATTAACAGCATTTATGTGAGCCGATTCCATCTGAGATTAGTCGTCGGAACGGCCTTGTCGACTCATTGATGCCCCCTGTGGTATATTATTTCTATCGACAGAATAGCAGCGAAGAAGAGTGCCGCAGGTCGAATGTCTGGATTCTCGATATTTCTCTATATCTCGACAGTCAGTGTCTCCGGGCGGCCTCGACCGGCTTCGGCCAGGATTGAGCCATCAGGTGCGACAACCATCGAGTTACCCCCGAATTGATACTTGTCGTCGGAGCCAACAGCGTTAATACCAATGATATGCACATTGAAGTCGACGGCTCGCTTAATTAACAGGTCGCGATAGTCGTCAATCCGTTCGATTGGAAACGCTGCCGGGACAAATATCTTTCGAGCTCCGGCTTCAGCCAGACGGGTGAAAATGTCCTCAAAACGGAGATCATAACAAATAGCTGTTCCCAAACGGTCGGTCGCGGTCTCGAAAAGACCAATCCGATGGCCGGATTCATATATTTGCGGTTCGCCGAACGGGGGGAACAGGTTGATTTTATGATAGAGACGATATTTACCCCGCTCATAGAAAAGGTAGCTGTTGAAGAAGCCGCCCGGTTCCTGGACCGGCAAGCCGAGCATCACGCCGAAGTTGAACGGCGATAAGGTCTCACAGATTTTCTCCAGCGGCGTGACCGGACGGCGGTGATAGAGACAACCGGTTGCAGCCAACTCAGAAAAGCAGACCAGGTCGGGATTGTCTCCCTTAGCTCGCTCGAGATGACCGGTGATGTCCAGGTCTTTGATATCTTTCTGAACCACGATTATTTTCATAATGGGGCAAGATAGGGGTGGGATGACGGAGGAGCAAGGCATAAGAAAAGCCGGCAGGGAGGGCGCCCCGCCGGCTCAGAGGCGGAGGGTTGCGACTCCGCCCAGCGTATGCGTGTGGCATGTGAGAAAGGGATGGTCTTTATGTCGAACTAAGGGCGACGCCGCCGTCCATCCGGCGCCGCCCAGAGTTGGGAACTATCTCCTCCGAATCGAGCCTGAACCCGACACATTGGTGTCGATCCGCTCCGGTCGTCCATAGTAGAGTATGTTTCCCGAACCGGACACCGAGGCATCCAGATCGTCGGTTGCTTTTACTTTGATATTGCCGGATCCGGATACCCGGGCGCGAGCACTTCGGGCAGCTAAATCGCTGCCGTCGATTGATCCCGATCCGGATATTTTCACGTCCAGTTCATCTGTTTCGCCCTCGAGAACCCCGTCTCCGGATCCGGAGAGGCTGATGGTCAGCAATTGGGTTTGGCCGTTGATCCAGAAATCACCCGAACCGCGTAAATCCATATCGAATTCATCGTTTTTAAGTCCGTCGATCTCAATATCCCCGGAACCGGAATGAACAATCTCAACCAGTTTGGGGACGGTAATCGTGATTTTACAGCCCCGGCGGCTGCTATAGGACTCCCGGCAAGTGATATCGAGTGTCTTGCCGTGAACCTCGGTTTCAATGAAGTCAACCAGGTTGTCGTCTAGATTTACTTCTACCTTTTGAGGGCTTCCGATTGTAATATATAGGTCGGCGCCGATATTGGATTCGATGGCTTCGAAATCCTGCAAGGTTCGTTCCTGGGTGATCATATCTCCGGAACCTCGCTCACCTTTCCAGCCGTCGAATAATCCTCGTGCTCCGGAAGTGGAGGTGAAGGATAAAATAAGTGTAATCGTTCCTATTATAATTGCTTCGGATGTTTTCACATGGACCTCGTCTGATTACTTAGATCAGTCCTCTTTACGAATTCGCTTGCAGGAAGTTGCATAATTCAGGATTCCAGGAAAAAAGTTTCCCGATACACTTGATTAATCGCTGCCGGGACCGAAGTTGTCCTACTGCAGAACGATGAAAAGCAGAGAACCCGTGATTAAGGATTAGCATGAAGTTACGCAAAATAATATGGTTGGTACTGGGGCTGGTAGTGGTCGTTGCCGCGGTCTACCTTTTGAAGGCCGGTCTTAGCGACGCAGCCGATCTGCAGTACCAATTTGCCGAACTCAGTAAAGGAGACGTGGAGAATAGCGTCTCAGCCACCGGCAGTCTCTCTCCGGTGACCACCGTTGAGGTAGGAACTCAGGTTTCCGGCACCATTGATCGCGTTTCAGTCGATTTCAATGATATCGTCCATCAGGGTCAAGTGCTGGCCGTACTCGATACCTCACTCTTGAAGCTGGCGGTTTTAGAAGCTCAGGCAAACGTAGAAAAGACCGAAGCCCTCCTCCAGGAGGCACAATCCAATTACAACCGTAACCAGCGGCTTTTTGAACGAGGACTTATTTCAGAAGCCGATCTGCTGCCGTTTTCCGTAGAATTAAAGACTCAGAATGCCTCTCTGACTTCGGCCCAGGCAGCTTTCAGTCGTGCCGAACGCAACCTCGAATACGCCGTCATTACATCGCCGATCAATGGAATTGTGGTTTCCCGCGATGTTGAAGAAGGCCAAACCGTGGCGGCGAGTCTTTCGACACCAACCCTCTTCGTTATTGCTCAGGATTTGGCTCGGATGGAAATCCTCGCTGAAGTCGACGAGAGCGATATCGGGGAAATAAAAGAGGGGCAGGAGGTGCGGTTCGATGTCGCCACTTATTCCGACAAAGAATTTAGCGGAACGGTTAAACAGGTGCGATTGCAACCGGAGACAGTCTCCAACGTGGTGACTTACACGGTAGTGATCGAAGCTTCCAATGAAGACGGTTATCTGTTGCCCGGGATGACAGCCACTATCGAGTTCATTACCGATCGACGCACCGATGTCCTGTTGGTGCCTAACAAAGCTCTCCGTTTTCAGCCTGATGAGAAACAAATGATGGCGGCTATGGAGAAAATGCGCTCCGAGCGCCAGGCTCAACGGCAGACTGACGGCAATCAGCCTCCGAGTGAGCGTCCGGCTGACAGCTCCGGCGCCGGTGGCGGTGGTCAGGCTATGGGACCCGGCCAGGGTATGGGAGGGGCTCAGGGAAGCCCGCCTAATGATATCGGTTCAGTCTGGTATCTGGACGACTCCGGTAACCTGCGTCCGGCCATGTTGCGTACGGGTCTTTCCAATGGAACTCAGACTGAGGTCGTAGCCAGTCGTGATCTGACTGAAGGAATGAAAGTGATCATTGGCACCGGCACCGGTACGACAACCTCATCATCAAGTAGTAATGACAGTCAGCGACGCGGTCCCGGTTTTGGTGGTCCGCCGCCCGGATTCTAATCATGGCTACGGTAATTGAAACACACGGTCTGAAGCGAATCTTCAAGGTTGGTCAAATAGAAGTACCGGCTTTACGTGGTATCGACCTGAAGGTCGAAGCCGGGGAGTTCGTGGCAATCATGGGCTCCTCAGGTTCCGGCAAATCAACTCTGATGAATTTGCTCGGTTGTCTGGACAGTCCTTCCGAAGGAGAGTACATCCTTAACGGAGAACGGGTAGACGGCCTTTCCAAAAACGAACGGGCAGCGATTCGTAATCGGAATATCGGATTCGTTTTCCAGGGTTATAATTTGCTGGCTCGGACCAACGCCCTCGAAAATGTTCTGTTGCCGCTTTTTTACGATCGCGAAGGACGTGTCGCAAATCCGGAGCAAGCCGCCCGTGAGGCGCTCAGTCGTGTCGGACTCGGAGACCGAATGGATCACACCCCTAACCAGCTTTCGGGTGGTCAGCAACAGCGCGTGGCTATCGCTCGTGCTTTGGTAAACCGTCCGGCGATATTGCTCGCCGACGAACCGACCGGTAACCTTGACAGCCGCACTTCTGTCGAAGTAATCTCGCTTTTCCAGAAACTGAACGACGACGGCGTTACGGTAATTCTGGTTACTCACGAACCGGATATTGCCGGTTTCGCTAAACGAGTGGTCGTACTGCGCGACGGATTGATCGTCAGCGACAAAACACACGAGCAACAGCGGGTCGAAAATGCCGATTCAAATGCCTCGCTGGAAGCGGAAAGGAGACCGTCATGATATCGGTAGGGAAATTGACTGCGGCTGCTTTTCGCTCGATCATGCGTAACCGCATGCGGAGTCTGTTGACCTCGCTCGGCATTATCATCGGAGTCGCCGCGGTGATCGTCATGGTGGCGGTCGGTGAGGGCTCCCAGGCCAAGATCGAATCGGATATTAATGCTCTCGGCACCAACCTGTTGATCGTTTTCCCGGGTAGCGCCACTTCCGGCGGTGCACGAATGGGTGCGGGAAGTTTCAACCGCTTCACCTTTGACGATGTCGATGACATCCGCCGTGATGCCACTCTGCTCTCGGGTGTGTCGGCAGTGGTTCGCTCCGGTGGGCAGATCATCGGCGGCAGTTCCAACTGGTCGACCGAAATCTACGGTGTCGATATCGACTATTTCGATATCCGTAACTGGCAGCTCGAGAGCGGTGCGTTTTTCGAGCAGAAGGATATCAACGGTAAACGCAAAGTAGCCCTGTTGGGAAAAACCGTGGCCGATGAATTATTCCCTGACCAGGACCCAGTTGGGCAGACGGTGCGTATTCGTAACATTCCCTTCTCCGTTATCGGTGTTCTGAAAGAAAAAGGTCAGAGTGGTATGGGTGCGGATCAGGATGATGTCGTTCTTGCTCCTTCCACTACGGTTCTCTACCGCCTCAAGGGTCGTCAATGGGTTGACATGATCAACGCCAGCGCCGCCTCCACCGAGCAGGTCGATGCCGCCATAGAAGAGATGCGCGAGATTCTGCGCCGCTCTCATAAGCTGGAAGAAGGTGACGACGACGACTTCAGCATCCGCAGCCAGGCTGAAATTACCGAGGCTGTGACCTCGACCACCAAGACCTTCACGTTGCTTTTGGGCTCCATTGCCGCGGTCAGTCTTATCGTCGGCGGGATCGGCATCATGAATATCATGCTCGTTTCGGTGACGGAACGTACTCGCGAGATCGGTATAAGGCTTTCCGTTGGCGCCCGTGAGAGTGATATCCTGGTGCAGTTTCTGACCGAAGCCGTGGTGTTGAGTATCACCGGCGGATTGACCGGGATATTGGTATCGGCGGCGGCAGTTCAAATACTCGACTATGCCTCGGATCTCAATCCGATCATGACTCCGGAGATCATGATTATCTCGTTCCTTTTCTCGGCCGCTGTCGGTGTATTCTTCGGATTCTACCCGGCCCGTAAGGCGGCTGCGCTCGATCCTATCGACGCCCTCCGGCACGAATAATCGGACAAATCAGATTAAAAGCAAAAGAAAAGGCTCGCCGTAATCGGCGAGCCTTTTGGCACGGTTCGTACGAACCGATGCGAGTCTTACATATCCATGTCGCCGTCGTAGGCGTCGGTGTGGATTGGGTCGACCTTTACATGGCGAGCGGAAGCCCAGGCCTTGAAACCGGCCTCGGCGTACGGAGCCGCTTCCTCGGCATAGATAAGGCCCTGATTCTCAACGCCGTCGAGCCAGTACCAGGTCCAGGCACCGTGCTCGAGATCGGGAGCATCGTAGGAGTACTTGACGTCTGAGGCGGTGGCCATGAAGGTACCGCTGACCACGTCGTCGTTGAAGTCACCGATGACGCAGGCGTCAATCGTAGCCAGCTTCTTGGTGCAGTTGACAGCGTTGAAGTACGACATCACCATGCCGTGAGGGATGTAGTACAGGTCGGCGGAAATGATCGCCGAGCCTTCGGTCGACTTCATGCCGTGACCGCTGTAGGCGAATGCAACCTCATCACCGGGGTCGGCGTTGTCGATCAGCCACTGGAGACCGGCGATGATTTCGTTACCGGTCGCGGCGCCATCGAGGTCCATGCGAACGGTGAATCCCTGGCTCTGGAACCAAGCCTTCATCGCGATTGCGTCGTCGTCACAGTACGTCAGGTCGTTGGCGGTGCCTTCATAATCGGAGATACCGATCACATAAGCGTACTTGTGAGCGGGGTTCGGATTGGGGTCGCCTTCGATGGTGTCTGGCGGCGGCTGCGGAACCGGCTTCTTGTTCAGGGCCATGATAGCCGGATCAGTCAGGTGCATCGTGTACTGAGCCACGACTTCAGGTGGACGAGTCTCAATGAACGTAGGACGCTGAACTAAGGCGATTGAGTGATCTACCGAGGAGTTGACCGGCTGAGTCGGGTTCTCGCTACAGCCGAATACCAACAGCAGAGTCACTACGGCCAGCAACAGAGCTAGCAGATGTCTCATGGGACCTCCTGTAAGAGGGGTTGGCGGTTTTTTGCGGTCAATGCTTAAGAGGATTAAAACTGCAATAATGATACTGCAAACAGGAGAATAGCGTCCTTTTTCTGTATTTATTATCGGCGTCGAGAGGCCTTACCTGTGTGATCAGATACGATGTGAACGCTATGCGATGCGATCTTCATTTGATCTCTCATACCGACGGTTTGCTATCGTGTCGTAAGTTTGGATTTAATAATACGATAGCAGTAATGATAGACAAAAATATGGCGGTTTTAGCTAAAATGTGGATTAAGATTATTGTCGAGCGTCACGGGAATGCGATTCGAGTAAGACACAATAAAACAGCGAGCGCTGTTCATGCGCCCGCTGTTGATATCTCCTGGGTTAATCGATGCTGTGTTAGTGATTAGCCATCGAAGTCGCTTTGTTGAAATCTTCCTGCACTTTACGGAGAGCTTTTTCCAAATCGGCTTTAGCCTCGGCAAAATCCGCATCCCCGCTGTTGGCAAGGCGATCATAATTTTCCTTGAGGGCATCGATAGCTTTTCCAACCTGCGCCACCGGTTCTTCCAGGGTTTTACGAGTAGGTTCCGGAAGCTCGGTAATCTGTTGCTTCAGGGTTTCATATCGCCCGCCCCATTCTTCAATTGCAGCTTCCATCGTCTGGAGATAGATCTTACGCATCTGTGGTGAATCGAATCCGCTCTGAGCGGTATTCTGATCGGCTGTTTTGTTGGCCCCGGCTTCTTCTTTATCAGTGCTGCCGCAGCCGACGAAGAGTAGGGTCAGCAGGGCAAGCATCAGGGCGGTAATGGTTAATTTCATGTCCAATCCTGTGTTAGTGGTAAGAGGTCACCACTCTCGATGACCTGTAATATTCTCTTGATACGGTTAAGAGATTACTCTGCTATTGCTTAACCTTCGACTTTCTTCCTTGCCGCATCTTTCAACTTATCGTTGGCATAGATAGCGATTTCCACCCGACGGTTCAACTGGCGGCCTTCGGCGGTCGCATTATCGGCGATAGGTTGATCCTCTCCGTATCCCATGATCTTGAAACGGTTTGCCAGCACCTGCAGGCCGGTCATATAATTCGCTACCGATTGCGCCCGATGCATCGACAAGTCCAGATTGTGCTCGTTGGTTCCGGTGGCATCGGTATGCCCTTCGACCAGGATGTCGGTATCCGGATACTTATTCAAAATCTGAGCCAGATCGGCCAGGTTCGACTGGGCCGCCGGACGCAGGGTGGAGGAGTTGACGTCGAAAAGGATTCCGGACTCGAATGTAACCTTGATACCTTCACCTACGCGCTCGACCTTGGCTCCCTCCAGATCACGCTCGATCTCGGCCGCCTGTTTGTCCATCTGGTTGCCGATATATGCCCCGGCTGCGCCGCCTATAACCGCTCCGAGAATCGCGCCCACGGCGGTATTGCCGGCTTTATCGCCGATTATGCCGCCGACCACGGCTCCGGCGCCGGCGCCGATAGCAGTACCTTTGTCGCGACGAGACCAGCCACAGCCGGTGACACTCGTCACCACTAACACCGCTACCATCAGTAATGCGATCTTTTTCATCTTAATGATCTCCTGATTCCTGATACTGTTTCCAACATTTATAATAATACAATAATCATAAAAGGTTCGATCCGGTCAACAAAAGTAGCACTAAATCATTTCCGAACGCTATCGCAGGAGTTGCTAAATCAGATTCAATTATTGCTCCTATGCTCTTCAGTTATCGTGCTTGTTAAGTTGACAGGACCCCGCCTCGTGAGTAAACTGTGATGTGTTCTGGAGCGACCGGGAGCTTAAAAGTCGCTACAGCCACGTTGAAGGAAGACTTCTATGGACGACAAACGTCTTGAGACTACGATAAAGTTGACGGCTGAAGTGTCCTGTGCGGGGTGAGCGTCGAAATTAGCGCCAAAGTTGTTGGCGGAGGCACTTGCAACGCTGCCTAAAAGCAGCCACCCGAACCTCTTGGTCGGGTTCAACAAAGCAGATGATGCCGGGGTGTATCGGCTTACTGACGAGATCGCACTGGTACAGACAGTCGACTTTTTCCCGCCGATTGTCGATGATCCTTACGATTTCGGTCAAATTGCGGCCGCGAACGCTCTGTCTGATGTTTATGCCATGGGTGGTAAGCCGTTAACGGCGTTAAACATTGTCGGTTTTCCGGACGGTAAGATGCCAACCAGCGTGCTCACCGAGCTGCTGCGTGGCGGGACGGATAAAATTGCCGAATCCGGAGCAATTGTAGTTGGTGGTCATTCGATTAAGGACGCCGAGTTAAAATACGGAGTGTCCGTAACCGGTCTGGTTCATCCGGATCGGGTTATCAGTAACGCCGGAGCGAAACCTGGCGATAAAATCTATCTGACCAAGCCGTTGGGTACCGGTCTTATTACCACCGGGATAAAACGCAAAGCGGTGGGGCCGGAATTGGAGCGAATCGTAAGCGCTCAAATGGCTCAGCTCAACGATAAAGCCGCAGAACAAATGGTTCGTTTTCGGACCCATGCCGCTACCGATGTGACCGGATTCGGACTCCTCGGGCATGCTCTCGAGATGGCTCTTGGCTCCGAAGTATCGTTGCGTTTTCTTGCGAACGCAGTCCCGACCATGCCGCAGGCATGTGAGTTGGCCAGGGCTGATATGATCCCCGGCGGCGCCAAAGCCAACCGAGCACATCTCGAAGGCCGTGTGAAGATCGCCGATAGCGTTCCTGAGGATCTTGTCGCGGTATTTTATGATCCGCAAACCTCGGGCGGACTTCTAATCGCGCTCGATCCTGATGATGCCGAGCCGTTTGAAAAGGCGATGAGTGACAACAAGCGAGCCGCCTGGTTGATCGGCGATGTTACCCATGCGGGAGATTTCCCGCTCTACGTGGAATAATCCGACAGACCATGTCCCAGTTATCGCAACGCAGTAGAATTATATTCTATGTTCTGACGGTAATCGTTCTGATTGGCGGAGCGGTGTTCTGGTTTCAGGACCTCGACAGCGATCCACCGTCTTATTTTTCCGGCCGAGGTCAGTCGCTCGCAACCGATCCGGCTCAATACGTTTATCACGCTCGCAACAAAGTTCTTTTCGACGACTGGGATCCGTTCGATTATTCCCGCTGGACCGTTTATCAGCACTCACTCATGTCGCTGGTCGGCTATCTCTGCTTTTCACTAAGTTCCGTATCCCGGGCTACCGCTCATGTCGCCGGTATTCTGCTCTCACTGAGCGGATTACTTCTGCTACTGGCTGGTCTTTTACGTCATTTCCGGCCCTGGACCGCTGCGGTAGCAGCTTTTTGCTTTCTGATAAATGTCACTGCTTTCACCTACGGTCGTCTTTCGTACCTGGAAAACGGTCTGCTCTTTCTGGCCGCGTTGATGTTTTTTATCTATTCCTGGTACGGGGATAAACTTTGGGGTTTGATTGCTACTGCGATTCTGGCGGCCGCAGCTACTTTCACCGGCAAGCTGTTCGGCGCACTGCTTATGCCCGCCCTGCTGGTGACTCTGTTTTTCCTCGATAAGGATGAACGCTGGAAACGAATCGGCATAGCTGTCGGTGCTTTTCTTGTTTCCGGCCTGGTGCTGATTTTCCTTCTCTATGGCTCGGACCTGACCGCTGCGTTCGGTTATGTTGGCGAACAGTCTTACGGTCTTCGCGGCTTCCCCGAGGGATTAACATCGCCCTGGGCGTTTCTGGAGCATGTTGTGTCGTACGGCTATAAGATGCGGCTGTTCTATCTGAATCCTGATATTTTAATGTATATAGTAGTCAGCGGAACACTCCTGATCCTGGTGCGGTACAACAAGGACAGCGCATCAACCCTGCGCTCGGTGCCGCGTCCTTTGTTTTTTGTTATGGCCTGGATTGCTCTCGGCTGGCTGGGTCTCGCGCCGCTCACCTATTCCCCGATCAGGTACAGCCTTCTGTTCCTGCCGGCAGCGATTGCGGTTTTATGGATGGTTCTTGATATGTTCCTGAAGAATGCCGGCCGCAAGCTCTCGGTAGTCTGGCCGGGTTGGACCGGTATGACCGCGATTGCCCTTCTCTGGTGGATTCTGACCTATCACACGGTTGCCAACCTGTTTTTCTTCAATCTCTCATCACCGCCGGTTACCATGCTTACCTGGACTACCGTTGTGGCTGTGCCGGTGGTTCTTGCTCTCGGTTTTTTCATATTAAAACGACACAGCTTCCGATTCTCGCGCAAGTGGTTGATAGCGGTGCTGGCGGTAGCTCTTGCCGTCACTACTCTGGTCAACGGTTTTCGGATCCGCCGGCTGCATTTCCTCGATCACGCTTTTACGATTCAGGAAGCCTGCCGGGACCTTGGAGAAATCGTCGGTCCGGACGCGGTTATTTCCGGCCCATACGGACCGGAGCTGACTTTCGATTCTAAATTGAAATCGTTCATTCACCTTTTCGGTGTGGCCGAGGTGGATTCGACCCTGTTTAATCGTTATCCGATCACTCATATTGCCATCGATGTCTCCAACGCCGAAGAAGCCGTTAAACAATATCCGCAAATCGGTGGACTCAAACCGATCGTAAGCTACTGGATCCGAGACATTGAGGTGCAGGTTTATAACGTCGCCGGAGCCTTCTCCAATCCGCAAGCAAATCGTTATCAGCCGACTCATTACGAACGCGCTATTTCTTATTACCTCGCTCAGCAGTACGACAGTTCAGCCCTTGAGATTGAACGACACCTGGCGCTGCATCCTGAAACTAAATCGCTCGGT
Organism: Candidatus Zixiibacteriota bacterium; assembly: GCA_035380245.1. Taxonomy (NCBI): domain Bacteria; kingdom Pseudomonadati; phylum Candidatus Zixiibacteriota; species Candidatus Zixiibacteriota bacterium. The sequence goes on along the minus strand of DAOSXA010000001.1, from coordinate 619,408 downwards.
CTGCTTGCAACCGATATCATCTGGAAACAGAAGCAGTACCAGGCAGCGATGGGGCTTATAACGAACCTGGCCGAGAAGTATCCTACCGACTGGAACGTACAGATGCAGGCGGCCAAGATAGTCCAGGTGGTAGCTTTAATGGCGAAAGACAACAACCTGCTGGCCCGGGCACGCAGCTATTACGAAAAGACGGCTTTTGTTAACCGTTTCCGAGGGCTTGAGGCTCAGAAAAGCTACTATGACCTGATGCAAAGAGCCGAGCGTGCCCGTCAAAACGCCGCCGGCAGCCAGACCCCGTAACTCCGTCTATAAAAGGCTGTAGTATTTGTAGGGAAGGTTTCTCCGAGACCTGCCATCTTCCGTCCGATGGAATGGTGGTCCACCTTCACGTGGATTCCCGACTCTTCCTTGTCACGTCGCTCTGCGGCGTGACAGCGACCCCGAAGGGGGCGTAGACACCGCTGGTGCCCCACCCGTTTCCGGCTGGGGCGATGTCTTCTGTAGGTCGAAACTCCTGTCTGCCGAAGGCAGATCGCGAAGCGAAGTTTCGACACCTTGTCTGGTGGCCCACCCGTCCACGGGTGGGATGTTTGGTACAAACCGGGTAGATAGGTAACAGATTAGACCGGGAACATAGGTAACAGTATCTTGAGGCATTACGGATCGACCCAACGGGAGTCGGCTGTCCTAAGCCGCCCCGTTATTCCGCCGATAATCGGACCAGAGACCTCTTTGAGGGCTTTTTCGACTTGTTACCATCTTGATTTGTAATAACTTATAGGTGGTTGGGCAAGGTGCCCATAACCATTTTAACCGCTAAGGCGTCATAAGTGCAGATGGAGCCCAAAAAGGACCGCTTCTGGAAGCTTCTGGAACCGGAGTACGTTAGGGCGAACATGTTCTGTCGTCGGCTGGCCGGCGATGCAACTCAGGGAGACGATGTTTTCGAGGATGCCCTGATAATTGCCTATCGCAAATTCCACCAGCTTCGCGATGAAATGGCGTTTCGCTCCTGGCTATACAGGGTCATGGCCAACACCTACACCAGCAGCGTCCGAAGCTCCTGGTTCCGGCGTCGGGTTGACCTGACACCGGAGATAGAGCAGACGCTGGTCGGTGACGACCCGCTTGGTCGACATACTGCCGGCCGCTGGCTTAAACGGGCCATGGCGGTACTTTCGCCCCAGCAGCGTGTCCTGATTACGCTTCATGAACTGGAAGGCTGGACCCTGACGGAACTTTCCGAGCTGACCGGTAAACCGGAGTCGGCGCTCAAATCGCGACTTTTCAGAGCCCGAAACCGGATGAGAAAGGCAATCGAGAAATACTCGGTGTGCGCCACTGAAAATAGACCGCTGTCGGATAAGACCGACGAGGAGACAGAATGCAGTGCCGCGAGGCTAGAGCCAGAATAAAGCAGTTGTCAAACGGATCACTTGATCCGGTTGCCGATGCCGATCTGAAGCGTCACCTGAACGAATGCCCTGACTGCGCCCGGTTTTGTGAGTCCACCGTACTGATGTCACGGGTACTCGAATCCGTCCGCCGGGAACAGACCGGGGATATGATGCCGTTGTCGGAGCGGCGGCGTCGGGTGATGGAACGCATTCGGACTCATCGATGGCCGAATTCTCAGCGCCATTGGAGCTGGACCGGACAATCGGTTGTCGCTGCCGTTACTACGGCGGTCGTGCTCCTGCTGTTGTTGGTGCCGTTCAATTATTATCGTATTGTCAGTTACAATCTGTCTTTGGCCGGAGTAAGTCAGGATCTGGCCGAGAATGAATCATTTTGCGATCTGCTCTATAACCTGGGTCTGCATGACGCCAATGTCGATGTTCTCGGGTGCGACAGTACCTGTAAAGTGCTGGTGCTCGATCTGAAGACTCGTGAGGAAGCTCACCTGGTTTATAGTGCCATTCAGCAGATCGACGATGATGACCTCATGGCTCAGATTGTTCCGGTGAAATCGCCCGCGAGCAGTAGTTTGCTCGAACGAGCCAACGAAACCCTGCGTGTGGCTCTCAACTAATGCGTCTGTTTGACTAAGTCATCTTACGACCGTGAATTATAACTTGGAGATATTATACCAATGAGACTAAGACATCTTCTCCCCATGCTGTTGGTGCTCACCCTGGCCGCTGCCGTTTCAGCCGGTCCCGTGTTGTCCGTATCCGAACAGGATTTCAACTTTGGCCAGGCGCCGCAGAACGCCAAAATAAGCCATATCTTCTGGCTTCGTAATACCGGTGATGATACTCTCAGGATTATCAACGTTAAACCGGGTTGTGGCTGTACTCAGGCGCCGCTCGACAAGAAGCTGATCAGCCCGGGTGATTCGGCTTGCCTTGAGATCATTTTCAGCACTAAGTCCTACAAGGGACGCGTAGTGAAAAGTCCGACTATCATGACCAACGAGGGTGGGCAGCCACATCGGGTCAGAATTCACGCCGTAATTCAGGAACAGCCGAATCAATCCTATCCGCTGATCCTGTCGCCGTCGGCTATGGACCTGGTCGATCTTCCCGGAGCCGATCAGGGCAAGTATCGGATCAACTTCAGTAATCAGTCCGATCAACCGCTTCATTTCAAGATGATCGATATTCCCGCGGATCTGGTTGCGATTGATTTACCCAAAGAACTCGCTGTCGGTGCGAATACCGATGTAACGCTCGAAATGACTTCGGTCGGGCAAACCAAGGCCTTTCTTAAATCGTTGACCTTCGAATTGGATGACCCCGATACCACTCGTGTAACTCTCCCTCTTAAATACCAGCCGCACGTCAACGCTGAGCGTTGATTTTCCGGCATAGATTTTTAGCCGCCGGTCTGCAATCGATTTTATTGCGACCGGCGGTTTCGTTTGCCGGCATTGGTTGACATGTGAAGACGTCCGGTGTATTCTGCTTTTCATATTCGACAAGGATTGATCTTGTCATAAAAGGAGGATAAACCATGGAACACAAGCTGCCCAATCTGCCGTTTGCCAAGGATGCTCTGGAACCGCATATCTCCGCTGAGACCCTGGAATACCATCACGGCAAACATCACCAGGCTTACGTCAACAACCTGAACAATCTCATTCCCGGCACTGAGTTCGCCGACATGCTTCTTGTGGATATTATCAAGAAGGCTTCCGGTGGAATTTTTAACAACGGTGCTCAAGTGTTTAATCACACCTTCTATTGGAATTGTCTGGGCGGTCCGGGCGGTGAACCGACCGGCGCTCTGGCCGAGGCGATCAACAAAGCCTTTGGCTCGTTCGCGGCCTTCAAGGAGAAGTTTTCCAATACAGCCGCCACGACCTTTGGTTCCGGCTGGGCCTGGCTGGTCAAGGATGCTTCGGGGAATCTCGAGATTGTCAGCACCTCGAACGCCGCTTGTCCCGTCAGGGACGGTAAAACCCCGTTGCTAACCTGCGATGTCTGGGAGCATGCTTATTACATCGACTATCGCAACGCCCGTCCGAAATACATCGAGGCTTTCTGGAATCTGGTCAACTGGGATTTTGTCGCCTCACAGCTTTAGACTAGCACGACATTAAGATATTCAACGAAAAGGCCGGTCGTTTTAGAAACGACCGGCCTGTTTCTGCGCGAGAAATGGGGTTTGGAGAGGTTACGATTCTCGTCGGGTGAGAATCGTGAACCGTGATGTTCTGGCTCTTCAAACCCATGAATCGCCCGAAAGTTCCAGAGTTTATTGTTAAAGTTATAACTGCCCTTAGACTATTGGCTTAGGTTGACCAATACGGCTCTAACAGGATCTCTGCCTGCCTGGCGGGAGGGCTTGTTGCCGGATAGTATGAATAGCTTCTTTTAACCGGATTCGGTTATTCCTCGGGGTAACCGGTTTCGCGGCGCATCCTGTCATAGTCAGGAAGCTGTCTCCAGTCCCGAAACCAGCTTGAAGCCAACAGGCTTGAAATCATGTCGGCATCGAACGGAGCAATATCCACGATCTCCAGACCGATATGGTAACTCCCGCGAAGCAGAGCACTGGTACAAGCTAGTTGCCAGCGACAAGCAGCAGAGAAGAATATCTCTTCCGTCTCATCGACTGACCGCGGTAAACGCATCCGCATCGAATAGGTGCGATTGCGGGCAAGTTCGTGTTGAGCCAGCAGGCGAAGGCCACCGATGTTGAGGTCGGCCAGGCTGCCCAGGAACTCATCGGTCTCGGAGTCATAGATTTCGATGTAGTTGATCGGCTTTTTACGTGGGTGTCGGCGCTTGTTCGTGAAGGCTTCGTTCTCTTGTTCGTCCATCGCATTGCTCCTGCCGAATTGGTTTCTCTATGGAAATTATCGGCAGGAACAGTGTATTTCTGAGTTGCATTGCCGGATACGAACGTATCTCCCGCAAGGATATGTTGAGAAATAGTGTGTGGGCATGTGTTGGGAGCGCGATCGCTCAGTCTATGGCTGTGAAAAAAAACGGCGGACCGAAACAGCCCGCCGTTAAGAGCGATAACTCATTCAGGCTATTTACCGGCGCAGGGATATAGATCAGGACCGTTCTGGAACATGTAAGTCACGAGGTAGACCAGGTCGGTGATGTCCGGTTCGGGATTTACCGAACCGTTCATGTTCGCTTCCCACATGCAGGGTGGTTCCGGTCCGTTCTGGAACATGTAGGTCACGAGATAAACCAGGTCGGCAATGTCCGGTCCGGATCCGTTGTGGTCGACATCCCCGACAATTTGGCAACAACTGCAAGACTCAACCAGGTAGTCCTTAACCCATTGTACAGCCAGTGTTCGTGTGTTGTCCAGGTCGGCCGGATCGGCGTCGTATAATGTGATCAGGACCGAGAAAATAACCAGTGAATCGGTAGCGCCGATAGTGAAATCGTTAAGATAGGTCAGCACCATGTGCTGGTCCTCGGCGCTCGCATGAGCGGTGTATCCGGTTTGCTGCATGGCGGTCATCAGGTCCGAAGCGACAAAATCGCCGGTGGCCCAGACATAGTCTGAGTTGGCGGCGCAGTAGGCGCCGTAGGGCTCGCTGTTGTCGTACAAATCGCAGGAGTCGTTGAGGAACCAGCCGATCAAATCGGTGCTTGCCAGGCGACGTGACTGGTCGATGCAATCGAGGTCGGTGCCGGTCTGATAGAGCATCATCCCCGGTGTAATGCCGCTGACATTCCAGCCATAATTATCCGGAACATCCCAGTCGGTAACCTCACCGATAGTCAGTCCCGAGTGGACCGCGGCGTCGTAGGTGAAGATTGTCGTTCGGTGAATCACGAAATTACAGTCGGTCAATGACTTCGGGGCGTACCAGGTGTCCTCGACAGCTAATGTCGAGTCGGCTGTCACATGAGTACCGCCGAAAAACTCGTCATAATCAGTGCTTGTTGCGGTGGGGAGCATCCAGCGGCGGTCATCGACAAAGCAGTAATGGAACTGCTGGAAAAGCGACCAGTTGCCGACAGTGTCGGTCCCGTTAACGTAACAGATCACCGAGGAACCGTCGTACAGCCATACGTTGGCGGTCTGATCGCAGTCTTCGTTCGGATGTGCCATGTTGGCCCCGCCGGAGGAGGTGTTCGATTGATGACCGTAGTTGGCCAGATTACTGACAGTGAGAGAGACACATGCGGTTGCCACCGTGTCCCAGCGTTCGAAGCGATAATCGCAAACATCACCGATCAGGTTGTGGTTGGTGTCGGCCTGATCCGGATTCGGTTCGTACGGGCAGTTGTCGTCGCAGCCGACCGTCTGGCCGCCGGTGCAGGGATTGTCCCAGGCTACACCGGAGCCGTCGCCGTCGTCCAGGACGCCGTCGAAGTCGATATCACCATAGGGATTGAAAACATAGGCGTACATCTTGTCGTCAACGATCGAGTCCACTCGCACGGTAATGTTGGTCGGGCCGAAATACCCTTCGCTCGACGGTGTCGTGGTCGGAGAGAATTCCGTCTGGCCCGGAACGTCCGGGTTGTATGTCGCCGCGCGGCGGGTTTCGTACGGATACCACCATTGGGCGCTGTCGGTCAGGCGGCCCTCGGGATTCTGATAGAGGTCCATGCTCGGATTGTAACCGGCGTCAACCACTGTCACCGTGTAGTGAGGGTAAGAGGGCATGCCGTTGTTGATTCGCCACCAGTAGGCTCCCAGGGAATCGTGTACGTGCGAGATGAGCAGGCCCCGGTCGAGGGTGTCGCAGCCATAGGTCAAGTCCGGCCAGAAATAACAACTGAAATCGGAATCGACCTTATCGAACTTGCCGGTCGAGCGCGGATTCCGGTATTCCAGCAGGAAATACTCACCCTGTGTCTCGTGGATCGGCAGCAGGTAAAGCGAACTGTCGGCATGAGTGTTGATGTCGTAAATCACCAGGTCTTCGTATTCGCCGACCAACTCGATCGGATCGATCCAGCCAAGCTGCATTTTACCCCAGCCGTTGATGTGCGGGGGGACAGCCGACCTGATCGACAGAATGCCGTAACCGGCATAGCCCATCAGACACCAGTCCACCCAGGGATGGTCGTTATCGTCGTTGGGAGTGAAGTAAGTGGTCGTGTCGAGTTTGGAATCGTAGTCGTACATGTCCGGCAGACCGAGATTGTGCGTTGTCTCATGGCAGAACACCCGGATCTGGTTGAGCGAATCGACACCGCTGAACTGGGTGGGATTGCTCGGATCGCGCAACGGCCGCAGTTCCGGTGAGGTATTCCAGGCGGATACGTAAACACCGTCGTAAGGTCCCGGACCGCTGTTGGTCGGATAACGATAGGCGTAAGACCAGATATCGTTCGGGTCGCCGGTGTCCTCCTGGCCGGTGCCGGCACGGACGAAAATGACCGCATCGACATCGCCGTCGTTGTTGCCGTCGTACTGTGAAAAATCGACGGAGGCATCGAGGATAGGGAGGAGGTCCTGGAAGTCATAGCCGGCATTGTAGATTCCGGCGTTGTACCATTCCAGAACAGTACCCGTTACATGGGCGTGACCGTAGGATACTTCTTCGAAATAATCGGCTACCGATCCGGGAGGATAGGTGTCATGGGACAGGATCATGCTGTCGAACGTGGCTGATGGGTAAGTCGACCAGCGATCGGACCAGCGAACCAGCACCACCAGGATTTTGACCGTGTCGCCGTCGAAACGGAAGGCTGCAATGTCGGCCGAATCCTCCGGCGTCAACTGTGATCCTGCTATTTTTCCGAATTGTTGGACCTGAATTTCCGGCGGGATATCGAGCAGAATTCCCTTGTCGATATCGACGGCGAAAGACGGTGTCGCCGCGAGTATCAGTAAAATGATTATCAGCGCAGACACGTGAGACTTGTTCAAAACTACCTCCTCGAATGCCTCTCTATCCTCTCTATCGGAGAGGTGAGATAGAATATGTAGAACAACGCGGTGGTGACAGGTCGAACTGAACGGCCCGGTGGCGAGTTCAACAATAGATACTGTAATGTATTGAACCCGAGCGACTTTGTCAATCAAAACGGACTCGTCGAGTGATGTTGCGAATGCAACTTGCCATCGGCGTCACGCTTCGTATATTAGCGGAGGAATATCGAAACGAAGGGGACATCATGGAATCGGAAACCGGACTTCTTTGCTGGAACTGTGGCCGCGCCACCGGAATCGAACACAAAGTATCACGTCACGACGCTTGCCCGCATTGCCTGGCCGATTTGCGTTGTTGTCGCGGCTGTCGGCATTGGGAGCCGGGGCGAAGATTCCAATGCAAGGAACCGATCGAGGTCAATATCCCCAACAAGGAAAAAGCCAACTTCTGCGATTTTTTCCAGATGCGCGATGTCTTCAAGCGGCCGGGGGGAATAAGCACCCAGACCGACACGAAGGACGACCGCAAAGCCCGTTTCGACGATCTGTTCAAAGACTGAAGTCAACATCACCCGAAGCTGACAGGCCGAGACACCTTACGGAGCATGGATCCCGCGCAGTCATGCAGGTTCCTTCGAACCTGCGATCTTGCTGTGAAAGAAATCACAAAAAACCTCTTGACAGAATGTTTGGTGTGCCATACATTTTTCTGCCAGGCAAAGATGATCAGAGATGAATGGATTAAATCATGTCGTCAGAAGCTCTAAGCGCCAGTCTTGAAGACTACCTGGAGGTGATATACCACCTCATCGCCGAGAAACAGGCAGCACGAGTCAAAGATATATCCAAACGACTCAAGGTTAATTATTCCTCCGTTACCGGAGCCCTCAAGTCGCTTTCATCCCGAGAGTTGGTAAACTACGCCCCTTATGAATTGGTCACCCTGACGCCCCGGGGTGAAACTCTGGCCCGCGATGTTATCCGGCGTCATGAGGTGCTGCGGGACTTTTTCGTGAAAGTACTCGCGATCGAAGAGAAGCATGCCGACGAGGCGGCCTGTAAAATGGAACACGCCGTGTCGGCGAAAATCCTGGAGAGATTCATTGCCTTCGTGGAATTCGTCGAGACCTGCCCGAGGGGCGGCGCCTCGTGGATAAAAGGATTCGGGTATCAATGTGACCAGGACGATTCAATGGAAAATTGTGAAGCCTGCGTTTCGGGTATTCTGATGGATTTAAAAAAGAAAAAAGCGGATATCAAGAAAAACGAACGAACGGCTATCCCTCTGGATGAATTGCGTCCCGGCAAAAAGGGCCGAATCGTAAAAATCAGTCGGAGCGGCGATGCCAGACGACGAATCGCTGAAATGGGAGTAACCTCCGGATCCCTCGTGGAGGTAGAACGAGTGGCGCCGCTGGGGGATCCAATCGAAGTGAAGGTCAAGGGTTACCACCTGTCGTTGCGCAAAGATGATGCAAATAAGATAATGGTCTATGAGCTATGAACGGATCGACGGAAATAGCCCTGCCTAATACCGCTTCTTCCTCGATTCTGCGAGGACCTCTGCCGCTGGCTTTGAGCCATGCCGGAGAGAGTTTTCGGATAACAAGGATTAATGGTAGTCGAGATTTGAAAGAGCATTTATCGGCCCTGGGATTAACGCCGGGTGTTGAAGTGGTAATTCACTGCAACGACCGGAAAGGCCCGGTGATAGTCGGCGTTAAAGGTAGTCGCTTGATAATCGGTCAAGACGCCGCTCTCAAGATAATGATCGAGTAATTTTTTTGAGCAATATGTTTGGCTTGCCTAACTTTTATTGGTATGACGAACAAACGGTAATATGAAGTCGAACAGCGTATCCGGTCGAAAAATCAGGATAGCCTTAACCGGTAATCCCAACTCGGGTAAAACTACGGTTTTCAACGCCATAACCGGCTCGCACCAACATGTGGGAAACTATCCCGGAGTTACGGTCGAGAAGAAAATCGGTTCGCGTCGTTTCGAAGGAAACAATCTGGAAATTGTCGATTTGCCGGGAGTTTACAGTCTCACTCCGCATTCGGCGGAGGAGGTGGTGGCCCGCAACTACCTTATCGAAGAAAAGCCGGATGTGGTAATCGACATAATCGACTCCTCCAGCCTGGAAAGAAACCTGTATCTGGCGATCCAGTTACTCGAGATGGGCGTACCGCTGGTGCTGGCTTTCAACATGAGCGATGTGGCTGTTTCTCGCGGTATCCGTATCGATATAGAAAAATTGTCACGATTGCTCAACGTACCCATCGTTCCGACGGTTGGGAGTCGCTCTCGGGGAATCGATGAATTACTTCAGACATCGGTGAATACGGCCGGTAATACGAACGGTACTCGCGGCCTGGTTATCGGTTACGGACCGGAAATCGATGCCGAATTGGACGGACTGCGTCAACTCATATCAGCCGACAACGGCGCCGCTCCCGGGCGACGTCGTCGTTGGCTGGCGTTGAAAACACTCGAAGGCGACCGGGAAATCGAGAAGCTTGCCGAATGGAAGGATGTTTTCAACACCCCCGATTTGCGCGATACCGTAGAAAACGCCGCGAGTCGTCTCGCAAGCAGTCTCGAAGATTCTCCCGAAGTACACATGGCCGAGTCGCGTTACGCCTACATTTCGGACATCGTGAGGGAAACAGTTTCTTCGGCGGTCGAACAGAAAAGAAACATGTCGGACCGCATTGACAGCATAGTCACCAACCGTGTCTTAGGCCTGCCGATCTTCCTCGGTCTCATGTACGTTGTTTTCCAGCTCACCTTCACCGTCGGCGAACCGTTGATGGGTTGGATAGAAAATCTATTCGGCTGGCTTGGAGGCTTAATCGAATCGAACTGGCCGAGCGACAGTGCTCTCAAATCGTTAATAGAGGATGGGATTATCGGCGGCGTGGGTGGTGTGCTGGTGTTCCTGCCCAACATACTTTTGCTATTTCTGGCGATTGCCGTTCTGGAGGACTCGGGCTATATGGCACGAGCAGCCTTTATCATGGATCGACTCATGCATAAGATTGGCCTCCAGGGCAAGAGCTTCATTCCGCTCCTGATCGGTTTCGGCTGTACTATTCCGGCGATCATGGCTACTCGCACGCTCGAGAATCAACGCGACAGACTCACCACGATGCTGGTAGCGCCTTTGATGAGTTGCGGTGCGCGCCTGCCGATCTACACCCTCCTTATCCCCGCTTTTTTCCCACGTCCGTGGCACGGCATCATGTTGTGGACCATCTACGCTATCGGTATCGTGTTGGCGATCGTAATTGCCAAGTTACTGCGCTCGACGGCGCTAAAGGGTGAATCCGCACCGTTCGTCATGGAATTGCCGCCGTATCGCATGCCGACTCCGAAAAGCGTACTGCTTCACATGTGGGAACGCGGCCGGTTGTATCTCAGGAAAGCCGGTACGGTTATTCTCGCGATTTCAATCATTCTCTGGGCGCTGACCACATATCCGCAGAAAACCGTTTTCGACAAAGACTACGACGCGGCCATTGACCGGATTCAATTAAACTATAATGCCGAACTTGTGAGCAGCGACTTGAACGAGGATGCTGTTCAAGCATTTCTGGACAAACAACTCGCCGCCGTCAAGCGAGAACAACAAGCCGAAGCCATGGCTTATACGGCCGCCGGCCGCATCGGTCATTGGATAGAACCGCTGATCAAACCAATGGGCTTCGATTGGAAAATCGGCACCGCCCTGATCGGAGCTTTTGCCGCCAAGGAAGTATTCGTGGCGCAAATGGGAATAGTTTATGCGATCGGTGAGGAAGCCGAAGAAGCCGACGCCCTGAGACAACGACTACAGGCATCTTATACGCCGCTGGTCGCATTCTGCATAATGCTATTCTGTCTTGTCAGCGCGCCGTGCATGGCAACGATAGTCGTAACCGGCCGCGAAAGCAATTCCTGGAAATGGGCTCTGCTGCAACTGGGAGGACTGACCATGGTGGCCTGGATCCTGGCAACCGCCGTGTACCAAATAGGATCGATCTTGTGAGTGGATGGGGCGGGATCAGCGAGATCAACAACGAAATGATAGATATCAATCGAATGGAAGGATGAATGTCAGTAAAGAGGATGATTCAAACGTTCGCCGTCGTATTATCGACGGCTTTGTCTGCCGCTGCCGGCAACGATCAACCGGCCGAACCGGACAACGGCTTGCCGACGGTTCACGTGGAAATGGCTATTCAGGCTGAATCCTATTCGGGCGGAGATTCAACTTACGCTTTCGGTTTCGCTCGTCTGGCCGAGACCGGATTCACGATCAGAGAAGCCAAGGCGATCATTGAAGGCAATTACGAAAATTACCTGGAGTACAATCTCGAGTTCGGATCAGCCTCGTGTCTCGACGGCGGTTTCATGGTAATCGAAGCCGGTTTGATGCTCAACCTCTCCTCCGATTGGAAGGCAGGCATTACCAAAGGACATGTCCTGCGCGGGTTCGAAATGTACGATGAATGCGTTCAGTTGTTGACGGCTGAAAAACCGGTCTTCGCCAAAAAATTCAGTCCCTGTCACCCGTTGGGTTTCGCGGTCGAATTCGATAAAGACCTGGGTGAGCATTCCGGCATTTTCACCCAACTCGTGATAGCGGAAGGCAGCGGCGGAACACTTGACGACGAGCACGATATCAATTTGGGGATTCATTATAGAACACCGCTTCCCGGACTGACCCTGGCTGCCGGTTACGATTTCTGGCGATGGAACGCACCTTACAATACAAAAGACTCTATTCCGACTCCCGGAGGTGCTCGCGACGACTATACCGTTTTCTGGACCGAGCACAAACAGATTTACGACGGTCACCGCGCCATTGCAGGCCTCCGTTACAACGACCATAACCTGGAATTGCAGGGGGAAGTCTTCCTCGGTAAAGGGTTCAAAGATGCCCTGGATATCCCTTACTACGCCGATATTTGGGCCGACTCCAGCAGCACGGCCAAGACGGTAGGAGCTCCTTTCGAGGATCTGGAGATGAACGCGGTCATGGTACAGGCCGGTTACAGCCTGCCGCTCGAAAGCGAGCGCTTCACTTATCTGCAACCATACGTGCAATATCAATGGTGGGATCAGGCCGCCAACCTCGAAGGTGATTATCGGAGCAGTTTTCTGACCGTGGGGATTAACGTCGGCCTTGGCCCCGGAGACGCTCGATTCAAAATGGATTATCAGACTTGTTTGGGATTCGCCAACGACGGCGGTCTTCCCGGATACGGAGAAGATCAACAGGCCGATCGACTCCTGATAAGACTGCAAGTAGGAATTTAGATCATACATAAAGCGATACATCGTACCGCATCGCCGGTCTCTTTGGATTGATAATGATACTTCACTTATACACCAGACAAGGTGGACGCTTTCAGTCCCCATCACCAAGCTACTACAGCCTTTGCAGAAAGGTAGGAGAGTTATGATTAGAGTTATTACGGCGGTCGCTGCCGTTGCCTTGTTAACAGGCATCATTGCGGTCGACCTCGTTGGAGCCGAGACCCGCGATGTGACTGTCTATATGAACCGCAGCCAACTAGTCGACGGCATTTTCCCGCTTCCCAGTAATCCCGCCCCGGTAACGGCTGACAAAAACCGCACCCAATATCTGTGGGAGGATTTCGAAGGAACAACATTTCCCCCGAGTGGCTGGGATACGCTCAACCTCAATGAAGGATATGGCTGGTTCCGAGGCACTTATACCGGCGGCGGGACGAATGCCGCCCTCGTTACCTGGGATCAGACCGATCCGGTTACCCTGCAGGATGAATGGTTGCTGACCCCGGAGCTTGACGTGTCCGGCGCTTCATCCCTGCTCCGAGTCGAATTCTACATGCTTCAGGGTTATGACTACCCCCATGATTTTAAGGTCTATGTCACCGACGACAACGGCGTCAACTGGACCGAAGTGTTCGATTCCTACGGCACCGGCTATCCCGAGTTCCAATGGTACTTCGTAAGTGTAGCCCTTGACGCCTGGGCCGGAAACACTAATCCGATAAGGATCGGCTTCCAATACTACGGTACCGACGCTGATATTTTCGGACTGGACAACATCGAGGTGACCGATGATCCCCCGGCTACCGGACGTTGCTGTGTTTATACCGACCCCTCCGATCCCGACTGTTATGACGGCATCATACAAACCGAGTGTGATGCCCTTGGCGGTACCTGGAGCGAGGGACTCGACTGCCTGTCCGATCCCTGTCCGATTCAGGGGCTGCAGTTGGAGCCTTCCGACGACCTCTACTCTGATCCTGATGAAGGCAGCGGACATCAACACCCGGTGGAACAAGCATCGCTCTGGACCGCCGATTACGACGGCGCCGGACATCACGAACGGATTATGCTGCGCTGGGATCTGACCGCTTATGCCGGGCAAACGATCGACAGTGCTTTCGTTAACTTATATCGCTATTTCCGTTGCCCCGGCGATTACTATACCGAATGCGACCTGTTCGTTGCCACGGAAGATTGGGATGAAGACACCTGGAATGAGTACAACCATGTTTCACATAACTCGACATCATCCCTCTACTATAATTTCGGCCCCGCCCTCGGCTGGTATCGACTGGATATTTCGGATGTAGTCAACCAATGGCTGGCCGGTACGATCAACGACTACGGTATCGTAATCCAGGCACAATACGGCGAGAAATTCAGTAAGTTCTACTCCAAGGAAGGGACTTACCCGCCGTATCTGGAATTGTACGGGGTGGCCTCGTTCGATCAGGACGGCGATGGTGTCCCCAACAGCTCCGATAACTGCCCGTTGACGGCCAATCCGCTTCAGGAGGACATCGACGCCGACGGCGTGGGAGACAGTTGCGACAACTGCCTCAATGTATATAACCCCGACCAGGCCGATACCAATTCGAACGGCGTTGGCGATGTTTGTGAAAGTTGCTGTGAGAGCCGGGGAGATATCAACCATAGCGGTTCCGGAGGACCGGATATTGCCGATCTGGTGTACCTGGTTACTTACATGTTCCAGAACGGACCTCAACCGCCATGTGATGAGCCCAGCGCTCCTGACTGCCCGGAACATCACTTCAGTGAGGCCGATATCAACGGTGACGGTAGCTGTATGCCGGATATTTCCGATCTGGTCTACCTGGTGACCTACATGTTCCAAAACGGTCCGGAGCCGGTACCTTGTCCCTAAACGACAACTCCTTTCTGTTGACACGCGGGTCGGTGCAGCGCAACAAGTACCGGCCCGCCCCCCGGCAGTTGGCTTAGAAAGTTACCAACATCTCATTGGCGAGACATCTGCCATTGTCCCCTCAAAAACCGGGGCGCCTCCCCTTCTGATCCGGATCGGAGACGCCCCGATCCCTCGTTTAGAACCAGTGCTGTTCATTAATCTGAAATATCTCCCCGATATCTGTCAATGACAACAAATCCATTGGTCGCCGACCAGGATCTCGTAATTCGGCCTTCGGACAACGTGGCTGTGTTACGCTGAGAAAATCCTACAACAACTGGCCGGCGCGGAGGCGTTCGTCGATCAAACGGCAGCCTTCCATCAGGATCGACTCGTTCGGCTCGCTGTTGTTCGGAGTGGGTAGTTGTTCGGGGGTGAGCGGTGTCACCTGCCAGAAACCTTCGGCAATCGCCAAACCCTCGTAGACTGCTTTGGCCCCGGTCAACTCGCCGCATTTGGCGTGTGTGATCTGGCCGGTGTTGAGGTAAATAACCAGTTCGTTCACTTCGGAATCAGCCGGTTTGACATCGATCCGAACGGTCTTCTGTCCCGGACCGAGCGCCTGCAACAGGTCGATCAGGTTCATGTCGGTAAGCTGACCCGAAGCTCCCGACTGCCTGAGTGCCTGGGTCGAAAGAGTTTTGCGCTGCTGAATCATTCCCTGCAGTTTGCGCATTTTGGTAATGAGCAGATCGAGGTTGACATCGAGCCCGAGAATGTCTTCGATTCCCTGATCCATCAAATCGGTCAACTCGTGGGTGGCCGTGCCCTGGACGAGCAGGAAGGTCGGAGTTTTGGCCAGGTCCATGCCGCTGCCGGTCAACTGGTCGATTACGGCGTAGATGCGGTTGCGGTCGCCGTGCAGGAGCATGATCGCCATCTCCGGCTCGGAGCGACGCACCAACTCCATGAAGTCCGATTCGATACTCTGTGAAATCGTGCGGAAACCGGCGCTCTTGATGCGTTGTTCGACGGGATAAATAGCACCCGGATGATCGCTGTAGATCATGACCTGGATCGGCGGCTCGTCCGACTGCTCGGTCAGAATCTCTTTGTGAACCATCGTAATGAACGCTTCGACCACCTCGGTCAGGAAAAGTTTCCCGACCAGGTCACGCGTCTTCTTTTTGACCACTTCGAATTTGTCGAGCGAAACATGATCGGAGTCCGGTATCGCCTCGCAGAACAAATCGGCGATTGTCAGGATATTGCCGCCAAGTGTTTCGATTGGCAGACGTTTGGTGAACTTACCGCCCAGATTCTTGTACATCGAGCGCAGTATCCCCACCACGGTCGGTGAGTAGTTGATCGACTGGAGCAACCGCACGGTCATCTTGATAACCTGCTGCTGGTCGTGCGAGTCCTCGATGCTGTAATAATGTTTCGACAGGTCGTGCAGATAAGCGGCGTTGACGATTACCAACCGGTCCTTGTCGGGAATGCCAAGCTGTTTGCAGAGCAGGTCGGCATAGCGCCCCACGTTGCCGCTGTGATTGATTGGAATTTTACGTTGAAGCGCCAACAGCGAGGTGAACAGCTCGAGGTTGCGAACCAGCAAATCTCCCTCTTCGATCAACGAACCCTGATCGAGCAGAAGATTAGAAGCGGATTCGTAATAGCGCACCCGCGTACGCGGAGAATTTTTGCGAAGACGGTCGATCAGGTCCAGATAATCGCCCGAAACGGTGTCTTTGATAAAAACCGTGTGGAAAGCGTCCTTACCGATCATCTCGATCGCATCGTCGGCGGAGTCGGTATGTTTTACCTGATAGCCGTCCCGTTCGAGCAGGGACTGCATCAACGGCGGGGCATATTGCTCGTCGCTGCATATCAGCACGACCGGTTGTTGCGCGGCAGGTTCGTTTTCGGCTTTTTCGGTTTCGACCGCCTCTTCCATCGAGGTCACATCTTCCGGAATCTGGAGCAACTGGCGGTCGGCCAGCGTGATGTCGCGTCCCTGGTAATGACGAGCGATAACCGTATCGATGGCCAGTTCGGCAGCCACATACATTTCGATATCTTTGCCGCGTGCGACAAAGCCGAGTTCGTTGCGAAGGTCGTCATCGGTGGGATCTTCGCAGGCCACTTTGAGCAGGTTGTCGTCCGGGATGTAGTCGAACGGCACCACCTTGCGCGCGAGAACGATTTTGGGAGGAATCATCTTGAGTACGACTTCGGGGATCACCAGGTCGGAAAGCACCACCCCCTGACAACCGAACTGGATCGCCAGAGCTTTCACCAATCCCTGTTCGTCGATATAGCGATGATAGAGCAGTTGGGAGCCGATTTTACCGCCGTGAGCTTTCTGACGGGTCAACGCCTCCTTGATCTGCTCCTCCGTTATCAGCCCCTCCCGAATTAGAATCTGATCCAGTCGAATGCGCTTGCTCTTGCTGCTCATCTATACTTCCACCGGTTGACTGTCCTCGAGGTTGACTTTGCTGTAGAACTCGGCCGGGTCGGTGGCAACACGAACCGCCTCCTGGGGGGTGATGATGCCGCTGTCGACCAGAGCTTTGAGATGACTGTCCAGCAGCCGCATACCCTGTTTGCGGCCGGTCTGGATGGTAGACGGAATCTGATGGGTGCGAGCCTCACGAATCTGATTGCGGATCGACGGACTGGAGAGCATCAACTCGTAGGCCACTATTCGTCCCGAGCCGTCGGCCCGATTGAGCAATTGCTGCGATACCACACCGCGCAGGGTGTCGGCCAGCATGATGCGAATCTGCTGCTGGTAATCGGCCGGGAAGACATCGATAATCCGATCAATCGTTCCGACCGCCGTACAGGTATGCAGAGTGCCAAGCACGAGCAGACCGGTTTCGGCCGCGGTGATGGCTAGCGAAATCGTCTCGGTGTCGCGCATTTCTCCCACCAGGATCACATCGGGGTCCTCACGCAGGGCTGCCCGCAAGGCCGAGGCGAAACTCTCCGAATGCAGACCGATCTGGCGCTGCGAAACGAGCGAGTTCTGCGGATGGTGGACAAACTCGATTGGGTCTTCGAGCGTGATGATATGTTTGGAGAAGCGACTGTTGATATAGTCCACCATCGCCGCGAGCGTGGTCGATTTGCCGGAGTTGGTCGGCCCCGTCACAAGCACCAGCCCGCCCCGATGTTCGGCCAGCTTGGCGACCGTCTCGCTGAATCCGAGATCATTCAGGGTGTAGATATGTTCGGGGATAACCCGTACCGCCGCCGCGATACCGGTGATCATCTTGTACATGTTGATCCGGAAACGAGCGACCTGGTCGATGCTGTAGGCGAAATCGAGATCGCCGGACTGCTCGAACCGTTTGATCTGAGTGTCGGAGAGAATCTCGTACAGGAGTGCCTTGATCGCCTCGCTGGTGAGTTTCTTATGCGAGGTTTTGTCCAGACCTCCGCCCGAGCGGACCATGGGAACTGATCCGGCGGCAAGATGCAAGTCGGTGGCGTTGGCCTGCTTGACGATTCTGAGCAGTTGGTCAATTTTAGCCATAGGATCGTGAGAACTCCATTCCTCCGTCTATCTCTGTAAGTATCGGCTAGTTGGGCTAGTTAGTTGAGAACCGAACCGCTATGTGCAAGAATTGAACAGAGGGGGGACGGGGTGATCGCTCGTGTCGGTATTGGGGTCAAGTCTGTAATGCCACCTAAAACATAGAGCCGTTGATTCTCGCTAGGGAATTTGACAATCGGGAATTCGTTAATTAACAAGTTAGCAATCTATCTCATTATCATATCTGAGCTTAATGGAGACGCGGCGACTCGATTATTTAACAATCGGGGGGATGGAGATTTGACAAGTGGGGGGGGGTAAATCCCGGTCGCACCGGTCATGTTCAAGGGCCCAAGTAGAGCATGAGCGACGCTATGATGCCTGCTGTTGTGCGACGGGCCTACCTCGCGGGACTCAAAGGTCGTAAAGCTCGCGCAATTGGCTCACGAAAGAGCACTGGTCATAGCTTGCTACAATCGCCGCAAAGGATAGGTGGGGGATGAAAGAAGTGAAGTAGACGCTGCCAGTATGACAGACTGCACCTATGTACAGCACGACAGCCCCCCCCTAAAAAAAAGATTAGCCCCATAGAAATTGCTTGACAGCCACCCATAGCCCCTATAGCTTTAGTCTATGATAAAACGTGATGTAGAATCGCTATTGAAGTGGCGTCACAGCCTTGAGCGCGAGCGCGAGGAGATTGAAAGGGCGATAGCCGAATGTGATCGGCAGATCCGTTACTTCGATGGCGTTCAGGGGGAGCTCCCGAACCTGGAAACGGAGTCGAAGCGTGCTGCCAGCGAGATCCAAGTCGAGAAGCTGCGAGAAGCTGTGATGCTCACTCTCCATAAGTACAGAGGGAAGGCGCTGACTAAGGAGGAAATAGTCACACTCTTGGGAGAAGAGACCGGATTCCCGATAGAGCATCCGGGATTCGCCGCGAGATTCAACGGCTTTATCGGGAGCTTGGTCCGGAATAAGCATATTAAGAAGACTACTAACGGAGAATTCGTTTACGAAGACTCATAACATGAACAAAAAAGCCGGAGCTGGAACTCCGGCTTAAATTTGAAATACTTGAGGCTGCATTTACCCTGAGCATTTCATATGCAAAAATATAGTGCTATATCCCATTTGTCAAGCACTAAGTGCTTAATCGACAAACATTTCCACGTTGACTGCAAGTCTAATTCGATTAATGACTTAGCCCGCCCACCCCCACCCCGCGCTATGTTGTGACTCATGTTGAGGGTTCCTAGCGTCTTATCCCTAAGGAAAACTCAGGCTGGCGGTTACCGGCCTGAGTAATAATCGAAGTTGGGGCGCGGATGGGTCCCCGGCGCGGGGATTTGGATTCGCGGCCGTGGGGTTCGATTCCCCAGCGCTCCACTGATATTATACGGTATCGACGTTCCTTGTCAACATTTGAAAGGAATGTCGATTATCTGAACTTGAAATTTATAAGGAATATAATATGGCTAAAACTACGCCTTGGCATTCGATCCTTCCTGGTACGAACTGTCATCATGACAACACAAAGTGTACGGAAGGGAATAATATCGAACCCCGATACAAGAAATCGGGAACTGGCGGTTATCCGCTCTGCGCCCATTGTGCTCGGTTAAATCGGGAAGGTAAGTAGCGCCTTGTTCGAGGTGAGAGTTCCTTACTCTCACCTCAATACTAAATTGCCTAGCAGATGGAGGTGGAAGAGGCAAGAAGGTGCCTCCCTCTCTTGGCCCTCACTCTTTCAGTTTAGCACTTCCCCCTCCCCTCCGTCAGCGACTCAAGAGGTTGTTGGCGGAGGGTAGAAGGGGCAGAGACTAAACATCGAAAGGAGGTGAGTGCCAGTGAGCGGAAACGCTAAAGACCGTGAAGGTCTTGTGGAAGTTTTCTGCCGTTACATCGTTCGTAACGGCAAGAGGATTTACCCGAAGAACGCCAAGTACTTCCACTTCTGGGTGAAGCCTAAGAAGTAGTCGGCTTGGCTGCCTCTTTCCCTCCATACTTGCTCTACTTAGGGGTCTTGATTGACGAGTTGCGTCGCTCTTATCTCTTTTTTGTTGCATCCCGGACCCGCCGAACTAATTTGCCTATATGCCGCGTCGTGTCAAACAAAGTCGCAAAATTCTCCAGCCGCTGGCCGAGAATTTCGTCAGCCGCCTCTCCAACGCCGATGCCCGTGTCCGCAGGCGTTTCATGAAAATAGGCCTCTGGCTGATCGGCCTCATGTTCTTCTGGTCGCTTATGGTCGGCGACTACGGCATCCCGCGCATCATCCGCCTCGAAATGGAAAAACAAGCGCTGATCGAGTCCAACCAGCGTATCCTCCTAGACCTGATCGACGACAGCCGCATCAAAAAGATGCTCGAAACCGACCAGCGCTATATCGAATATATCGCCCGCACCCGCTATCGGATGGTTCGCCCCAACGAAACGATCTACTACTATCGCGGCTTCTGAGCGATCCCATGTCTCTGGAAAAAACCGAAGCGATCGTCCTTAAGGCCTTCAACTGGTCCGAGTCCTCACGTACGGTTGTTTTCTTCAGCCGCGATTTCGGCAAGCTGGCCCTGGTCGACAAAGGCGGCCGCAGCATGAAATCCCGCCGAGGACGGCTGCAAACGTTCGCCCGGCTGGAGCTGTCGTTCTACGACTCCAAAAAGGAAAGCCGGGGCTACGTGCGCGAAATCGACGCCCTGCAGAGCTTCTCCATGGAGGGAGACGGAGCCCTCGGAAGGCTCGCCTATGGCTCGGCCGCCTGCGAGTTGATGTATCTGCTCCTGCCGGAAGACGAGCCCCAGCGGCAACTTTACGATTATTTTGCCTCGTATCTGGGTTATGTGGCGGCTGTCCCCAAAACCTGTCTGCCGTCGCTGTTCGTGGCGTTTTTCCTGCGGGTGCTGTCGCAGTTGGGCTATCATCCGTCGCTGGCCTACTGCGCCGGTTGCGGTCGTCCGGCGACGAGCGATGAATCCAACGGCGGCTTTGCCAACGGAGCCGGCAACGTGCCGTTTTTCGCCGATCGCGGCGGGGTGCTTTGCCCCTCTTGCCAAGCCCCGACAGATTATTATATTCCCCTTTCCGGCGTTGGCTACCGGCATCTGGCAAAGCTGCAAAACGCCTCGCTCAAGGAAGCTGCGGGGATGCCGATCCGCTATGCTGAGGCGGCGCAATTGCTCGAAGCGCTGACACGGTTCGCCGCCTGTCAGACCGATCTCAAGACCGATCTGAAATCGCTGGAGTTTTTACAGAAGTTGAAGAACAGTACCTTGATCGAATAGAAAGCAGACCATGGCCAAAAAAGAATCCGACCTGATGGACAAACTGATGTCGCTGTGCAAGCGACGCGGATACGTGTTCCCCTCCTCCGAAATCTACGGCGGGCTTATTTCCTGCTGGGATTACGGCCCGCTCGGCGCCGAGCTGAAGCGCAATCTCAAGACCTTCTGGTGGGAGGCGATGACCAGCCGCCGCTCCGATATCGAGGGCATCGACGCCGCTATCCTGATGCACCCCCAGGTCTGGGTGACCTCCGGTCATGTCAGCGAGTTCAACGATCCGATGGTCGACTGCAAAACCTGCAAGGCACGCTTCCGGGCGGATAAACTCGAAGAAGCCCGTTGCCCGCACAAACCCTCCAAAAACCCGATCGAAAACGGCTGCGACCTTACCCCGGCCCGGCAGTTCAACCTGATGTTTAAGACCCACATGGGGCCGGTCGAGGATTCCTCGTCAGTGGTCTATATGCGCCCCGAAACGGCCCAGGGAATCTACGTCAATTTCCTGAACGTGAAAAACTCCTCGCGGCAGAAAATTCCGTTCGGGATCGCCCAGATCGGCAAGGCTTTCCGCAACGAAATCACCCCCGGCAATTTCATCTTTCGCACCCGCGAGTTCGAGCAGATGGAAATGCAATATCTCGTGCATCCGACCGAGGATGAGAAATGGTTCGAATACTGGCGCGAGCAGCGCTGGAACTGGTACCGCGACCTCGGGATCAACATGGACAAGCTCCGCTGGCACGAACACGGCCCGGACGAACTGGCCCATTATGCCAAGGCCGCCTACGATATCGAGTACGAGTTCCCGTTCGGCTGGCAGGAACTGGAGGGCGTCCACAACCGGACCGATTTCGACCTTTCGCGCCACATGGAAGCGACCGGCAAAGACCTTCGCTATCAGGACGACCAGTACAAAGAAAAATTCATCCCCTACATCGTGGAGACTTCGGCCGGCTGCGACCGCACCCTGCTGACGATCCTGGTCGACGCCTACGACGAGGTCGAGATCAACGGCGAGAACCGTGTGTTTTTGCGCATCTCTCCCAAGGTGGCACCGATCAAGGTTGCGGTATTTCCGCTGGTCAAGAAGGACGGCATGCCGGAATTCGCTGAGAAAGTTTACGATGAACTGCGTAAGCGTTTCAAGGTTTTCTACGATGTCTCCGGGGCGGTAGGGCGTCGTTATGCCCGTATGGACGAGGCCGGGACGCCGTTCTGCTGCACGGTCGACGGGCAGACGCTCGAGGACGAAACGATGACCGTCCGCGACCGCGACACTATGGAGCAGAAGCGGATGAAAGTCGCCGAGGTGATTGACTTCCTCGACAAAGCCGTGCGGGGGTAGACGAAAACCCACCTGAAAGGCGTGTTGAAAAAACTCTTTTGCGGCGGAGACAAGCCCCGCCCGCTACGCGAGGTTAGGGCTCGTAGTCGCGTAGTCGGGGGGCTTGTCTCCCCGACGATGAGAAGTCAGTCGAGGTTTCTCAACAATCCCCTTCGCTGGGGTGACGCGCTACGAAGCATCGTCAGGTGTTGTGATCACGGGCCAGATGAGGACGTCTGCCGCCCACAAGATCAATCCGATTTCATTGGTTGATCTGCCGCTCGCTCTCGTCTATATTGTGACGCGGGAAGAAGATCACCGTCAGGAAGGTGGGAGTTTGCGAATGGCAAAAGGGTATATGTTCGCAAAGACGTTCGCTATCATTGTGGCTACTCTGGTCCTCGTTGGGGCGGCTTATGCTCAGGACACGCCTCCTCCTCAGATCACTGCCGAGAAGGCGGTGGAGTTGGCGCGGGAGTACGTGATCGGAGCAGATACCGTTGCGGAGAAAGCGCTCAAGATGGGCGAGCCGAAGCTTGCCCCGCTACCCCGCGACACCAACGTCCCGCTCGACAGCCTCTTGTTCCCCGACCTGCTTCTCGATCGTCCGGCCTGGGCAATTGATCTGGAGGGGTTCCGCCCGATCTTTTGGAAGGACCTCAATCCCCGGATGCCTTTGCCGCCGGACAAAGGCACCGTTTACATCGACGCCGAAACCGGACGGTTGCTCAAGGTGATGCTGGTTGATGCAGAACGGTTTGTACCAACGACGGACACCGTGCGGACCAGTCTCAACACGCTCTTCGGGGCTTACAAAAGGATCAACTGGTCTTTGTCGAAGCCCACGCCTCTGACACTTGCGACAGTTCTCAGCCGAGGCGACGTCTGGCCCCCTTATGGGGCCCTAGCGCTTAGCGCGTACTTTGTCGAGACAGAATTCCCCGAGGGCTACCCCCCGTCCACGGCCATGCCGCGTCCTGGTGAGCCCTGTTGGATGATTGGAATCAAATGGCGGCTCGATGTTCCTGTTCCTGCTCCCGGCGCTCAGCGAAGGGGGCTGAAACCGGGATGGACGGTCTTTTTTCTTAAGGAGCAAAAGGCGCAAGGGGGTCAGCCGGGAATGTCGCAACTGGATGTGCCGGAGGACTGGTGGTAAGCGATGACCTCTCGGACATGAGGGAGAGTGATAGTCTATAAGATGCGTTGTATCTCGAAAACGATCACGGTTATTGGGATTGTCGTCGTTCTTTGTGCGGAGGCGTATGCTCAGGACATGCCTCCTCCTCAAATCACTGCCGAGAAGGCGGTGGAGTTGGCGCGGGAGTACGTGATCGGAGCGGATACCGTTGCGGCCAAAGCGATCAAAACGGGTGAGCCGAAGCTTGCGCCGCTGCCTCGCGACACCAACGTCCCGCTCGACAGCCTCTTGTTCCCCGACCTGCTTCTCGATCGTCCGGCCTGGGCAATTGATATCGAGGGATTCATCACGCTGGTGTGGGGAGATAAGGCAACCGACACGTCCTTGCCGGACAAAACAACGGCTTATATCGACGCCGAGACCGGTCGACTGCTTAAGGTAACAATGGTAGATGGAGAGAGGTTTGAGCCCTCATCGGATACCACTTCGTACAGCCTTGTTACGCTGTTCGCTTCTTTTCGGGGTGCTCAATGGTCTTTGCCCTCGTCCTCGGTGGTGTCGCTTGAGGGGGCACTCGGAAGAGGTGACTTCTGGGTTCCATTTGGGGCTCTGCAGCTGAGTGCGTATTATGTTCAGGTGCATTTGCCCCCTAATAGTGAACACGCGAGGGAGGTACCACCGGATGACGAGCCGGTCTGGATGATTGGGATCAAATGGAGAAGTGACATTGTCCCCGCAGCGGAATACCCATTGAGACCGGATCTACGACCGGGCTGGACATTCGTGTTCTTGGAGAAAGATAGCGCTGTTTACCCGCCCAAGATGTTGCAGCGAGACGTGCCTGTTGACCGGTAGAGTTTTGAAAATAACTGCCATTATTGCTGCCGTAGTCCTTTCTGCGGCGATGTATGCTCAGGATGCCCCTACTCCTCAAATCACTGCCGAGAAGGCGGTGGAGTTGGCGCGGGAGTATGTGATCGGAGCGGATACCGTTGCGGAGAAAGCGCTCAAGATGGGCGAGCCGAAGCTTGCCCCGCTGCCCCGCGACACCAACGTTCCGCTCGACAGCCTCCTGTTTCCCGACCTGCTTCTCGATCGTCCGGCCTGGGCAATTGATCTGGAGGGGTTCCGCCCGATCTTTTGGAAGGACCGGGACTCTGAGCGACCCTTACCGGACAGGGGCACGGCCTACATTGATGCCGAGACTGGGCGGCTGCTCAAGGTGATGCTGGTTGACGCAGAACGGTTCGAGCCTTCAGTCGCTGATCCCCCGCGCTACCTTGTAACGCTGTTTCCCGAGTTGCTTGATGTGACTTGGTCATTGCCGGAGCCTCCGGTCCCAACTCTCGCTGAGGTCCTAGGTCGCGGCGAAATCTGGCCTCCCTACGGAGCCTTGGTGTGCTGCGCCTATTCTGTTCAAGCAGGGATCGAGGAAGGTGTCGAACAACTACCCGGCAGACCGCCATTGGATGAACCGCTATGGTTCATTGGTATCAAATGGAGGCTTGATGTCGTGCCGCCGGCCCCCGGAGCTTTGGGACCGGGTCTGCGACCTGGCTGGACATTCTTCTTCCTCAAGAGGCAAAAGGTCGGGTGGCCCTGGGCTTGCCCAGGGTTTCCAGAAGAGAACACAGGTCAATATCAGTCGGTGGAATCGTCCGGGAATTGTCGGGTTTCTCCGTTCTCGGGGCTTCGCCCGCGCTCACTTCGGAACGCCGACCTACGAAGGAAGAATGCAGGTTCGAAGACGGACCTGCGCTACGGTGTTTTGATTCGTTGCTTCCGCCCGGGAGGGGCACCTTTGTTCGGAGCTTTCAGATATATCCCGCCCGTGGACGGGCGGGCCACCAGGTTCCTAGTAGGTCAGAACCCCCGGTCGGCCGCAGGCGGATCGCGAAGCGAGGTTCTGACAAGCAACGAAACCACCGGGCAGAGACACCTGACGGCACAACAACATTGGGGCAGACGAAGACGTTTGCGGCCAAAGGACGAAGAGAAGATAGGCTCCTGCTTCCGCAGGAGCGACGTTTGACGGGATGTTGTTGTCGATTTGGAAATCCCACCCGAGGGGTGGGGCACAGGACGTCCCACCCGTGGACGGATGGGCCACCAGACGGAAGGGGGGACTCTACGGAGAGGTGAATTCAAGACATACAAAAAGGCCGGGACATCCTGTCCCGGCCTTCGTGCTCAACCCTGTTGGGCCTGCGGATATTTAGACACACCAGATACCGCGCTCAAGCGCTTTCGTGATATCATCCATTGACGGGAAATACAACACACTCATGCGCTTTCCGGTCTTGCGAGGTTTCGCCGCCACCTCACAACCGTTGATAGTAATCCGGGGCACATCAACCGGGCTGTCGCATTCCACGACGTTGGCCAAAACCCCGCGCTCGTTAAGAAAGTTAACTACGAAGTCCCGTGTCTTAGCCTGACGTGGATCCTTACTCGAGTAAACAAGTCCAACTTCCATAAGGACCTCCAAATCTGATCTATCTATACTTCTCATCAAGGCTGTCGATCAACTAAAACCACACATTCTTTAATCTTTATACGTTAGGGAATCACGAGAATAACGTAAAATTCGTACAAAGAATGCCTTTTGGTAAAGATTTCTTGTATCGCATCGCTCACTCGCAAGAAGCAGCCGGTGGAGCAGTCGCGCCATCGGCCTCGTTTGCACGTTGAGAAAGGCCTTTGGCGGCGGAGACAAGCCCCGCCGCTACGCGTCTTAGGGACTTGATCTCGCGCCGCGGGCGGCTCTGTATCGCTCTAACCAGGATAGAGTCATGACGAATACCCGGACGTTCGACCTTCTCAAAATTCCCGAGAGCATCAACTGCCGCTGGCG
Organism: Candidatus Zixiibacteriota bacterium; assembly: GCA_035380245.1. Lineage (NCBI taxonomy): Bacteria > Pseudomonadati > Candidatus Zixiibacteriota > Candidatus Zixiibacteriota bacterium. The sequence continues at coordinate 592,791 of DAOSXA010000001.1, read as the reverse complement.
GAAAGCGTCACGACAACCTTACCCTCGGTAATAACGAACGTCTCGCCGTCGTTGCCGGTGCTGCCGGCGTAATAATCGAACTTGCCGGATCTCACCAGCGACTTGAGTCGCGGGATATTCCGAAGAAAAGTCAGAGATTCGCCGTAGGTAATCCTGGTCGTTCCCGGCGATACCGTGAGACTGTCGATGATAACATCGGCCGTGGGGAGAATCGAGGTCGGATTGGCTCCCGCGCCGCTGTAGTCATCGACATAAACGCTGAAAGCCACATCCGAAGTCTCGGTTGAAACAATCGTGAATTCCACCCCTACGGCATCGATAAAGTCGATATCGTCCTTGTGATCATCCCAATCCGGTTCGGTCGTCAGGTCTACCTGGTAGAAGTAGAAGCCGGCCTCGGCAGTCATATCGAAATCCTTCACGATCACGAAAGTCCCGGAAACGATCAGGCACCCGGCAACCAGCAGAGCCGACACGATCAAGCCCCCAAGCGGCAGCATCTGAATCTTTTTCAACATGGCGGTACTCCTTACTTGATGCCGAAGTTATAAGTTACACCGGCCATCAGGTTGATCGCTTTTTTAGAGCCGCTTTCCTGCGGCGCGATCATAGCTACTCCTCGGACATCGATATCGAGAAACGGCGAAACACCAATTCCCAGCCCCAAACCGGCATTGAACCCGAGTTTGGATTCATCATAACCGGTATCGTCGTTCTTGACCTTGAACGAACCGATCCCGCCGGTAAGAAACGGTTTGAGACCGAGTTTAGCGGGGGGAAAACCGATAGTGGCATCGAGACCGAACGCCGTAACCGTTGAACCATCGATTCCCAAATTGACACCGTCGACCGGATCCGGAGCACCCCATTGGGTAGAAGCAAAATAGGGCTCAATCTGCAGGATCGGGAGCAACCCGACTCGCCCTCTGGCGCCGAATACGGTACCGTTTGTCTGGTCATCCTGGACCACCGGGATACTCACACCGCCGAATGCCCCCGCCCCGAACTTGGGAAGCTGGGCCGAAACGGTACCAACCAGAAGAACGGCTGCGATTGCTGCCGTCAGCAACGTCTTCATTAATGACTCCTCCGTAATTATGTAAATGCTGTCACATGATCCTTATAAAAGGAAAATGCCTTTGATACAAATGTCTGTCAACATCAAATACGGCTTTCCCCGGTGTTGTTGGGCTTTTACGACCGGTTTTTGTTGATTCTTTCCCCGGCGCCCGGTAATCAATATGCCATGGTTAGAACTCAAGAACCGCCCGAGGGCCGTCTGGTAGTGGCGGTTATTTATTCTTCGGTAGATGCTGTCGCCGATGCTCTTCGCGTAATGGAGCGCCGGTTCGGGCGGGTGGATTTCGAGACCGCCGACCTGGACTGCAACTGCCGCCAGACCTACAAGGAAGAAATGGGTGAGGACCTGCGCCTGCGCTTTTTCGCTTTCGAGAAACTAGTGGCCCGAAATGCCCTTCCGGAAATAAAGAGCGCCTGCCGCAAGATCGAGGCTGCGTTTTCGGACAAAGTGGAAGATTATATGTTCCGCACGGTAAATATCGATCCCGGTATCATGACCGCCGATAACCTGGTTATGGCCGCCGCCCGCGATTACCGCCATCGGATCTATCTGCGTGACGGCGTGTTTGCCGAGATTGCCCTGATCTGGGCCAAGGGTCGATTCACCCGCCTGCCCTGGACTTCGACCGACTACTGCCAGGCCGAGGCCATTGAGTTTTTCGAGCGGGTCCGAGCCAGCTTTGAAGTCGTCCAACCGGTGTGATCCTGTTTCTTTTTTTTCCTCTGACAATTCAGCAAACTTACAAAGATGTAAACAAAATTAGCCATTCCGTTTACATTTACGCCAAGATGTAAACAAAATGTACGGTTTTGTTGACATCCGGTCCTCAAATTCAACTGCTTTTCAGATACTTCAATGATTCACTGCGGGTAATGGCTTTGATCAGCCCCCCCTTCTCCCCAGTTTTAAGTTTATTTCATCCGGATCAGCTTCATTAATAGTATCAATACAAAAACCGCGATGGGTATATCGTTCGGTTGCCCGTTTATATGAAAGAAAGGCTCTTTACGCGATGGATAAATTCGTGGTCAACGGCGGTCGTCGTCTCAGGGGAAAGCTCCAGGTAGAGGGTTCAAAAAACGCTGCTCTGCCGATTATCTGCGGGGCGCTATTAATCAGAAAAGGAAAGACGATTGTCAGGAATGTACCACCGCTCCGAGATATCAGGACGATAATCCGGGTATTGGAATACCTGGGAGCGGTGGTTGAATATGATGACCACAAGCACGTTATGGCAATCGACGCCTCCCGGGTCAACCGTGCTACGGCTCCTTATGAGTTGATGCGACAAATGCGGGGCTCGTTCCTGGTTCTGGGACCGCTTCTGGCCCGTATGGGGCAGGCGCGGGTGTCATTGCCGGGCGGCTGTGTGCTCGGCGCGCGTCCGGTCAATTTCCATATCCAGGCGTTCAAGGACATGGGCGCCAGGGTGACGGAAAGGGCCGGATATGTCGTGGCGCGGGCTAAACAATTGGCAGGAGGATCGATATATTTCGATCGTCCTTCACACACCGGGACTGAGAATATCCTGTTCGGAGCGGTGACGGCTAAAAATAAAACGTATATAGCCAACGCCGCCTGCGATCCGGAAATTGTTGACGTAGCGAACTTCCTGAATAAAGCCGGAGCTAAAATTCACGGCGCGGGAACGCCTAATGTAGTAGTGGAACCGGTTAAGACGCTTAAAGCGGTTGATTTTCGTGTCTCCGGTGACCGTCTGGTGGCCGGGACTTACCTTATTGCCGCCGCTGTGACGGCGGGTGATGTTTCCGTTTCCGGTATCGATCCGAATCACCTGACTTTGGTTCTTCATAAGTTGCAGGAGATGGGTTGCCGAACAGAGACGGAACGCACGAGCATACGGGTTAAAGGGCCAAAGAGACTCAAGCCGGTGTCGGTAACCACCTTCCCCTTCCCCGGTTTTCCGACCGACCTGCAGGCCTGTATCATGGCGGCTGCCTGTATCGCCGACGGCACTTCGAATATCCGCGAGACGGTGTTCCGGGATCGCTGGTCGCACACTATGGAGATGCGTCGACTCGGCGCCGAGATCAACGTCAGCGGTGATGAAGCGATAGTTTTCGGAACCTCGAAACTCCAGGGGGCCGAAATTATGGCCTCCGATATCAGGGCCGGAGCCGGGATTATCCTGGCGGCTCTGGCGGCTGAAGGGAAGTCGGAAATCCTTCGAGTGTATCATGTCGACCGGGGATACAGTCGGATGGAGGAAAAGCTGTCGGAGCTTGGGGCCGATATAACAAGAGTAACAAATTGATCTCCGGGACAGATTGTATCAAGCCTGCCTCGACGGGATTTTATAGCACCGGATTTTAATGAACCAACGGGCGTCTGAATCGTTAAAACAGTGCCGCCTGTGACATGTCATAATTATAGGATGTGGAATTCCATGAAAAAAACGTTCCTCCTGACGGCTCTGATGTTGTTGGCTCTTTCGGTCGCTGCCTCGGCCCAGGAAACCTATTTCGGTAAAAACAAGGTACGCTACAAGGATTTCGACTGGAACTATATCCAGACACGGCACTTCGATATTTACTTTTATGAAGACGCCTATGAAACGGCCAAATTCGCCGCGACTGTGGCTGAATCGGCCTATGTAGAAATCAGCACGGAATTGAATTATCTCGTGCAGCGACGAATCCCGGTCTTCATCTACAATTCACATAACGATTTTCAGCAGACCAATATCCTCTCGTCGCTGATCGGCGAGGGCACCGGCGGCTTCACCGAAGCTTACAAAAACCGCATGGTCGTCCCGTTCAGCGGTTCTTATTCGGATTTCCGCCATGTGCTGCACCATGAGTTAACTCACGCCGTCGTGTACGATCTCATATACGGTCGAGCTTTATCGTCGCTGATTTCAAAACAGCGGCTTTTCCAACAACCGCTGTGGCTGGCCGAAGGTTTTGCCGAGTATTCATCACGTCACGGCTGGGATTATTTTTCGGATATGTGGGTGCGCGACGCCACTATCAACGGTTATTTGTATCCACCGCTCTACCTCACGGGCTACAACGCCTATCGTGAGGGGCAGGCTATGGTCAAATATATCGCCGACAAATACGGCGAAGACAAGATCGGCGAGTTGTTCAAGCGAGGGAAAGTGTTTCTCTCGATGGACCGCACCATTAAACACACTCTCGGAATCGATATGGAGAAATTCTGGGAAGAATTCTCCAAAGAGATGAAACGGCGCTACTGGCCGGAAATAGCCAAGCGTAAAGAGATTGAGGAAGTTGGCAAGAAACTGACCAAATCTCGCGAGGACGGTTCCTACGCCAACGAAAAACCGGTGTTCTCAGCCGAAGGTGATGTGATCGCCATGTTCACCGACCGCTGGGACTATACTGAGATCGTACTGATCTCGATCGATGACGGCAAAGTCGTAGACCGTCTCGTAAAGGGTTCCCGTTCGGGTGATCTGGAGTCGCTTCATTCCTATGTCTCGGGTATTTCGTTTTCGCCCGATGGTCGCTACCTGGTGTTTGTGGCCAAATCCAGCGGCAAGGAATCACTGTTCTTCATGGACCTGCGGAAGAAAAAAGTTACGATCAAGAAACGATTCGATTTTTACAGCATCATGTCTCCGGCTTTTTCTCCCAACTCCGAGATGGTGGCTTTTTCCGCTCTTGAGGGCAACAAGCGCGATATATTCATTTATGATATGAAAAGCGACGAAGTCCGCAGAATCACCGATGACCGCTACGACGACGTCGACGTGAGCTGGTTCCCGGGCTCGACTCGTTTGGTCTTTTCCTCGGATCGGCCGCATCCCGATAATTCCGATCCTCGGACCGAACCTCATCCTTATGTCTCCGACGGGGCATTGATGCCGGGTGATTTTGACTACGGCTCCTACAATCTGCATACGATCGACATCGACAGTCGGGAAATCAAACCGCTTCCGGTAGGACCGGGGCAAAATGTCAAACCAACGGTTTCACCCGATGGCTCCAAGGTTGCCTTCATATCCAATCGCAACGGCATCGACAACGTCTATATCACATATCCCGACTCCGGTCAGGCGGTAGCGGTGACGGATATTCTCACCGGGATCATGTATGTATCCTGGTCTCCCAACGGTAAAAAACTCGCGGTGGAAGCATTCAATAAAGGCGGGCTGGATATTTTCGTTTTGAAGGATCTGGCGCCGGTAGGGAACAACGGTGTGCTCGAACCGACTGATTTCTACCAGGGCCGGTATGATACTTACGTCAGAGGCAAAGAACCGGACCAGGACAGCGCTGTAGCGACACGCGATTCACTACCGCTCGATTACAACGCTGTCCCATCGGACCTTCCGACGGTCGATACGGTTGAAACGATCTCGGTATCAGACACGCTTACGATCGACAGCGGCGCCGTCGATACAACTTTGGCCGTGATCGACACCACTGCTGCTTTATCCAATATCGCCGTTGATACGACGGCAGCAACTACCGAGACAACCGTTGACAGCGCGAAGGCCGACAGTACGGTTTTAGCAAGCGTCCCTGTGGATTCCATAACAACCGCCTCCGACACGACAACCGTTGCCGACACCACGGTAAGCACCTCCGATACCACGGCAACGACTCCTGAGGTAGTGGATAAAGGCAAAGCCGACGGGACCATTACTGAAACCGGTATTTACGACGGTGAATTCGTTTTCGTGGGAAGCTCCAGCGATGATCCGCTGGGAGACATCATGCAGGATATGGATGGGGACAGCACCGGTCACGGCATGCGAATTGGGCAAACCGAACCGGCCTCGTTCGACTCGATCGCTCCGCCAAACTCCGAAGGTGATTATGAAGTCAAACCATACAAGGTCAAGTTCACTCCCGATTACGTCGGAGGCGGATTCGCCTATGACACCTTCTTCGGGCTACGCGGGCAGACGGTGTTCTGGTTCTCCGACTATCTCGGCAATCATGATATTATCTTCTTGACCGATTTGTACAATTCGATCGATCAGTCGAACTTCCAGGCCTATTACTACAACAGCACCAAGCGCACTAATTTCGGTGTCGGCCTGTTCCACAGTAAGAACTATTACATCGAAGAAATCAGCGATTATGAATACCTGTTCAGCGACCGTTTTTATGGAATACAGGCTTTCGCCCGAAGGCCTTTTTCGACCTTCAGTCGCGTGGATGCAGTAGTATCGCAGTATTTCATCGATCGCGAATATCTCGACATCGATGACACCCGGCCTGACCGTAATGCCCGGGTGACAACCGGTTCGCTGGAATGGGTAACCGATAATATCATCTGGGGATTAACCGGACCGACAAACGGTCGCCGCGCCAAGCTGACTTTGACCGCCGGACGCAATTTGTTCGACACAAAGGGCGTGGAGTTCTACTCGGCGGAATTCGACTATCGTAAGTATATCCGTCTCGGACAAAGCTACTCCTTCGCGATTCGTATGTCGGGCGGTTACAGCGACGGCATGACGCCCAAGACCTACTTCCTCGGCGGCACCACCAACTGGATCGGCAATCGCACCCTCGACGCCGAGGTCTACGACGTCGAGAATCTGTACTTCGCCGACGTGGTCACTCCGTTGCGCGGAGTCGATTATTATTCCCTCAGCGGCAACCGCTATGGCTTGATGAATCTCGAATTCCGCTTCCCGTTGATCGATTACTTCGTGATGCGTTTCCCGCTGCCGTTGGTCTTAAGCCGAGTTGGGGGAGCGTTGTTCTACGACATGGGGGCAGCTATTCGCAAGGGGGAGAAATTCAGGTTTGGATCATCGTCGGGCGGCGACCACCTGGAGGACGTCCATGCCGCCTTCGGATTCGGTATGCGCGCCAATCTCGGCTTCATTCTTCTCCGCTACGACATAGCCTGGGCAACCGACTATTTGCATGTCGCCGAGAAACCGCAGTATTATTTTTCCATCGGTGCGGATTTCTAATCGACCGGTCCAAAACACGAGCATAAAAAAACGCGGCCGTCCTGGTCGCGTTTTTTATTTCTGCGAAGAAAGTCCTTATTTCTTCTTGGCCTTCTTATGTACCGAGCAGAATTTGCCCTTGCCGTCGGTGAAACGCTTGCAACGCTTTCCATCCTTGGTAATTGCGGCGCAACGGACTTTCTTTGCTACTTTCTTCTTCGGTGCAGCCTTCTTCTTGGCAGCTGCCTTCTTCAGAGCAACCGGCTTCTTGGCAGCGACCTTTTTCTTCGGAGCCGCTTTTTTCTTGGGAGCCGCTTTTTTCTTAGCAGCTACCTTTTTCTTGGGAGCGGCTTTCGTTTTGGCTTTGCGCATCGAACATCCTCCATGAAAGGGTTGTACCGCGAACGAACGGCCGGAGCATCTTCAAGTCAACTAAAAATACATGATCAATTCTTTTCTCCGTCCGCTATCTCTATCGTCGTGTGCTTCGCCAACAGAATCTACTTCAAAAAAAGATTTAAAATTAACCTGCGTCAACAATTAATCGCACACATCCACTACGACGGCTTCATTACTTCTTCGATGAGTTCAACGACGTATCGTTATTATCTCGTCCGAAATTCTGCGTAACGTAGGCCATCTCTACCAACTTGTCGTCTACGGCCGCGAGAACCGAGCCCTTGCTGAAACATCCGCTTGCGAGTCGTTTACCCGATTTGATGCCGGTGAGAATCTCGATCCCCTCGTCAATCGTTTTTACGGAGTAAATGTGGAACTTACCCGCCTTGATCGCATCGATGACATCCGGGCGAAGCAACAGGTCGTTGACGTTTTGATGCGGAATCATCACGCCCTGTTTGCCGGTTAGTTTGCGGGCAACGCAGACATCGTAGAAGCCCTCGATCTTCTCGTTGACACCGCCGATCGGTTGAATTTCGCCTTTCTGGTTGACCGAGCCGGTCACGGCGATGTCCTGGCGAATCGGTATCTCGGACAACGATGAGAGAATAGCGTAGATTTCAGTCGAAGACGCAGAGTCGCCGTCGACGCCCGAGTATGATTGCTCGAACGAGATCGATGCCGACATCACCAGCGGTTTGTCCTGAGCGAACGTCTGGCGCATGAAGCCGCCAAGAATGAGAACACCCTTGTTGTGAATCGGCCCGGAAAGTTCGGCCTCGCGCTCGATATTGATCACGCCGGCTTTCCCCAGCGAGGTAGCCACGGTGATGCGAGTAGGTCGACCGAAAGCATATTCACCGAGATTGTAAACCGAAAGACCGTTGATTTGCCCGACCGTGGCTCCCGTGGTGGACACCATGAGCGTTTCCTGATCATACATTTCCTGGATTTTATCCTCGACCAGGTTCACTCGTGAGCGTTTTTCCTGAATTGCCTGACGGACATCATCTCGTGAGACCATTTTATGGCGGCGACGCGAAGCTGAGAAGGAAGCCTCGCGAATGATATCGGAAAGGGCGGTGAAGCGGGTCGAGAGACGATCACGGCGACCGGTCAGGCGTCGGCCGTATTCGACCACCGCCTGCATCCCCGACAACTCGAACGGAAGAAGATGTTCGTTGCGCACGAGTTTCCCTACGAACTGGAAATAATCCTCGGAGCTGTGCTTGTCGAATTTCATCGAGCTGTCGAACTCGGCCTTGATCTTGAAGATTTTTTTGAAATCCTCATCCATGCGCCAGAGCAAATGATAGATCTCGGGTTCGCCGATCATCACCACCTTGACATCGAGGGGAATCGGTTCCGGTTTGATCCCGGAGCCGGCCATCATGTAAAACGGATCGTACCCGGCGATTTCAATTTCCTGATTGCGCAGAGCCCGTTTCAGGTGGATCCACATATTCGGTTCGGTGAGAAGATCCATGGCGTTGATCACGAGAAATCCGCCCGAAGCCACCAGTAACGATCCGGAGAAAATCCGCGTAAAATCGGTGCGCCAATAGCCGAAGCGGTCGACGACACGTTCCAGCGAGCCGAACAGGTTTTTATACGACGGTGATTTTTCGACAACAATCGGAACGTGAGTGGTTTCGGCATTATCGAGAATCAGGTTGACCTGAAACTCCTCGAACGGCTCCCGCTTTCGGAACGGCGGCGGTTCTTCTTCACCTCGCCGCGGTCGTGCCTCGTTGAATCGATCGATGTCCGAGGTCAACGCGTCCTGGACTTCATCGAGGTAATCCTGGATTTTCTGATCAGGATAGCGCTTGCGCAGAAGACCGACCTTATCGGCAATGAACGGCGTGATGATCGAGTCATCCAGTTTCTCCAGGGCAGCTTCCGCTTTACCCGAGAGTTTGCGTGATTCCAGGCTGGTGCTGTCGAACTCGCGCCTGAGGCTGTCCCATTGCCGCCGCAGTTCATCGAGGCGGGAGAGCGGGAATTTACCGTCGTTGGCCAGATGCTCCAGTTTATCGATCGAGGCCGGTTCACCGTCGATCAACGGCTGAATTTCGTTCCGGACAGTCATGCCCGCCTGCACCTGAACCATGACAAAACCGGCGGCATTGAGCTTTTCCTCGAAGGCGCGAATGAGTTTCTTCTGACGATTCTCGAACTCGCGCACGATCCGGCCGTGCTTCTCTTTGTAATCATCGCTGATGAAAATTTTCGGAACCGCTTTACGGATAGAGTTGATCAGATACTCCATATCCTTACGGAAACGGCGGCCGTCGCCCGCCTTGAACATCAGCACCCGGGGATTGTCTTCATTCTTGAAATTGTTGACGTAACAAACATCGTAAAGCTCCGGTGCGGCGTGGTCGAGTTGTTCGAGGAGATGTTTGATCGTCGTTGACCGACCGGTGCCGGCCAGACCGGTGACGAATACGTTGTATCCGGGAGACTTGACGGTCAGACCGGTTTGGATGGCGTTGATGGCTCGCTGTTGACCGATAATGCCGCAGCAGGGATCGATATCATCGCTGCTGCCGACGCCGCTCGGACGATAATCGACGGTATAATCAAGGTCCTTGAATTTGACTTCTTTGGATTTAAGGAAGCTTGCGCTCGATTTTACGGACATAGAGGCCTCCTGAAAGGGTTGTTGTTCGCTGCCTGTTATATGCGAAAGAAACCGTTCCGGGAAAAGGTAAAAACCTCACTCAACTCACCAAACGATTCCAGGCGCGATCTCAGCAACAGCGCTGCGAGCAACATCAGGCTGCCCGTTAAGTTGGATTAGGGCTCATCAACGCGAAACGACGGGGCTTGTCTCCGCTGCCGATTTTGGACCGTATATGTCCTCTTGACAAGCAGGAGATAATATGTATATTCAGCCACGCCTCGGACAGGAGGCGCGAAAAGTCTACGGCGGTATCGTCTAGTGGACTAGGACGGGTGGTTCTCAGCCATCAAACCGGGGTTCGATTCCCCGTACCGCTACCAAATAAAGCAGCCCGGTCTTTGCCGGGTTGTTTTGTTGAGCCTGCTTTTGGCTTGCCATAAAATGACTCGGACCATTTTCAGCAGCGATATCGGTACCGGTCCGGTATGCGTCAGGTTCAGGAACGAAAAGAGAGCGACACGATATGACAACCATGACCCAGAAACTGATCTACCTGGCCCTGGCCGGCGCTGCCGGTACCGTTGCCCGCTTCATTCTGGCTGAGATGGTGGTTCGCCTCGACGGGATTCCGGCTCGCTGGGGAACGATTGTTGTCAATCTCACCGGCTGTTTTCTGGCCGGTCTCGCCTGGACATTGTTCGAGCAACGCTGGCCCGGATCGGCAGAGATGCGGCTTTTGGTCATGGTCGGCTTCATGGGCGCTTTCACCACTTTTTCCGCTATCATTCTTGAGACTTCGGAACTGGTCCGTGCGGCTCAATGGATGTATGCCGCCGGACATGTGATTGCTCAGAACGGTCTCGGTTTCGCCGGGCTGTATGTTGGAGTGATGATCGGACGGCATATCTGAGCGGATGGATCCCGGCAGGTCCAAAGATGCACTTGCCGCGGGGATTGTTGACAAATCTAAGACAAGCCACGCCGCTACGCGATAAGGAATCCTAATCCCGCATAGCGGGCGGCCCTGTGTCGCCCGGATTACGATCGTGTCTTACTGAATAGCCGTGCGTATGACTTCCCTACGGTGCCAGTGCCTCGGTCAAGGATGCTTTGAATCTACCACTCACGGTCGGATAGAAGCAGCGAATAGATATAACCGTCGTGGAATTCCTTGTTGAAGAAATAATGGGAGCGAAGAATCCCATCGCGGTGGAAACCGAGTGATTCCAATAATGCCACCGTCCCTTTATTGAATGCCGCGGTCTGCGCATGAACCTTGTAAAGACCGCGATAGTCGAAAAGATAATCGGTCAGGATCATGATCGCTTCGGAGCCATAGCCGTTTTTGCGTTCATCCGGGTCGACAATCAATCCCAGTTCGGCTGAGCGATTGAGTGAGTTGAATCCGAAAAACCGCACTATACCGACCGGCATTTTATCTTTCTTACGGCAAATCGCGAATCTCTGCTCTGCATCGGTAATGTTGCGCGCCTTGAATCCTTCCATGAATTCAGCCGCGGTTCTGAGTATAAGTGGATGGCTGGACATTGATTGCGGTTCACTCAACGCTCTCCAGAGCCACATGTTTTCGAGGTCGGTCGGGGTGGCCGGACGAAGATAGACCTTGGCGCCGATCAGCGAAGGGGCCGCCGTGAGTTTGTCTTCATTGGACATGGTCGGATGCTCCTGTTGATTTCAACGTTAATGCTCTTGATATGGCTTGAAATGAGAGCGATTTCAACAATAATGTGGTTTGTTGACTTCCTCGAAGAAGAACCTTAGTTTTTCGTCATGAAGAAACAAATCTATCTGCTGCTGGCCTGTGTAGCCCTTTACTTCATCATTTCGGCTGCACTACAAGTCACCTATGGACCGTCTTACGGCTGGTTCGAGGGTGAGGACCATTGGGAGCCGGACGGACAAGGAGGCTGGGTGATGCATGGACACCCCGCTAAACCGATGCCGACCGAGCCAAGTGTTTATATCCCCATTATCCTGCTTTATCTGCCGGTATTTGTGCCGGGATTGTTGCTGGCTTTGTTTTTATTCACGCCGCTGTCGCGTAAATTGGAGACACCTCGTCCTCAGGAACAGGAAGAGGAACCGGCAATTCCGACGGATGATCCCGGAGAGTAAACAGAAGACAATAGATGCAAAGGCCGACAGTCTCCGCACCTACTGAGTTTTTACCGTTTCGGGTGTGCCGTTCTTCGGAACACGCAGGGCAAATAGCATATCAATGAACACGATCGTCGCTCCGGCCACGAAAGTGACCTGGTGGCCGAAAGCATTCCAGGCCATACCGCCGACCACCGGTATAATCACGGCGGTGATATGATTGGCGGTCGAGCCGAACGAAAGACAACCGGTCAAATCCTCCGGGGTGGAAATTTTACGCAGATATGATTTGATCGCAATCGATGATCCGAACAACATGTTGTCGACCAGATAGAACGAAATCAGAATCGGCAAAAAAGACACCCAGGCATAACCAAGAAAGATAAACACCAGCAGGAAAGAGCAACTCACCAAAACGATTCGTTCTCCGAGTCGATCACTCAAACTTCCAATCCAGCGATTGGTAAATACGGTAATCACGTTGTTGGCGAGCATAAGCATCGAAATCGCCGTTATATCCAGACCGTGGTTTTTGACCAACAGGAAAATGGCGAAAGTGGTGAAGATATGCCGTCGACAGCCGCGCAGAAACGACAGGGTATAATAAAGCCAGTATTTCTTTTTCAGGTGCATCTTGCGCTTTTCGCTGTCGGCTCGGTTGGCCGGCAGCGCCAGGACAAGATAAAGACCCACCAATGCCACAGCGCCGCCAATCAGATAGAACGTCACGCGGTAATCAAGAAACAACGTCAACAACAGAATCAGGCACGCCCCGATCAGTCCGGCCATTGACTCGAATGAAGCTAATTTCCCCTGCGCCCGCCCCAATTCTTCGCTACGCGCGAGTATGAGCAGTTGCGATGAGTTGGTTGGCTCGAAATAATGAAAACCTAACGACATCAGCACTGTCGCCACTCCCAACATGACCAGCGAGGGAGCCAGCCCGCACAACAACAGCCCCAGACCGACTGTCACGATCGACAGACCGACAATACGCGATTCAGTCAGATATAACGCCAGCGCTCCGACACCGAAGGCGAGTAAACCGGGAATTTCGCGAGCGGCCTGAATGATGCCGACATCGGTGGCGGTGGCCTCAAAGGTATCTACGGCGAAGTTGTTGAACATGATCCGCCAGGCATAAAAACCCACCCATACGGTCATAGAAGATAGAGTGACCGTAAAAACCGAGACTTTCTTGATACCTAGCGCCATTATCTTTCGAAGATAGCAGAAAAAAAGAAACTGACTATTGAAAAAATCTCGGCTCTCGCTCGGGACTGCTTGTTTTGCCGATCTCTTTTGCATTTCTTGAAGTTTATTGAACTAAACCGATCCGCATGCGTCACTGATATACCAATACCGCCTAAGGAGGATATTTGTCTCGCTACCCTCGCAGGCTTGAAGTTTGGCCGTTGTGGATTCTGATCATCCTCGTCTGGTGTGTGTCCCCGGTTCAGGGAAAACCATCTTCACAAGGCGGTGTGATTACCGGACAGGTCAGTGATTCACTCGACAATGAGCCGTTGAGTGGGGCGTCGGTAGCCTTGGTCGATCACTATAGCGGTACGATAGCGGATGACAACGGCCGCTTTATCCTCCGTAAATTAACTCCGGGAATATATCGACTCCAAATAAGTCAGGTCGGTTACGAGACAGCAATAGTCGACAGCCTCGTTCTATTGAGTGGAGATACGCTCCGGATTACCTGTCGCCTGAACCGAAAACCGATTAAGCTGTCAAATATCACCGTTGCTCCCGGAACATACGGCATCATGGAGCAGACACCGACTACCAGCACCGGCATGACTCGGGATCATATCGAGACCATACCACACTTCGGTGAGGACCTTTATCGAGCGATTAAGCGACTTCCGGGAATTTCGAGTGGTGAGTATTCAACTCGTTTTAAGGTCCGAGGTGGCAATTACGATGAAGTGCTGGTCACCCTGGACGGACTTCGTCTTTACGAGCCTTTTCACCTGAAAGATGTCGACGGCGGGGCATTGAGTATTATCGACATCGGAGCGGTGGATGATGTCGAGATAATGACGGGCGGCTTCGGAGCGAACTATGGTGATGCAATGAGCGGCGTGTTGACCATTGATTCCCGACGTCCCCGCCATGATGACCCCAGGTATACGGCGGGATTGAGTTTATTTAATGCTCGGTTACTAGCCGATGGATTCTATGCCGACGGTCGGGGAGAATGGCTGGTCGCAGCGCGGCGCGGGTATTTCGATCTGGCTCTGCAGCTTGCGGGTGAGGATGATGATATCAGCCCGGTCTACTATGACCTATTCGCTAAAACTCGCTATCAAATCAGCGGAAATCATATCCTGAGTGTCCATGCCCTCCATGCCGGAGACAGGTTGGAGTATTTTTATACCGATAATGATGCCGACAGCTTGTTCGCGGACTGGAACAACAGTTATCTCTGGGCTACGTTACACTCACAGCTCGGGAAAAGAATCAGCGTTTTCAATCTGGTGGGAGCGGGATATTTCGACCATGAACGACACGGGCAGGGGTACAATGAAAGTTACGGCTATGCGTTGTATCGAATCAGGGATGCCGAAGACTGCCACATGGCGGCTGCCCGTTCCGACTGGCAATGGGACCTCTCCGATAAAATTCTCCTGAGCTGGGGAGGTGAGTATCATTATCTAGGCGCTGATTTCGATTACCTCGAAGAAAGGCTTTACAATCGTGGGGCTTTTATTGATACAACCCATGTCTTTCTTGAGCGTTCGGGACGTCGGTATGCTGCTTATTTAACCGGTCGCCGGCGCTTTAAGGAAGCACTGACCCTGGAACTAGGTGGAAGGTACGACCATGCTACTCACACCGGCGGAGAACACTTATCACCGAGAGCTAATGTCAGTTACGAGTTGTCCAGTAATACGAGCCTGAGACTTGGCTGGGGTTATTTTTACCAGAGTCAGGAAGTGAGTGATCTGGAAGTACCCGATGGCGACACCCTGTATTCTCCCGATGAACGAGCCGAACATTTTGTCGCCGGTTGTCAATGGGAACCACGGCCGGGATACATGCTGCGATTCGAGGCATACTATAAACGCTATCACAATCCACGCTCTGAATTCCGGAACCTGTACGAGAATCTTCACATGTTTCCGGAAGCAGAATGGGACAGAGTCTACGTGACCAGATCCGCGGCTCGGGCACGCGGTGTTGAGTTGTTTTTCAGCAGGGACAACGGCGGTAAACTGGCCTGGTGGCTCAGTTATGCCTACGCACGGGCTGAGGATGATATCGAACAGGTGAATTACAATGGATCAATCCAGGACTACGGTCAAACAGTGCCGTCGTTACAGGATCAGGAACACACTCTTCATCTTGACCTGGCTTACCGTCCGACCGGTCGCTGGCAAATCAATCTCGCCTTTGCCTATCATACCGGCTGGCCATACTCCAGTCGCAGCCTGATCGTACAGACCGATCAGTACGGACGGCCGTATGCTTATCGAACTCAACCCCAGTATTGGGACAGCCGCGTTGATTATTACCAGCGGATCGACATTCGCGTGAATCGTCATTTCAATCTCTCCCGAGGGCGACTGACCGCTTTTGCCGAGCTGATAAACGTTTTTGACCGGGACAACTTGCGCTGTTATTACACCGATATGGAGTGCGCCAACCACGAGTGTTATCTTGTTATGAAACCTCAATACTGGTTCGGTCGACTGCCCTCGTTCGGTATAACCTATAGCTGGGATTTTTAATACCTGTCGTAGCAATTGAAGAGTTATGATGGAAACCATCCCGGCAGATAGAGATATCTCGCCGCAATCCATTATAAAACAATAAGTTAGCTTGCGGGAGTGTTGTGCGGTTAAGGACTCCAACGCCGCATAACAAGTGGCTTTGTGTCGACTGTATTACCGTTGTGTCCGGAACTTCGGTGCGGGCGTATGGCTTTTCAACAAACCCAAAGGCATGGTATTTACGTTTCATTTCTATTGCACGGTTTCCTTTGACCTGCCGTAACGGATTAATTATCTTAAGAGTCTGGCCTTCAGGAACCGTATCGGTTGACCGATACTTCGAGTCGAACGAATGCCTCAAATAGACCGACCCGCGATGAAACCTCGCAACCGGTAAAATCGTTCCTGTAAGGAGTATAAGGACAATCCGGATCGTTGAATGATCCGATTAGATAAGACCTACGGAGGTGCCTAAGTGGCTAACGTCAAGAAGACAAAAGGTGTGATCGGGATTTTAACCGGCGGTGGTGATGTCCCCGGTTTGAATCCTGCTATTCGGGCGGTGACGATCAGAGCACTGCGCGAGGGATACCAGGTAATTGGGATTCGTCGTGGTTGGGCCGGCACGATCGATATTGTTCGAGATAAAAAGGCCGACAACAGCCATTGCATCCAGGTGCTGACCGAGGAAATCGTCAATAAAGCCGGTCGAACCGGCGGGACTTTTCTGCATTCATCGCGGACCCATCCCGGCCATGTACCGAAATCACGGATTCCGGATCATCTCAAGGACAAATACACGGATGAGTTAAACGACATGACCCCCGAGGTGATCAAGAATCTGGATTTTCTCGGTATCGACTATTTAATCCCTATCGGCGGCGATGATACGCTCAGTTACGGTGTTCATCTTTTCCGGGAAGGTGTCAAGGTGGTGGCAATACCGAAAACCATGGACAACGATGTCCCCGGCACCGATTATTGCATCGGCTTTTCCACCTGCGTGACACGTACGATCCAGATGACCCACAGCCTGCGTACCTCGGCCGGTTCTCATGAGCGGATTCTGGTGTTGGAAGTTTTCGGCCGTTATGCCGGTTTCACGGCAATGTTGCCGACCATGGCCGGCGCCGCCAACCGCTGTGTAATTCCGGAATACAAGTTCGACATTGGACTCCTGACCGACCTGCTCTGTGCCGATCGACGCAACAATCCGAGCAAGTATTCGGTGGTGCTGGTTAGCGAAGGCGCCATCTTCGAGGGCTCGGAGATGATTTTCCAGGATCAGACTACCGATGCCTACGGTCATAAAAAATTGGGCGGTATCGGAGATTTGGTATCCGCTGAAATCAAGGAATTGTCACCCAAGTATAACTGTGGCCGACCGGTCAATCTCATCACTCAGAAACTGGGATATCTGGTGCGCGGCGGTGATCCGGACGCAATCGACTCGATCGTTCCAATGGCCTACGGCAACCTGGCTCTGGATCTGCTGTTATCCGGTGTTCACGGGCGACTGGTGGTACTCAAGAACGGTCGTTACGACAATGTCCCGATTGAAGTCGTAACCAGTTCGAAGAAGTTCGTCAATGTCGAGCGTCATTATAACACCGAGCGACTTCGCCCGCATTATAAGAGCTTTGAAATGCAGCCGCTGTTTATCATGACTTCAGAAAAATAGCGTCTGTGTTTCGATCGCAACCTTTCAAGCGTCGACTTCTAAAGCCGGCGCTTTTTTTATCCGGATCGGCCATGATTTCTGAAAGCCCTTGCCCTAAAGCAACATCCGGCTTATGTCGACACTCCAATAAGACATAGTTTGACCTCATGATACGGATATCACACGGAGACGGACTTACATGGTGATCCTTTTGGTAGCGGAACCGACCGGCGTTTGGTGCGACTTGCGAGATAAGCTCGACGCCGCTGGACACATTATTCTACAAACACCGAACTGCAGCCTGGCCCGTAAGGAGCTGGATCGACGAGTCGAGATTGATCTGGTCATTGTCGATGCCGGCGAATTCGGTCGGCGCGGCATGGACTTCATCAAATGGATCAAGGGTAATCCTCGCTATCAACCCATCCCCGTAATCATGGCCGGGACATCGTTCGATGAAGGAACACTCAGTCATTATATCGAGCTGGGGGTGAATGACATCATCCTGCTTCCGGTGCAGGCGGCGACACTCGACGCCAAACTGGCCAAGGCTCGCGCCACCGGCAAGAGAACGGTTTTAGTCGTCGACGACGAACCGGTTATTGTCGAAGTGCTTAAAGAGTTCCTCGAGTTGGAACGTTACCGGGTTCTCACCGCCGGAGACGCCGAAAGCGCCCTGGAATTGCTGGAAGAGGAAATGGTCGATGTCGTGGTGTCGGATATCATGTTGCCCGGCATGCAGGGAACCGAGTTGTTGATCGAGGTGAAACGCAAGTACAATCCGATGCCGGTAATTCTGATCACGGGTTGCTCCAAACAGGCCGCACCGCGACGAGCGATAGAAACCGGCGCTGATGGATATTTCGCCAAGCCGTTTCATAACAAGGACCTCGCTTTCACCCTGCGAAAGGTTCTTTTACAATACGACAACCGTCGCCGCTCGGCATCGGTGGCTCCCCCATCCGTTCCATCCTGATCAGCGCAGAAACAAGGCAAGACTGCGCCATTGTCGCAGGCGTTGACGGTCACGCCCGGCATTGGCGCTGCTCGAGGAGAGCAGTGTAAGCGTTCGATATCCCATCTCTTCAATCGTTTTTCGTTGGGAGGCGGCTTTGAGGCCGTTGAAACAGACCACTTGTAATTGTGGACAACGGTCCTTGAGAACGGTGAAATCGTTCAGCGTCGAAGTTTTGATGCTGCTGTCGGCGGAACCCTGACGTTGCCCCCGAGCGTAGATATCCCACAAACCGATACCGCGTTCTAGCAGTGTCTCGATTTTTACCTCATAAGAGATATGATGAATTTCGCGACCGATTGCCGTTCCGATCAGATACCAGAAACGATTTTGTTTATTGCCGTAGTATTCCTGTTTTCGGATCGACTCATCCGATGGGAGCGACCCGAGAATAAGCAACCGGGTGCGCCTGTCGATCACCGGCGGCAAACCTGTCTTAGCATTATTCGGGGAAATAATCACGTCTTATGCCATACAATATCGGCTTGATTATGGCGGAGGAGGTAGGATTCGAACCCACGGTACCTTTCGGCACAACGGTTTTCAAGACCGCCGCTTTCGACCACTCAGCCACTCCTCCGGCAAAGACGATTGCGGTGAAACAGATCAGCGCCTCTCAATGAAAGGCTAAATCCACTCACCGACCGGTAAATAGTGTCTAATTGGCTGGAAATTGTCAAGGCAATAGTGCTGTAGGATGAATCCTCAGTTGTAGGACAGGTCTCCCCGAGACTTGCCAAGGAATCTTGACATATTTGTTTCCCCACCCGTGGACGAGTTGGCTACCGGACGAGATATGGGGCAGACGAGGACGTCTGCCGCCCACCATCATCACGCGCCGTTCAAACAAAATCAATTCTCAATGTCCGGCACGTGCCAGGCCTGAGGACCGCCGTAAAGACCGATATGCGAGCGGGTGCCGTCGGGATTGTAGATGGTGGAGTCACCGGCATTGATGCCCGGTGATCCGGGTTGAAGGCGATAATCGTTCTCTCCGGCAAACATGGGATCATTACCGAGGTTGCCGTTGAAACCCTTTTGATCCCAGATATCGCGGTATTCACCCTCCTTGTTGCCGAAAACGATGTTGTTGGAGAACTGCCATTTGGCCCAGTCGCCATAATTCCATACTCCGACACAGGGGCAGACCCATTCTTTACGCCAGCCGTTGTCGGTAACGATATTATTGACGATACGGCCGCGGCATTCGGTCGACCAGGGAGCGATACCGCAGTTGCCGTTATGATGAACGACATTGTTGGCAATATCCATATATGACTGGCCGGTAGCGATAATGCCCCAGCCAAGGTTGTCGTGGACGAGATTGTTGCGGGCAGCGACCCAGGAAGTGCCGAACGCACCTATCCCTTTCCAATAACCGGTCACCTCGTTGCGATAGGCGAGACAGGTAGCATCCCAGGTAACGCCGATTCCGGCGCCGCGACCATCCTTGATCAGGCAGTCGGTGACAATCGCCGTCGCGCCGCGATAAAGGGCGAGACCATCCCAACTATTATTGACCAGACGACAATGATCGATCATCAAGTTAGCCCCCTCGCGCCCCACGATACCGCCGATCCCCACCACTACCGATGAATCCTCGTGGCGATGGTCGTTGTCAATGATGTTGACCTCGCGGATACAAACCTGCGAGCGCCGCACTACCAGCGCACCGTCGGTGGCGTTGCCGTCGTGATCGCGAAGACCCCCGGTGATAGTCAGATTCCGGATTTCTGTCGTAGGGGAGTTGTTTATGAACAGGCCGTAACCGGCGTTGGTGACCAGAACCGTACCCTCCCGATCTTTGCCTATCAGTACAAGCGACTTATTCTCAACGATAAAGCCATACGTAGCGATTACCTCGGTCCGTGGATCGAGACAATTGCCGCAGGTGGAATCGACCAACGGTGATGGTTTAGCCTCGAAAACCTTGGTCCCGAGCAGCAGAGTATCGCCGTCCTGGGCATAGTTGATAACGGACTGAAGGTCGGAACCGCGTTCGACCGTCAGAGTGGCCGCCGTGAGCGATGCTGTCGCCACGAACGCAAGAAAGACAACAAGGGTGGTATGGATTCTCATAATGGTTCTAATTACAATAGCAAACGGTGTTAATTCAAGGAAAATATCACTGACCGATCGCCGGATTCAGATGACTGCTGAGGTTGACGGGAGGGTAAAACTATCTATATTGTAAGCATGCTGTCACCTCAAGCGGGAGATATTCGTCACGGGCAGCGTGTTGCGTTGTTGATCTCGCGTCAACCGATGCGCCCCTGCGGAAAAACAACCTGGGTGCGTCAAACCGTTGCCGCTCTGGAGTGGGTGCGTAAATGCGGTTTGACCGTGATAAGCTCAATCGGCGTAGCGGGCTGGGATCTTATAACTACCGCCGCAAGTGAAATGAGTATTCCATTACAACTCTACTTAATTCCCGGTGCCGATGATTGGGATGGCTTTTGCGCTCAAGTTGCCCATGACTTCAGACTGAACACCGAACGAACGCAATACATCCCGGTTCATCCGGTCAGGACCGGCGGTGACCACCGAACCCTCATGCAGCTTCGCGATCTTCTGGTTGTCGAGGCGGCCGATCTTCTTGTTCCGATTGCTATCAGCGACAAAGGCTCAATGAAGAACCGGCTGGAAAAGGCCCGCGCAAAAGAGATAGCAGTCGATGAGCGTTTCCTCTGTGAGGCCTCCGTTTCACCCGCACCGATCGGCTATGTTGTCGACCCGACCCAACTCACCAACGAGGCAAGGAAGATGACAAGAGACTATTATGTACATTGGACACGCGCCAATAATGGTCCCTGGCCGGATGAGCACTCGGCTGATTATTGGCATGCCGTTGTTCGTTCCCAATCGTACCCTCGATCCGGATATGAAACACTGCGACATATTGTCACCACCGGGCGAATTATCGCCTCCTCACGGCACATGAGAAACGGTATTGCGACCGTTGGATTTTCCGATCTGCCCCCGGACAAAGCCGCCGGTTTGATGCGCTATCGGTCGCGTTACCGGGAAATGTCGTTTGAGCCTTACGGTGTCGGGATTAGGAAAACTGCGGGAAAACAACTCGGCCTCGAGCCGGTGTGCTATATGACCAATGACGAGAACGTCAACGATCCTGTTGACCTCTGGCGGTATCAGTCACAAGGTCAAAAAAGCGATTGGCGTCGAGAGAGTGAATACCGTGCCCGCGGTGATGTCAATTTGAATCGCCTGGAAAAAGATGATCTGGTTCTGTTCACGCGTTTTCGCTCAGAGGCAAATGCTCTGGCTGGTAATACCGGTCTGTGTACGATTCCCTTTTTTGAAAACCCCGTCTGAACGACAAAGGCCGCTGTCTTTAACGGACAGCGGCCTTATCGATAAATCAGTCTTGTTCTATTTTAACAGCATCATCTTACGACTGGCGCTGAAGGTGTCGGTTGTCAGTTTGTAAAGGTACACACCGGAAGCCAGATCGGAGCCGTCGAACTCGATCTCAACTTTACCTATTCGAGCGGTGCCGTCGAACTGCTTGACCACCTGGCCGGCAATGTTATAAACGGTCAGCTCATAGTCCCCTGCTTTGGCCATTTCAAACGATATCAACGTCGTCGGATTGAACGGATTCGGATAGTTCTGCGACAGGGTGAAACTGCCCGGCAAAACTCCATCGTTGGGATCGTCCACATCGGTCGGAATCTGATCATAGGCGGCACGGGCGCGGGTGGCGACATCGTACATACCGTTGAGGTCGTCGGCTGCCATGATGGCGAAGGCCACCGTGTCGGACTGACCCGGAGCAAGGTTCAATGGCTGCGCCGCGATCATCTGTATCAGATCGTTGGTTGTGGTTTTGTAGGTATTAGCTGAAACAAAGCTGTTTTTTAGGGAGTTGTATTTTTCCAATTCGGTGAAACCATCACCAAAAGAGACCAAATCACCGGTCTCCGTCATCGCCGTAGCGGTCCCACCCTGAAGAACGGTTGTGGCGCGGAAGTCCGAATAAACATCGTACGGTTTATAAGCGGTCCAGAGGAACTCGCCGGTGGAATCCCAGCCGCCGCTGTTTTTGTTATACAAGACGACATCCCAGTCGGTAAACAGACCGACATAGATGCCGCCGACGGTTGTAAGCTTATTGGTATTGGTGATGATATAACGTAGAATGATGAAGTCGTCATTGGGATAGTCGCCCCAGGCATAGCTGTATTGCTCGACCAGTACACCCAGCGGATGGGTTGCTCTTGAATCATCGAAGCGACAGTGAGATTCCTGGTCGGAGTTAGCTCCCGGTTCGGCCATACCAATACTGCCGTCCGGTACGAGACCGAAATCGGAATCCAGATCACCGGAGGTGTTGAGGAGACCATCCGACACTGTCGTAGCGCCATTGCCGATTACCAAACCGCATTGATACAACTCGTTGTCCGAGCCGTCAAAAGAGAAACCAGCGCCACCTGCCGGATACAAAGAGCCGTAGGCAAGTCCCATCGCACCGTAGTTTGAGATCGAGAAATCGATCCGGCCGACATCGTGTGTCACGAACCAGCGCTCACTGGCTGGAGTGACCTGGAAGAACAGATTGACGGTCTCGCTGTAGCTGATACCGGTGATGGTCAACGGCAGCGATAAAAGAGTGCCGATCGTGACGGTATCGGAAACCACGATACGGAACTCGTTCAAGGCGCTCACTGTATCGCCCGCGTTGATCGTGCCGATGTACGAATTGCCGTGCAATACGGTCAGCGAGGGATCACTGCCGGTGATGTTGATCGAAACATCGTACGCCCTCGATCCAAGGTTCTCCAGAACCACCTTACCGACGACAGTGTCGCCGGGACTGATCGGATCATGGGGAAATGAATAAACACGCAGACTCGGAGCGGTGTGCGACGAAGATATTTTCGAGAGTGCGGCGAGACAGTCGATCATGCCCCAGCCGTAGTCGTAGTTCGGGAAAGAGGGGCTGCCGCTAACATCCTGATTGCAGGAAGTCAGAATGGCGGTCTTGATCTCGGCTACCGAGGCATCCGGATTTTTCTGCCGCAGCAACGCTACCAGTCCGGAAACCTGCGGAGCGGCCATGGAGGTGCCGCTCAAGGTGGCATAACGGTCCCCCGGGATAGAGGAAAGAACCAAATACCCCGGCGCAACCACATTGGGTTTGACGGCCCCGTTGCAATCGGACGGCCCGCGTGATGATTTGTACCAGATTTCCAGCGGGCTGGTCAGGATATCAACGGCACCGACGGCAAAGCAATCTATGGAGTCGATAGCGCGGTTGGCAGGATTCCGTATACTTTCGTAAGTGTTCCCGGCGCCGTCGTTTCCGGCCGAGAAGATATTGACGATACCGAGACTTTCGGTGTAGTCGATCATATCGTAGAAGATATTCTCACAGCCGATACCCGCTACCCCCCAACTGTGGTTGATCACATCAGGAACATCGGAAACGGTATTAAAATCACCGTCCGGATTGGCGGCCCATTCAAAAGCGTCAATAATTGAGACACCGGCGATATCAATAACCGCAGCGGAAATCCATTCGGCATCCGGAGCTACGCCGACAGTGTCGCCGGTAGCATCGTCGTGACCAACCATCAAGCCCATCGTATGAGTACCGTGCGTAGGGTTGCAATCGGACTTGCCGCAGTCAGGTATGGTTGTCGGAGTAGCCAGGGCGTCAGTCCGGGGAAAAAACCAGGCCGCGGCATAGTTGCCGTCGTTGCCGCGCCAGGATGAACTCAGAGCCGGATGATCACCGTCGACACCGGTGTCGAACGAACAAACCAGTCGTCCCGCACCGGTATATCCCTGTGCCCAGGCAAGGTCGGCGTTAATGGCGATCAGATTGTTGGTTACCGTGGAGGCATCAGTAGACATCGATGGGGCAACCTGAGGCTCTTCCGGTTCAATGAGACTGATGCTGGGAGCGGCATAGATTGTTTCGATGTTCGGATCGGAAGCCAATTGCTCGATTTCTTCGCGAGTTAGCTCCGTCTCCACGATATTGACCAGCCAGTGCCCTTTAATCTGCCCTACCTTGCCTTGTGTTTTAAGCGTCTGCAGACGTTCCATTACCGGAGTCTGTGAGATACTGTGGTTGCGTTCGAGTTCACGGCGCATGGCCTGAAAACGACCGACGCGAGTGGTGTTATCGGAGGCGGCAACAGACAGCATCTCAGCTTTCGGAGTCGCCAATACCGGGCGAATCCAGACACTTATGAGCTCATTCTGATCGGCCGTCGCCAGTTGGGACTGAAGATCCGGGCCAATGTTTCCGGCCATCAAAGAACCGGCCAGTATTAAAAGACTGATTATCGTAGAAACGGTTATTTTTGCCATTATATCTCCATGTTGTTGACGAACGTATCTATCAGTATGTCCAATCCGAGCGAAAACCATGCCGCCCGGCGAGCTTGATTGACTATCTTAACTTATTGTTTGGCAATCTCTTACGGGAGCGAATTAAGACCGCATAAAAGCCCCCTGACAGATCAGTCAGATATTGCGCAAACCTTTTCAAGCTCTTTGACTTAGCCTTTTGGATATTGATTTGACCAACATCCTCAAAAAGCTTGTCAAAAGCGAAGATATTGCAAACTTTGGGTTTTGTAAATAGGTCAATACAGAATTGGCTGTTGGACTACGAACGCTAACCGGGGACCGACAATGAGCATGGATCAAATAAAGAGTCTTAGTCGTGAAAAATTAGAGGGAATGCTTGAGGATTTTGCCAAGAATTGGCTGGCTCATGACGGCTTATGGTTTCAGGCAGTCGAACGCCACCACGGCCTGGAAGAAGCTATCGAGCTGGACACTGAAGCCTGGGAGCGGTTTACCGTCATTGAGGCCAAAAGGATCATGAAACGCCACGACATCGCTGAGAACAGCGGCCTGGAGGGACTCAAGAAGGCGCTCGGATATCGGCTGTACGGGGTGTTGAATGAACAGGAAATCCGTCACGAGACTGATAATTCGTTCGAGTTTTTCATGATTGACTGTCGCGTGCAGTCGGCCCGTCGGCGCAAACAGATGGCGCTTTTTCCCTGTAAATCAGTAGGTCTGGTGGAATACGGCAAATTCGCGGAAACAATCGACCCGCGTATTAAAACGGAGTGCATTGGTTGTCCTCCGGATGAAAACGCCGGAAAAGAATTTTACTGCGGCTGGCGTTTTACGATATAGAAATCCCGTACAAAAAAAAACCGTCCGAACCAGGTTCGGGCGGTTTGATCGTCTTATGGCAATTACTCGCCTCAGGCAGGTTTCCCTGCCGGATCCGTAACCGATTGAGTTTTGAACCACGCAACCGTTTTCTTGAGGCCTTCGGCGAAATCCACGGTCGGTTTATAACCGAACGCTTTCAGCTTGTCGATCGAAGCAAACGAATGCTTGATATCGCCCTGGCGCTCCTCGGCGTAGTTGGCCGGAGTATCGACCCCGATGATTTTCCGGAGCTGGTCGAGCAGATCGTTGAGTGTGAACTGCCCGCCACAGGCGACATTGAAATGATCGCCGCAGATAGCATTGTTGGTGGCTGCGAGGATATTGGCCTGGACGGCGTTGTCGATATACGTGAAATCGCGCGACTGTTCACCGTCACCGAAAACGGTTGGTTGTTTGCCGGTCAAAAAGGCGGTAATAAACTTCGGCACCACCGCGGCGTATTCACTGCCGGGGTCCTGACGCGGACCGAAAATGTTAAAATAGCGCAACGCAACGGTCGGGAAGTTATAAAGCTGCCAGAAAACTTTGAGATAATACTCGTTGGTAATCTTGGTAACGGCATAAGGAGAAAGCGGACTGGGGACCATCGCTTCATGTTTCGGGAGTTCTTCGGATTCACCGTAAACCGATGAAGAGGAGGCCATGACGAACTTCTTTACCCCGGCGTCGCGGGCGGCCTGAAGCAGGTTCAGAGTGCCGTCGATATTGACCGCATTCGAGGTCAGCGGATTCTTGACCGAACGTGGCACCGAAGGCAGAGCGGCCTGATGCAACACGTAGTCGATTTCACGAACAGCCTGGACCACGGTCCAATAGTCGCGAATATCTCCTTCCATTACGTCCACGGAATCCGGCAGAGCAGCGATATTCTCGGACCGACCCGATGAGAAATTATCTAAAATCCGCACCTGTTCGCCCATTTCCGCGAGTTTCGTGGCCAGGTTGGACCCGATGAATCCGGCGCCGCCGGTAACGAGATACCTCATAAGCTCTATTATCCTCTTAAGTTATTGTCCTTCAGTTTATCTATCGGCTGACCGGACGATTCCTCAAGCCCGGTCGAGTATACCTGTCAAAATGTGGCTCTGTCAATGATGTAGTCTGCGGCTCCTCAGCCCGGCGTCTCACAAACGTAAAGGATCTTGGAAAAGAATGTACCCGGTGTCAGGCCGGGTCCGTTAATTAGTCGAAGATTGTTATCAACGGAACGGCTTATGCAGCCCCCGGGCTTTTTCGTCCATGTATTTCCTGGTCATAGCGGCCATTACGCCTGATAATCCTATCAGGGCAACCAGGTTCGGGAAAGCCATCAGGCCGTTGGCCATATCTGAGAAATCCCAAACCGCCTGGATCTTAAGCACCGCCCCGAGGAAAATGAACAACACGTAAATCCAACGGTAGTACCGTTTGGCGCCTGTGCCCAAAACGTATTCGATTCCCTTCTCTCCGTAATATGACCAGCTTAATGAAGTAGAATAACCGAATAGCAAAACCGCCAGGACAACCATCCAGCGGCCGAATTCACCGAGTGAATTCTGGAATCCCGCCATGGTCAGAGAAACACCCTGGGTGTTGGGATCAAGCCCCCATTGACCGGTAGAAAGAATCACCAGGGCAGTCATGGTACAAATAACGATAGTGTCGATAAACGGCCCCAGCATAGCCACGAGTCCCTCGCGTACCGGTTCCTCGACTTTGGCGGTAGAGTGCGCCATGGGAGCGGAACCGAGCCCCGATTCATTCGAGAACAGGCCGCGCCTAAGCCCGTGCTGTATCGTAAACCAGACACCGGCTCCGGCAAAACCTCCTGCCGCGGCAGTCGGATTGAAAGCGAAAAAGAATATCGATTGCAGACAGGGGATGAGCCGATCGTAATTGATAGCCAGCACGATCAGAGCGGAACCGACATAAGCAACCGACATGAATGGGACCAGGTAGGAAGCAACGCTTCCAATTCGTTTGATCCCGCCGATAATCACCAGCGCTACCAGACCGGCCAGGATGAGACCGATAATGATGCGAACAATTGTCTCTGATCCCGAGCCAATCCCGAATGCTTCTATGATCGAATGAGCAATGGTATTGGACTGGGCCATGTTGCCGCATCCGAATGCAGCAAAGGCCGTACATACGGCAAACATATAAGCCAGGGGCCGGAGTGATTTACTCATGCCAAGTTCGATGAAATACATCGGACCGCCGCGTACGTTGCCGTCGGGATCGATCTTGCGAAATTTGATGGCCAGCGTACACGAGGTGTATTTCAGAGCCATACCGAACAGAGCCGATATCCACATCCAGAAAATCGCCCCAGGTCCCCCAAAATAAAGGGCAATGGCCACACCACTGATGTTGCCGATACCGATTGTGGCCGAAAGAGCAGCGCAAAGCGCCTGGAAATGAGTCAACTGCCCTTGATGGGCCGGGTCGTCATATTTCCCGCTGACTATGGCTAAACCGTGGGCAAATCCTCTTATCTGTATGGCGCCCAACCTGATAGTAAGAAATATCCCCGTCCCCAGCAGGAGCATTGCAAAATATGGTTCACCCCAGATCCAGTTGGCTGCCGTACTCAGAAGGTGATTGATCGTTTGCATATATCAGGTTAATAGGCAACAGCGATGGCTAAGGCAAGTAAAAATCGGCTTAGGACTACCGATCGGTGACTCTTCTGGCTCGCGCAAGATGATACTGCACAACGCTTAAGCTATTAAACCGAGTTGCCGATAATCAAATGAGAATCCTTATATCCGCCTTCTCTTAAGAATGGCGGTGTTGGTTTCCGGAAAAGCATGGTTATAACGACTGCGTTCGATTGCTTAGATAAAAAACGGGGGCATTTTGAGGACCGTTACGCAAAGCATGCATGACAATGGAATTGGACTAAGAGTACGAGTGCTGACACCTTTAGTGGCGGTCCTGGCGTTTCTGATATGCGCCTTCTTCTATTTTTCCTATCAATACCAGAGTGATGCCGTACACGGCCAACTGGATATGCGTCTGCAATCGGTTCAGAGAACGTTTCTTGGATCCAGTCGCTATCATGCACGGCAAGTGCATCAGGCTGTGGAAACTATCCTCATGAACGACTTCGTAGCTCAACGATGGTGTGCAAAGGACACCACCTCGATAAAAGCGAGATTAAACGAGTATTTTTCTATTCTGACCAAGGATCTCGGCGCAGAAGAACTTTATTTTTCCGATACCGCGGGGAACATTATTCTCAGATGGCAAACCTATGATAATCCTGAGGTATCCGGCCAGTGTCTGACCATGGTATCGGCAATGCGTCAAAAGATGGGGGTGGAAGGTCTGGAATTGGATGAAGACGGACGCCTCAAAATGTGTGTCGTACATCCTTGGGAGTATGAGGGACGGCTGATAGGTTATATCCAAATCGAGTGCGGAACCGAATGGATACTCAAGGAAATAGCCGGACAACTCAACATTGAACTGGCGGTGTTGATCAAGAGAGAACAGGTTGATCCGGCTCTCTGGACGGAAGCACTTCATTCCACCCATAGACTTGTCGGACCGGGTAATAATCCTGATTACCTGCTTTTAGCCAGTACCATTGACAATCTTCCGGCTGATGCCTGGCGGGCTCTTCTAAGCCATTCCGGAATAAATAAGAACAGTAATTCAGATACCCATTTCTTCGGGATTGGCAAGCGGGAGATGTCCGCCCGACTCACCAAACTGCTGGACAGCTCGGGGCAACCAATCGGCGAAGTAGCGGTGATGTACGACTACACGGAGCAGTGGGATCGTCTGATGGTCGATCTGCGTTGGTTGATCTTAGTGTCTTTGGCAACCGGTTTTGCCCTGTTCCTGTTCATCTTCGTGTTGCTGTCTCGTTTCGAAAAAAACCTGTCAAGAGCACAACAGGAAGTCGTCATCGCCACCGAGAGGGAAATAAGGAACCAGCGTTTATATTTATCCCAGATCGAGTCCGAAAAACAGACTTTGGCTGAATCCGAAGAGGCACTAAGGAGAAGCCGGTCTGAAATCATGGAGCTTCTATCCAATATCCCGGCCAACATCCTGGAGATTGACCGCGATGGCCTAGTGGTATATGCCAATCGGCGATTGCCGTTAGTCGGTTCCAGAGAAGAACTACAGGGCAGCAGTTTTGCAAAGCTCCTTAAAGAAGATTCCGGACTACGATTCGAAAGCGGGCTCGCCCGGGTTTTTCAAACCAATAATAAGACATCAATTTCCGTAGTTGATAGCAGTGATGTCACCTGGCATCTGGTTATGTTGCCGCTGCATCACGCCGGTCGTTTCGATTCCATCATAGCCGTCTGTGACAACCTGTCGGAAGTACGTGCCGCTCAGGAACGACTCGAATGGCTTGAGCATGCTGTTACCCATGCTCACGAAGGGGTAGCCGTTGCCGACCTGAACGGGCAGCTTCTGTATGCCAATAATGCCTGGCTCAAAATGCACGGACGCGACAGTCAGAACATAGTTGGTATTAATCTATCCATTTTCCACACCCCCCGACAGTTAATACAGGAGGTCGAGCCGTTCAACCGGGAGGTTATGAAACATGGATTGCTGGAAGGTGACGTCGGCCACATGCGAAATGACGGTACGGAATTCCCCTGTCACATGACCTCGGTGTTGCTTACCGATGATGCCGGCACACCGGTCGGTTTTGTCGGACTGGCTGAAGATACAACGGAGCAGAAACAAGTCGAGGCTGAGCTGTGGGAGAGTCAGATTCGTTTCGAACGGCTGGTATCGAATTTCCCGGGCATGGTCTACCAGTTCAAATTGCAACGAGACGGAACCATGACGTTCCCCTGGGTCAGTCGTGGTGCGGTGGATATATTCGGGACGTCGGCAAACGAATTGATGGATTGTTTCGATTTAGTGCGGAACTCAATCCCTGAAGACGACATCGAACATATCACAACGACTATCAAGCGATCGGCGGAGAATCTGAGTGTCTGGGAGGAGACTTTCCGGGTGATCGTGGATGGTCGAGAACGATTCATGCGTGGTTTGTCGCGACCGAGAGCTTTAATCAACGGTGATGTCCTCTGGGACGGGGTCATGGTAGATGTCACTGAACAACAGCATAACGAGGAAAAGCTGACAAGGGCTCTGTCTCAACTTGAAGCGGTTCTTGATTCCGCTCGCCAGGTAGCCATCATTGCTGTTGATGAACAAGGAGTTATTACCCTTTTCAACCGTGGCGCAGAACGGCTGTTGGGATATGATGCCGATCAGTTGATCGGTCATGAAACGGCCTGTTTGTTCTACGATCCCCAGGAACTGGCTGATTTCATCAAGTCGGTTAAAGGGAGTGATGTTACGGCCGATGATCCCCTGGCGCCTTTTGCCGGTATTACCGGATCCGGATATCATGAGCGTCGCTGGAGATTTTTCCGCAAAGACGGACAAGCCATTATAGTCAAGGCCGTAGTCAGCCAAATGCCTGTATCAGATCATCGGATCAGCGGATATCTGCTGGTAGCGGTTGATGTCTCTGAACAGGTCACGGCTGAAGCATCTCTGGAGCAGACGAATCGTGAGCTTCAATCCGTCGATGAATTGAGAAAAGCCAATACGGTCCATCTTACCGGCCTGATTGACGAACTGCGGGCAGCCAACCGGCAGGCGGAGGAAACACTCAAAAGTCGCAGCCTCCTGCTGGCGCGATTGAGTCACAAAATAAGGAAACCGCTGAAGGCGATGTCTCGTCTCGCTGAGCGTGTTCTCGAAACCAACCTCACTGAAAAAGCCTCAGAATATGTGGAGACGATTTCAGAGCAGGCGGAACGTCTCGTTACGTTGATGACCGGTCTGCTGGATATCACCAGTTCCGATTCCGGTCGGAGTCAACTGGAACCGATCGAATTCTCCTTGGAAGGAATCCTGCGTCAAGCTGTGCGCTCGATGCGTCGGCAGATGAAAGAGCACCATGTCACTGTCAGTGCAAGAATGGACTGCGAATTGCCAACGGCGGTGATGGGTGATCCCGACCGACTGCTGCAGGTTCTGGTAATCCTTTTGGATAACGCCGTTCATCACGCTCATGATGGAAGTGTAATGATCGAAGTGGCTCGGGAGTGTTGTCCGGGCAAGCGTCCTCATATTCGGTTCAGCATTACCGATTCCGGATCAGGTTTCCATCCCAGTGAAAAAGGATCGGTCTTTCAATTACTCACTGAAAATGAACCCAAATATGCTCAACAGCTCACCGGGGTAGGATTACCTCTTGCCGCCCGTTTGGTCAACTTGTTGGGGGGAGAAATCTGGGTGGACGACTCTCCCCGGGATGAGTTGGAACAAACCAGAGGAGGACGGGTTAGCTTCACGGCAGATCTGCTCTTGAAAATTAAGCCGGAAGTATCGCTCGACGATAAAACCGTGCCTCATCAAACAGCACAACTCATTTCTGAAAAAGTGGAAACGATAAAGCGTCTTGAGCGACTCCTTCAAACCTGGGGTGTCACGGTTGTACGTGATTACGCCAAACTATCAAAAGGTAATACGTCAACGGTTGATTCGGATATTGTGTTGATTGATGAAGCTATGTTCGATTCAGACAAACTTGAGATTCATAGTCTCCTTAATGGATTACTTAAATTCTCCGGAACTATTGTGCTGACCGATGACAAGCAGTATCAATCGCGCCCCGGTCTGAAGACGAAAAATGTCCTTCAAGGTAAATTTCATCGGGGTGAACTTTATCATTTGGTTCGACAAGTGGCCGGCTGGTGTCACAAGGATGTTGACTGGCATCCGCTCGAACTGGACCTTGACAAACTCGCTCAGGCAACGGCCCCACCGGCGGATGAGACTGACATAGAATGGGGGCGAGTTCTGATCATCGATCGAGACGATGCCGATCGAAAGGCGGCTACCGGTCTTCTGACTCGTCACAAGTTCGATGTCACAGCGGTATCATCGTTAGCGGACGGGCTGAAGCATCTCTCTGATGAGACTGTCGATCTGGTCATACTCGATATTGATCTGGCCCGGGCAACCGGTCCCGAATCGATTGAAGTTGTCCGAGATGCCGCAGGTGAAGAGCATCATCCAATGCTCGTCATTGCTGCCCCGGGAATAGACCGAATGGAGCTTCCGCAATGGTTGTCGCAAGCGATCGATGAAACTTTGACAAAACCGTATGAACCGGCAGCATTGATTTCATTGGTAAAACGTATGATTCAACCGGGTTGGTTGTCCCCTGAACAAGAAATGAATCTACCATCAGGATTCGATGAGAGCTTTTTACTCGAACAAGCCCGGGGTGATTATCATATCGCCTATGAACTAATCGGGACTTTTACTCGTAAAGCCCGGGAATATCTGGCGGAAATCGAACGGGAGTTGTCTTCGGATGAAAACGAAAGGCTCTATGCCCTGATCAGTACTTTGGGTGATGAGGCTAATGAGATCGGTTTTTACGATCTGTCGGAATTGACTGAAAATCTCCGAAAAGCGGTCATGGACGACGATACCCTGACTATGGATGAATCGATGAAACGAATTGAACGTCTGGTGAAGAAGATCACTATCCATGTAACCACCGAAAAAACGAGTGTGTCGTGAAGATACTATTAGTCGAAGACGAACCAATTTCAGCGAAGGTCCTGACCAATGCGCTGAACCAGGGGAACCATGAAGTCCTGCTGGCGACATCGGGTTTGGAGGCATATCGCTTATTGTCCACGAGCGATGATATCGACCTGGTTATCTCAGACATTATCATGCCGGGGGTCGACGGCCTGCAGTTGATTCAGCGCATTAAAGATGAACCGCGCCTGAATCATATTCCAGTGGTTCTCACCACCGCG
The DNA here is from genome assembly GCA_035380245.1 of Candidatus Zixiibacteriota bacterium. NCBI lineage: Bacteria > Pseudomonadati > Candidatus Zixiibacteriota > Candidatus Zixiibacteriota bacterium. The sequence goes on along the minus strand of DAOSXA010000001.1, from coordinate 559,224 downwards.
TCAACGGATTCAAAGACCGTTTTACAAGGACTACACCTGGGAGCCACGGATTTTATTGCCAAGCCGTTTGATGTCGTTGCGCTTGGAGATAAACTGAAGAAAATTGAGCAAGGTCTCCGCAGCGGGGTGTTGGTCGTGGAAAATGAAAAGATCGTCAGAAACCTGCTCCTGCAAATTCTCCATCGGGAAGGATATTACGCTGTCGGCGTTGAATCCGGACCGGAAGCGTTGGATATGCTCAAATCCAATAAGCGGATATGCCTGGTGTTGACCGACATTTTTATGGAACCGATGTCGGGCGAGGACCTCCTCATGGAAATTAAAAAGGTTAATGAGTCGATGCCGGTGGTTTTGATGACCGGTAATACCAGCCAATTCACCGCTGAAAAGGCAGCCGCGCTCGGGGCAGCGGGATATCTGACTAAGCCGTTCAACCGCGACGAGATAATCAGGGTAATAATGCCCTGTTTGAGAACTAGACCAGCGGCTCAGTCATCTCTCTGATCCGGCCGGTTCGATCCGGATGATCCTTCGTCTATCGAACCCTTCAGAAAGGTCGCAAATTGCCGATTTATACATTGATAACGGTTTTGTAAACATTCTTGGGAAATAGCGGATAAAAGACTATGTTTATATTCATCGGCGCAGCAATTGTAATCGGGTGCGTTTTGGGTGGTTTCGTCTGGCACGGCGGCCAGATCATGGCTCTCAATCAGCCGAATGAAGTTTTGATCATCGGTGGTGCGGCGCTGGGCTCACTCCTGATTTCCACCCCGTTGCCAACCGTAAAAGCCATGGTCGGACAGATTAAGGGCGTCATGGGGGGAGGAATGAAAAAGCAGGATTACCTTGACCTGCTGGTTATGATGTTCGAAGTATTCAATGTTGCCCGCCGCGACGGACTGGTCGGTCTCGAAAGCCATATCGAGCATCCCGAAGAATCCGAGATATTTCAGCGCTATCCCAAGTTTCTAAAAAATCACCATGCTCTGGCATTTTTCGCCGATACCATGCGGGTTATTATCTCCGGTGCGGTCCAGCCACACGATCTGGAAGACCTGATGGACTCCGATATCGAAGCCTGTCATGAAGAAGAAATGCAACCGCCGGATTCGCTCAACGCTGTATCCGACTCGCTGCCCGGCCTTGGAATCGTGGCGGCGGTATTGGGTATCGTTATTACAATGGCCAAGCTCGACGGTCCGCCGTCGGAGATCGGCCATTCGGTAGCCTCGGCTCTGGTCGGGACGTTCCTCGGCATTCTGATGTGTTATGGCTTCGTCGGCCCCCTGGCGGCTTCGATGAAACACCGGGTGTTCGAGAACCGCCAGTATCTGACCTGTATGAAACATGCCCTGCTGGCCTTCAATAAAGGTGTCGCCGGTGTGATCGCAGTCGAATTCGCTCGTCGTGCTCTTTTTATGGATGTCCGACCGGACTTCCTCGAACTTGAGTCCGCCTGTAATGCTGCCAAGAAGAGGTAGGTCAGGTGAGCGAAACCGAACAACAACCAATTATCATAAAACGCAAGAAGGGCGGCCACGGCGGTCATCACGGCGGTTCCTGGAAGGTAGCTTTTGCCGACTTCATGACCTCGCTCATGGCCTTCTTTCTGGTAATGTGGCTGGTTGGCCAGAAACAGGAAGTCCGAGACGCCGTTGCCGGTTATTTCCGTGACCCCGGCAAATTCCAGGAACAGGGAGGCGCCGGTATGCTAAAAGGCGGGCGTTCGGTCCTGCCGACGGATGGCCCCACTTCGGGTTTGCAACAAAAAGCCCCGGATCGTTCAGGCGGAGGCGGACCGACAGAACTGGAAAAACAGGAAATGGCTCAGGCGGCTCAGAAAATTATGGACGAACTCCGCAAGCAGGAGGCCTTCAAGCGGTTACGTGACAATATCCGCTTCCAGCTCACCACTGAGGGCTTGCGCATTATTCTGAATGAATCCGAGGATTCTCCCGCTTTCTTCGAACCCGGCTCGGCTAAGTTGCTACAGAAGTCAGCCATTATTCTTATCACCATTGCTCGTGAGTTGGGTCGGCTTCCCAACCGACTGGTTATCGAGGGGCATACCGATGCCTCCTACGGCGGCGATGGAATCTACACCAATTGGGAACTGAGCGCCGACCGCGCCAATTCAGCCCGGGCGTTGATGGAGGTCTCCGGCCTTTACAAAGGCCAGGTGCGACAGGTGCGCGGCTATGCCGATGAAGTCCCGATGATCAAGGACAATCCTAACGATGCCCGAAATCGGCGCGTTACCATTATTGTGTTATATCATTGGACGGAGTCTCGTTATGACGAACTCGAGGTTGGCTCTGACCTCATGATGGAACTCCAATAGCTCGAAGACTATTTTTTATAGCCGACGGAGATTCGGCTTATTGATACCTTGATTTTAAACCGCTTTCGCCTATATTGGCGACGAACGAAAAAGACAAACACCCCCCGGTCGGATCCCGATCGGGGCTTTTGTGCTGTTCGGTAGTTTGGAAGGAAGAAGAGATTCATGAAAGCCATAGCGGTTAAAGAAAACCGGCGTATTGATGCTGTTGCCGCACGTTTTACCGGTTCCGACAGGTTCTTAAAGTTGATAGAGCGCATCAGGACCGACGTTCCCGATTGCGTCACGGTTACGGGACTGGCCGGCTCCACCCCTTCATTGCTGATCAGCAGCCTGTACAATACCCTCACAAGACCGATCCTGGTAGTGACCGAAGGTCCCGATGAAGCCAGTCATCTTTACGATGACCTCGCGGCTCTGATGGGTGAAAACCAGGTGGGGCATTTCCCGGCCCGGCAGATTCTTCCTTATGACTTCCGCGCTCCGGTGGGCGAAATCCTGGGACGCCGTATTTCCACACTGTCGACCTTGGTGTCCGGCCATCTGCCCGTGACAGTCTGTTCGGTGCGGTCATTGATGGAACCGACGATTGATATCGACTTCCTTCGTTCCAGTCAGGTCAGTTTCCGACGCGGAGCGGAGATCGATCTGGATGATCTGATTGACCGATTGGTGCAACTCGGTTATCGTCGTGTTCCGATCGTCGAGGAAGTGGGTGATTTTGCAGTTCGCGGTGGATTGATCGACTTGTTTACGCCGGGCGCGGAAAGCCCGATCCGAGTCGAGTTATTCGGCGACGAGGTGGATACAATCCGTGAGTTCGATGTCGCTACCCAGCGTACTACCGGCCGGATTGACGAAGTCAGCCTTTTACCTAAACGTGAAATCCCGATTACTCAGGACACTCTCGAAAATTATCTCGAACGCCTCCCGCAGGAAGACGGCGATTTTATCCGTTTACGCTACCTCAACGATCCCGAGCTGCCGGGTTTGGAATGGCTCTCGATATTATTTGGTATGAAAAGCGGTCGCCTGACCGATTATTTGCCCGACAATTGTCTGATATATTTCCAGGCGGAAGGGAATCTTCGCACCGCCGCTGAAGTAGTCATGGACGAGGCGGAAACGTTGCGCAAGCGTTTAACCGGCCGACTGAGTCGTCTCCCGAATCCTGAGGAATACTACACTCCCCCTGAAATTCTATTCACCGGACTGGCGCACTCGAAACGAATTGACCAGGTGCCGTTTCGAGGCGGCCGCGCCGACATTATCGACTTCGGCTGCCAGTCGCATCCCTCTCTCGGTTCGCGCCTGGACCTGCTGGGCGAAACGGTCCGCGAGTTCGAGGCGTTGGGACTGACTTATTTCGTGGCGACCGATACCGAAGGTCAGGCCGCCCGACTGGCGGAGTTAATCGCCGACAAATCCGGGCTCGATTTTGATCCGCCGTTGGATGTAATCAACCTGCACGGCGGGTTCGTTAACCGCCGCGACGGCTATGCCGTCCTGACCGACCATGAGATTTTCAGTCGTTATCATCGGCGAATACGGCGTAAGAAGTTCAAAGAAGGCGTAGCGATTTCCGACTATGCCAACCTCAACCCCGGTGATTTCGTGGTTCACACCGAATACGGTATTGCCCGTTATCTCGGATTAAAAACGATTACGGTCGATCAGAAAAACCGCGACTGCCTGTTGCTTCAATACGCCGAGAAAGACAAGCTGTACGTCCCGATCGAGGAATTCAACCGCGTTTCAAAATACTCCGGTAAAGATTCCGCCCCGGCGCTGACCCGGCTCGGAGGTCCCGCCTGGGAGAAACTCAAGAAAAAGACCAAGAAGGCGATTGCCGACATGGCGGCCGACCTGATCAAACTCTACGCCGAACGGCGGGCGCAGGCGGGTTACAATTTCGGTCCGGATACAGTCTGGCTCAAACAGCTCGAGACCTCGTTCCCTTACGATGAAACTCCCGACCAGATGAAAGCGATCAACGACGTCAAACGCGATATGGCCGAGGACAAACCGATGGATCGCCTGATCTGCGGTGATGTCGGCTACGGTAAAACCGAAGTGGCGGTGCGAGCGGCATTCAAAGCAGTCGAGCAGGGTAAACAGGTAGCGGTGCTGGTCCCCACCACGATTTTAGCCCAGCAGCATTTCCAGACATTTTCGGAGCGGCTGCATGAATTTCCGGTGCGGGTGGAGATGCTCTCCCGGTTCAAGACGCGCAAAGAGCAACTCGAGATCGTGGACGAACTGGCCGAGGGAAAAGTCGATCTGGTGATCGGCACCCATCGTCTTTTTTCGAAGGATGTGTTTTTCAAGGATTTGGGACTGCTTATTGTCGATGAGGAACACCGTTTCGGCGTCCGTCATAAGGAGAAACTGCGTCAGCTCAAAGCCTCCGTGGACACGATCAGCATGACGGCCACGCCGATCCCGCGCACGCTGCAAATGGCTTTGATGGGTGCGCGCGACATGAGCCTCATTACCACCTCACCCAAGGATCGTCTGCCGATTTCGACCGAGGTGGTAGAGTTCGATCCGGCTATTATTGCGACGGCCGTACTGCGTGAGATCGACCGCGGCGGGCAGGTGTTTTTTGTCCACAACCGGGTACAGACAATCGAGGCGATGTATCGCTATCTCAAGAAAGTGGTGCCGCAGGCCGAAATCGGGATCGCTCATGGTCAGATGCACGAAAAATCGCTCGAAGGAATCATGCTGGCGTTCATGTCCGGCCGCTACAACGTTTTGTTATGCACCTCGATCATCGAGTCCGGGCTGGACATCCCCTCGGCCAACACGATCATTATCAACCGTGCCGACCGGTTCGGGCTGGCTCAGCTTTATCAAATTCGCGGTCGGGTCGGTCGTTCGGCCCGGCGGGCCTATGCCTACCTGTTGAGTCCGCCGACACGGCTGATGTCGGCCGATGCCGTCAAACGGTTGCGGGCGCTCGAAGCCCATTCCGATCTGGGCTCGGGCTTTGCCCTGGCCATGCGCGATCTGGAAATTCGCGGCGCGGGAACGATCCTCGGTGCGAGGCAATCCGGTTTTATTGAGGAAATCGGTTACGATATGTATACCCGCCTGCTCGAAGAGGCGATTGCCGAGGTTCAGGGGAAACAGATCCATCGGTTGCCCGAGGTCAAGATGGAGTTGGACGCCGAGTTGCACCTGAGCGACCGGTATATCAACGACCGCCATCAAAAAGTAGATATCTACCGTCGCCTGGCCGACTGCACCACCCTCGATGCCGTCGAAAAGCTGCGCGATGAGGTCCGCGACCGTTTCGGGAGACTCCCTCGTTCGGCTGACAACCTGTTCGATGCTGCGGCGGTCAAGGTCTCAGCAGCCGTTCTTGAAATGGAAAAGGTCAAGCTGAAGCGGGGCATGGCCAATCTGTTTTTCAAACCGGATCGCAAGCTCGAACGGCGCGAAGTGGAAGCCCTCCGGAAGGCCACCGACCAGCCGATGGAGTTCTCGCTGATCGGTCATCCGCAAGTAATGATTGACCTTTCGAGTGTCAATGCCGAGCAGCGCCTGTCTTATTTACGAGGCGTGCTCGGCAAAATCTGAGCTATCGTGTCATCGAATGACGAGTATTCCACAACCGCAGGTCGAATTGACGATGCTCCGGGACATTGATGCCCTCCATTGGGGCGACGAAGTCTATCAGACCAAGGTAAAGGTCGAACAGGAAGTAAAATCGGCTTGGATTTGACGTCCCGGCGGCAATGCTGTCCGGATGATCCCAGGTGAATCTTATAGAAAGCAGATTTACGTAAAAAACACCGTTCAGGGTTGTTGTGTCTCCAATAGAAACAGTCTGCCAAAGAGTGTCAGGCCAGCCGTACTCCACCATTGAGAACAACTTTGTCGATTGCTTGATCTCACCTGTATCCAGCAAAAAGATGCTCTGGTCGCTGAAGTTGTATAACAGACCTGAGTCGTTCAAAGTGAATGAAAAATGACTCACCTTGCGAGGGGAATCCGTCAAATAGTCCCAGGTCAGATCGCTTCGTTCCGGAAGGCAGTAGTAGAAGCCGGAGTCGGTCGTATGCTCGAATATCGAGTCGCGGTAGTACCAGTAGTAGGTAGTCCCGCTCTGTTCCACCGAAGCGCGACAGCAGGTCAGTTGCATGCCGCTTTCGTGGTCCAGCAGACCGTTGCCGTTGGCGTCACCGAACCATTCGCCGGAATCCGCCTGGCTGTTGGGCAAGGTGAACTCGCCGTCCGCATTCAGATCCTCCCACGGGATTAGCGGATTCCATTGATAGGGCTCGGTGTTGTTCCAGGAGTTACAGCGACCGTCATGGTTCAGGTCCTGGTTATCGTCGCCCACACTCATGATGAAACCGTCAATGCCGTCGTCATATTCTCCGTTGCCGTTCACATCGGTGAACGGCTCGCCGACAATTATGTCCCCGTCAATGTACGGTTCCAACACTGTCGGATAGACATTCATAATCGAGACGGTATCGAAATGAACGTAATCTCCGAAAACCGGAGGCAATATGATCGGGCTAGTACTCTGGTCACCACAGCCAGGTAATACCAGACACACCACTACCACCGATAGACAAATCGTTACATTAATTGCTCTCTTCAAGAGATTCCTCCGCATCATTATGAGTTCTTGTTTCAAAATAGACTTCACCTGCGATATTGTCAAGGCCGGAAGCTGCCACAACAGCCCTTTACGGGCCAGGTTAAATACTTATATTTCTGTCAAACGATTCATCCGATATGTTCGTTGCTTGAGCGGAGGACAGATTCTTTAGGAGGATTTCTATATGCGCAGGTGTAAGGGACTTCTATTCATAGCCGGTTTGATGTTGCTGCTATTGATCGCGGTTCAATGCGGTGATGATAAGACAACCATTCAAAGCAGCAACAAAGTAACCGTGAGCGGCCAGGTCGGGGTTTTACCGGATTCGTTTCCTGAGGATGGATACGTCACGCCGGAGCCCTATAGCGTGATGACGGGCCTGCCGGCCTATCTCGATTTCGAGGATATTAACGAAAGCGATCCTGCGGCCGAAGTGCCGAGCACTCAAACCGATGACTCCTCGAACTACCGAATTGACCTCGAACCGGGCTGGTATCGTGTACTTGTGAACACCGATCGCAGCTTCCCGAGTTTTTTCGATTCCGTACACATTGCAACCGACACATCTCTGAACTTCATCGTTCAGGTTGACTTCCCCACCGCCGACTCGGTAGTAATCATCTTCGACTATCTTTCGAGTCAGGACGAACCCATGATCAGGCCATTAACACCGGAACAGGAAATAGCATATATCGGACAGCTTAACGAGGCAATTCACCGCCTGCTTGATACGACCGGAATGCGCAGGGTTGGGCTGATTGTGCTGGAGCCGATGTCAGGCGGGGCCACCTGGTATACCATACCCGTCTGCGAAGGCCATCTCACGTGGGAAGCCTACTTCGCCATTTCAATCCAGCTTCGTTTTCCCGGTTATCCGTTTCCCGAGACTATGAGATTAGTACCGAGCGTATTCGATTCAGACTTCGACACGAGTAATTTCCGGTTCGATAGCTGCTGGCTCTGGCCGGACTCTATCGGTGGAAAAGCCGATGTATTTTCAGAACCGAATATCAACCTCTGACCTGGCGCAACTCGAACGTGGTATACGTTTCGTGCGACAATTCTTGGTTCCGTTATAATTTGAATACGGGTAATCCTGCTAAAATTATGACATAACAAAAGGCCGCATCTGAGACGCGGCCTTTCGATTTGGCGTTCCTTGCCCCGTGTGCGACTAATCCTTGTCCTCCGAGTCTTTATCCCCGGAGGCGTCCTCCTCTTCAGGCGGGAACTCCTCGTCGAAGTCGAAATCGTCGTCATCGGATTTTTTGAACTTGTCTTTGAACTTGCTGATTTTCTTGGCGATACCGGGGATGGCATCGATAATCGTATCCCATTTACCCTTACCGGCCGGGAGCAGTTTGGCGCCGTCTTTATCGATAATGATAAACGCTGCCGGCTCAATCCTGGCCCCACCGCCGCCGCCGCCGCCGAAACCGGATACCTTCTCCTGGGAGCCTTCGCCGCCGCCCGCTCCGAATCCGAACGAGATCTTGACCACCGGGATAACGGTTTTATCGCCGACCGTTACCGGATCGCCGATCACCGTTTCGGATTTGGCCATTTCGCGAAGTTCTCCGACTACGCCTTTGAGTATATCAACTACGTTGTTTGACATCCTGGTCTCCTTCTGTTCTTCCTATCGTAACTTTCGCTATTTCTCTTAACGGCAGACGCCAAAGCAGGCCAATCGTTTTGCCTGCCAGGCGGTACATCGGCAAAGCCACCGCCACCCGGCCCTGAGCGGCAAACGAAGCCCCGGTCCAGTCCGGGACGAAATGTAATCGCCCGACTACGGCCGGCACCGCTCCCAGGGCAGCCTGGTAATAACCGTAAGTAACCCCGGTCAAATCGGGTTCCTCGAAACCGGCCTCGATTTTAGCCTCGAGTTCTTCGATAATCAGCGAACCGAGTAATCCGACTGTATAGCGCCAGAGAGCGCTTCGGCTCTTAAGCAGCACGGCCGCAATGTCTTTGAACGAGCGCCGCCGCCTTGAGGTCTTCTTCTCGGTCCTAGGTTTCGGCTCCGCTTTTTCACGCGGTTTATCCAGGGGGCTGCTCTTGAACCGTACCCCGAACAGCTTAAGGCGACTGGTGCGGGCGCGGTAGTCGATCTCAATGCCGCTGCGACCGAGCCCGGCGAACAGGCGGTGTCGGTCCGGCTGGTTAATATAGCGCACTCTCAGGCGCAACATAAGCAGGCCGATTATAACGGCGGCGATGACGAGCAGGATTATCCCCATAAGGGTATATATCGACATAATTGGCCTCAGTGCCTAGTTGTACGGATATTATGCGCGCTTGTCTCAGAAAATATACGGAATGGGATGGCGCCGGGCAAGCGCTACAGATGAAGTCTGATTTAACATTTACAGCCGAAATGCACCATTAATGTTTGTGTCAGGTATTTTCACCGATTCTCAAGGAGAGTAAAACGATAATACATACGCGGTAGCAGCTTCGTAATTGTTCGCTGAATACCGACCGCTGATGTAAACTACTTCGACAGCCTTCGGATAAAATTCATCTCGCTCCGTTTTTCACGGGCAATTTTATCGGGGACTCGGTCGAAATACTCCAGGGCGCGTCGGGCTAATTCACGAGCATCGTCAAAACAGTCTTGTTTGTCTCGGCAGGTCACCAGTTTGTGGTCGACTTCGATAAGATTGAAGAAGTTCCCCGGTCGCCTGAGCAGTTTATCGCGAATTCGCTCATAGACAGTCGCTGCGCTGTCATACATCTTCTGCTTGTAATAAGCTTCGGCCAGCGGCCATAAAAAGACCTTGCCGTCGGAATAACGTTGGGCCATTTCGCGGCTGACCGTGATGGTGGAGTCGTACTGCTCGCGGTCGAGCCAGATCCAGATCAGGGCATTACGAGCCGACTCACATGAAACCAGCGAGGAGTCTGTAGCCAGACGCAACTCGGCAATCCCTTTATCCATTTCATTCTTGAACAGGCCTACCGTGCGTAAAAAACCGGCTTTGGCGGATTTCCAATAGTGATACAGCCCGAGACCGAGGTAGAGATCATAAGCGGTGCTGTCCTGGTCAATTCCTTCTTCGAATGAATTCCGCGCCGAAATCGCCCCGCGCAGAGCGCCGGTGAACGAGCCGAATCGGGATTCGTAAAGCGACCGGTACGATTTGGCATTGCCGACATAGTTATACATCCAGGCTGCCGTATGGGAATCGACACCCGAATCAATCCTTTGTCGAGCTAATGCGGCGGTACGATCTATCCACAGTTTAAAGCTGTCAACCAGATACTCCTCTTCGTAATCGAACATACGTGCCAGAAGACTGACGGCGCCTGCGAAATACCCACCGGGATCATCAGGATCAATTCGTCGAAGTTTTTCAGCCAGTGAGTCGGCCTGGTCGAAGCGGTCGTTAAACAGCGCTTGTTGTGACTCGATCAGGAGATGGGCCTGGAGACTGTCGGGATAGGCTAGGGTTTTGCCTGCCGACATCAGCGATAAGAGCAACACGGAAGCACAGATAAGCCAGCCACTTACGTGATTCGGGAAATCGGCCTTCCGGCTCGGGTGAATTCGAGTCGCTTTGACTTCGGTTGTATCCTGAGCCCGCATTGTGTCATAAGGCTTTTTTAACAGGCCGCTTGGAATAAGGGATAAGCCCTGAGAAATTTGTCTCATCGAGTGGAATTTAGCTCAGGCCGGCAGGGGAACAACAAAAACCGCCGGACTAGATAGTCCCCCGGCCGGGGACAGATGTATCGACAGGGAAATCAGATCGGAAGCGAACGTAAGATGCACCTGCTCGAAAGGTCTATATTCGTTATAGAAATGATAGCGATTGGTGAGAAAATATGAAGCACCGATAAGAATAACCAGCTAAGCCGCCGCGACAAGAGTCTTGGCGGCGAACTCAAAAGGGCGTTTTCGAGAGCCTCCAAGTTCCTCATCGATCTTATCGAGATCGACAAGAATACGGTCGCGCAGGCGGGAAACACAAGCGCTGTTGTCTTTCTGTTCACTGCCTAATCTGGCGGCAATCAATTGATTCAGCTTGATTTCGAGATCGTAAATCTCCGAGCAGTGACGACACTTGCTAAGATGCTCCTGCACCTGCTTTACATCGATTTCGGACGCTTCTTTATCAATTATCTCATAGAGTAAGTCGCGTGCTTCCTGACATGTCATGTGGCTTTGTCCTTGATGTACCCGTTCTTGACTGCATAGTCCCAAAGTTGCTTCTGAAGTAATTTCCTGCCCCGATGAAGTCGCGATTTCACCGTGCCTAGCTGAAGATCCGCTATCTCGGCGATCTCCTGATAGGAGAAACCCTCGAGAAATGAAAGGACCACCACCAGACGGAAATCATCGGGCAGGTTTTCTATCGCTTTCTTAACATCATCGTCGAAGACTTTAGCGAATAACGCTTGTTCAGGATCTTTAGCCCCGTCAACCGTGGCCAACTGGCCGTATAGGAAATTGTCATCGATATCGTCGATATTGGCCGTCATCGGGGACCGTGATTTTGACCGGTACTGGTTAATGAAAATGTTGGTCATGATTTTGAACAACCATGCCCGGCAGTTCGAACCGGTCTCGAATTTGTCCCAGAAACGATAAGCCTTTACATAGGTCTCCTGAACCAGATCCTCCGCATCCTTATCGTTCTTACTCAATCGCAACGCCGTACGATAAAGCGCATCCATGTGCGGCAGAGCCTCTTTTTCGAACTCCTGCCTTTTCTTCAGAGCCGCTTTCTGGTCGGTCATTTCATGCCCCCCGGAAATGAATCCGATCCCTGCAATCGTCTCTGAGCCTTGATAGATAAACGTTTCAACCCCGGCTCAAGTTCCCCGGAGGAAAAATCAGACAAAGCTGTCGGTTGAGACCGCTGCAGGAGAATATGTAAAGACGACAATAACAATCTATTTATCTCCGTTTGCCCGATAAGATAAGACTCTGTTATTGCTTTGACAAGGCTTTTTGGATTTTGTTCCAAACAGCAGTGAAGTTAGTGACAACCAATTACTTGGCTAAAAGAACCGAAATGCCTGTAAAATCGGTCAAATAAGTTTTTCAGAACCAACAAATCCGCCCACCTCGGGATTGCATCGACGTGACCGTCTTTTTCGTTCTATGAATAGCTCGTTACCCTTTACCGGGGCTTCCCAGCGAGAGTATATCGGGTGGCGCAGGCGGGCAGGGTTCGCCCAGAAACATCCGCATTGTATACTCCGGTCCTGATTTTGCCCCAAGGGCCCGGATTATTCCGGCGCGTGCAGAATCGACCTCGGGACATCGGATATAGAGCGGCAAGTCGTCTTGCTCAAAGGCGGCGTTTATCAGGGCCGTTACGATTGCCGCCCGCTCCGGAACCGCCCCGGCCAACAGCGGACCCGCCTGACGATTAGTCGTGGTGCGGGTGGTGAACAGGTACCCGCATATTTCATTCTCGTATCGGGCTATAAATCCGGTAAAGCTCGGATTATGCGAAGCCAGTTCGATCATATCTCGGCGGTTGGCGCCGAAGCGCGGTGTGTCAAAAGCGGTCAAGTCGTCAAGGCATTCGGAACGATAGCACTCCACGGTCAGGTTCGGGCAGTCGACCGAAAACGGTTCTGACGGTTGAATCAGCCAGTGGCGTGTCGGGTAGAGTGGCTTGAAGCCGATTCGTTCGTAAAGCGGGACAGCTTTAAGCACTGCCTCCAGAAGAATCGTGCGGCAGCCGGCATCGTGGAGATATTCAACACCTCGCCGCATGAGCTGCTCACCCAATCCCTTATCGCGTTGCGTGACTTTGACATACAGCCAGCCGAGCCAGCCGATATTGCCGTATGCGGTTGCCGTAATCATTCCCACCGGTTCATTCTGTACCATAAGGGCAAAGCAGCCGTCCGGATCGTGAGCCATGACGGTGGCCAAATGTCGCACGAACCAGTCGGCGTCGATCAGAGGTTCCTCGACCAGGCGGAATTTCAACAGGTCTGTATTGAGAGATACAAACATCGATCGATTTTTCCAAGAAAGAGCCGCTGTCGTTTCCGGCAGCGGCTATTAAGTTGCTCTATGGCCGTACCGGCTAGCTGGAATGTTTTAACAAAGACAACTTCAAAGCCGGAGGTGTCACCAGAGTGGTCACGATGACCATGATAACTACCGCAGAATAAGTGCTGGAAGACACCACAGCGTGGCCGTCAAGCATGAGCTTGGCGCCGATACCGGCGAAAATCAATCCAACCTCGCCGCGCGGAATCATACCTAAACCGATAGCGACCCGGTTGGTTTTCCTATCGAATATGGCCAATGAACAGGCTTGTTTTCCGATGATGGCGGCCAGTGTCATAACCGCTGCGAATCCCAGAATCTCTACCTGAGCGAAAGTGGTCAGGTCGACCATCATGCCCATACGAACGAAGAAAATCGGCACCAGGAACACGGAGATCGGAGTGATCAACTCGTGAATATGATGGCCGTCTTTATCTTCGAGTTTTTTGTATTGCACCGGGTCCAGAATCAAACCGGCGGCAAAAGCACCTACGATCGGAGCCAGACCGATCTGACCGGCCAGGAACGCCAGGGCAAAACAGACCATGAGGCAAAAAGACAGAAACACGCCGGTTCCTCGAAGCCGGAACGCCAGATTGAAGTAAGTCGGCAGCAGGAACTGTCCTAGAACCACCGCCCCCACGATAAAGAGAACCGCCTTGGCGATAATCCAGAGAATCATGCCGGACCCGACTCCGCCACCGGAGCCGCTGGCCACAGCGGTAATGATCCCGGCTACCACCGCCAGAATCACCAGTCCCATGATATCGTCAATTACCGCCGCACCCAGAATAACCTGGGCCTCCTTGGATTTTATCTTCCCGAGATCTTTAAGAACACGAGCGGTAATGCCGACCGAGGTTGCAGTCAAAGTGGCACCGATAAAAACATGGACATAAATCGATTCTTCGGGAAGGAACCAGGCGCCTACGCCCCAACCGAGGAAGAACGGAGCAATTACACCGAATGTAGCAACCATAAAGGAAGTCAGCCCCACCCGCATCATTTCTTTCACGGAGGACTCCAGCCCCACCTCGAACAACAGGATAATAACACCCAGTTCCGCCAGGACCTCCAGAGTTATATCATGCTTGAAAGGTTCGATGAAATCCAAACCCAGAAGATGCAGGTTGCCCAGAATCATGCCAAGCACCAGCTCTCCGAGAACGGCCGGTTGACCGAAACGCTCGAAAAGATCACCGCCGAGCTTGGCGGCCAGAAGTATGACGATCAGGCTGAGAAGGATTTCCAACACCGGTCCGCCGTGACTGTCGTCTTCTTCATCGTGTTCGGCTTCGTTTGGTGCCGCCTCCGTGGCCGGTTCGTTATGGATAGCCACCTGTTCGTCGGGAACTGCTGTGACCTGTTGTTCGACACTATCCTGAACCCCCGACTCGACGGTATCGAGCGGGTTTTCATGCTGACCGAACGCCGGACCGTACACGGCGTAGACGGCCAACACCATCAGGATAATGATAAGTCGTTTCTGGGTAAGGAGCCTCACAATGCCTCCTGAACTGTTTTACTATTCTGCGTGTTAAAAAATCGCGAGAATTTAGCCCATTTTGTTGAATCAAGCAAGGATAAATGCGCAGTGATCTATTAGCACTCGGAGTCTGTTGGAGAAGTCATACAACCGGATTTTCGACAAAACTCGACTATAACTCGGGCGACACCAAGCCGCCCGCTACACGAGGTTAAGCTCCTTTAACGCGTAGCGGTGGGGCTTGTCTCCCCAGCGTTTGGGTTCGTGTGGAGGTTTGCCAATAACCACCCTAAGGTGTGGCACCGAAAGACCTCTAACGCTTACGACCACCTCACAAATGCACCAAAGGCAGATCAGCGAGGCGAGCGATAAGCGGGGCGAGGCGGCCGCGATGGCAGTCGCTCGGCTTCGTTTCGTAGCACATCAGAGCGGACAGGTATTTTTTTACGATTCCTGCCAAACGGTTTACTGCGTCCGGGATGTCCGGCAGATATTCGTTCTCGTACCAGTCAAGAACGCGCCGGGAGGCATCGGCGGAGGTCGCGTCGGAACGGATCTCTTTCGGGATGCCCAACTCCGGCAGGTGTATGTATCTGATCCCCGCGGACTCGATCGCCTCGCGCAGACGGCTGCCGGTGTAGTCCGGATTGCGCGAGTAGGCGTCGCGACGGACATCGATCAACTGCCTCACACCGTGATCTTGCAGTAACACGATCAGGTCGGTGATTGTCCGGCCCTGATAACCGATCGTGTAAAGGGCGGGCTGAAGATCGAACAGGTTGGGAGAGTTGTCCGTCATGGAAACAGAATAGGATGATCAGTCTGAGAGGGCAACGGGAAATGTGGAGTCGCCAAGTCGAGGCGTTTGGGCCACCGAGACAGACGAGACGTCTGCCACCCGCGAAATGAGTTAAAGGCCGGATTCGAAGACGGATCCGGTCTACGGATCGGCTCACTCCGGAACCAGACTTGCGATGCCCGCTAATCAGAGTCAATGTTTTTATACGCAGCCATCCAGATTGTCTCGTACCAGTTGCGACGGAGGACGATGCGGGTCGCGCTCATCCCGGCACAGTACATTTTCTCCAACACGAGACGAGCCCCAGAAGCGACGAAATAAGGATCAACCGAATTCTGCACCACCGTAAAACCGTTGTCGGTGAGTAAGCGATGCAGCACTGATGAGGTAAAATGCGACAGATGGATTTCATCCATGGAGCCATCGAGAGCGATGCGCGGCAATCCGAGTCGACCGGGATCTCGCCAACGATTGATACCGACCGACCGAAAAAATCGTTTGGCCGAACTTTTAGCATTTCGTTTCAACGAACGAAGATCGTTGGGAACACACACCACCAAAAGACCTCCATCGGACAACAAGCGGTAGCACTTTTTGATCGTGGCTCGTGGATCGGGCACGTGTTCGAGTACGTGAAAGATAGTGATGTTGTCGAACCGAGTGGAGTTATCGAAGTCGATATCGAGCACGTCCCCTTTGATGAGTGGTAGGTTGTATTTATCACGAGCGATAATAATCGCTGAGTCGGACAACTCGGTCCCCGCGACAGTAGTGAAATGCGGACGAGCATGATGGAGGAACTGGCCGATTCCCGCACCGATATCGAGAAGACTTCCTGGTTTGTGTATCGGCAGGAGTTTAGCCAGGCGACGGCGCCAGAGGTCATCGCGTGCCTCAATCCGATCCAGCCAGGAGTCGTATTGTGACGGCTGAGAATAATAATGACCGATTTCTTCTAAGGTAGGACGAGGATTGTCGAACACGAAGCCGCAGGTGCGACAGCGACAAAGGTTGTTATCCGGATCGACCTGTTCGAGATCGGAAGCGGCACATATCCCACATCGGTCAAGGACTTCCATTTTCATAGGCGCCTCCAGCTTATTCCGCAAGGAGGCGAACCGGACGACCGGTATCAAGTTTGAATCAGTGATATTGTTTGATCGTCGGATCAGGGCTCGTAGGTTACGTGTTCGATCGATTTCAGCTTTTTGCGGTTGGGATGTTTGCTGGAGGGAATGAAAAAATCTTTTCCTTCCTTGCGGCGCATCCGAATCGTGTAATCCTGGCAGGCCCGACAACGACGAATCGATCCCAGCGCCTCGCGTTTTATCCGACGGCGTTTACGATGATTGGGAGCGTAGACCGGATGTCCGATTATCTTGTAGCCCTTGAACGGATCGTCGTTGTCGTGGAATTTTACCCCGGCGATAACATTGTTGGTGCCTTCCTCGTAGAGAGTTGCTCCGGGGCATTCAATGAAAACATATTCGTCGGATTCCTCTTCCTCGATAAATATCCGACTGGATGCAATATCGCTGATGTTGCAGGACGGGCAGACCCAGACGCCGTTTTGATCGACAAGGTCCCTACCACAGTTAATGCAGGTTTGCTTTTCGCCCATAGACTATCTCGCTGTTTACCTTCCGGCGAATACTAGTTTCACGGATAATTGTTTCAAAAAGCAGGTGTGCAAAGACACTGCCGGACGCTGGGTGCCGGGCTTAACTACTTGCGGTACTTACGTTAAGGCATGAATGAGCGAGTCTTGCAATTTGCAAAACCGCCCCAATAGTCTGGCTCGAAGGCAGTGGGATATGGGGACTTACCCCTTGACCAACAGGAAAACGGAGCTGATGGTAACGGTCACCGGCAATAGCGCGACGAAGCTGTAGGAGGTCATCAGACTGCCGACAAAAGCCAGGGCAATAGCCGGAATAACCAGGTATTTCAGAGCTGAAAAGGTCACTCTGGCAACGGTCATGATGATAAACAACAATAAGGCCGCCAGAACGATATAAGCCGCATAAAGCCCGTTCTGGCCGAAATGCTCAACAATCATAGCCTTAATCGGGTCCAGAATGCCGGTGAGTTCACCGGCTTTGGCACCGGCCTGATTGACCAGTTGATCGAGTTTGGCCTCGGCGAGTTTGTCGAAGATCATATTCTAATCTTCCAACGGTTCGATTGTCAGGGATGATTCGCCCACCCGGGTCAAGCCGACCATCCGCTGGGTCAGGAAATTCTGTGAGGTGATCCATTCGTGGGAGAGCTTCAAAACGTCCTCGTGATCCATGTCGCTTTCCCAGTCCATTACTATCTGGTCAAAAACCTCGTTGTCGATGACCACGTCATCCATCGTAAGAACAAACTTTACTTTCATAACGTACCGCCTTCGTAAAGCCATTTCAGTTTCGGTTCAACCGGATAGATGCAAGCCTGATGCCTAAATGCCGAAGAGGCCGAATGAGCCCAATTATGATTTTCTAAGTTGTTCCCGTACAGTATGTTGTGCGGGCGTGGTTGGCTCAGGTGAGGGGAGTAGATGATAATAAAGACAGGCAAGGCAAGGGGGGTGAAATATGGGGTTGATCCGACAGGTGTGGGTTGATTCGGGCTGAAACAAAAAAAGCCGAGAATCCCTCGCGGAATTCTCGGCCGGTGGCCCACCCGTCCGGTGGCCCACCCGTCCACGGGTGGGAATGAGTAGTCTTGAGTAGGTCCGGTAGCCCACCCGTCCGGGATTGTTGACAAGCCTCATCTGCGGCGGAGCCCACCCCCGCCACTACGCGTTAAAGAACTCTAACCTCGCGTAGCGGGCGGCCTTGTGTCGCCCGCATTACAGTTGTGTTTTACTGAATATCCGAGCGTATGTCTTTTTCAACACTCCCGTCCACGGGTGGGGATTAAAAATCATGGCGATAACACAATGGCATGTCTCGGAGAGACATGCCCTGCTACAGGTGCGGACGAGACGTCTGCCGCCCACCAAATGAGTTAAGGGCGGATTCGATGACGGCACGCCACATGGAGAACGGTTGTCCGGCTCCGAAACAAAAAAAGCCGAGAATCCCTTGCGGAATTCTCGGCCGGTCGTATTACGGATCTTGATCAGTCAAATGGAGTCGGCCGGAAGGCAACCTGTTTTTCAGGCTCGCTCGACCCTGGACATTAGATGAGCGCGTGTCGGGTCCTTGCGGTAGTGTCGGCTGCGAATGGACGTTACGCAGTCGCCGGAGCCTGTCCTTGCTCCTCCACGACGCCTGAGTGGCAATTCAGGTTGCCGGACAAGCCGTACTCCTATTGCTCAGTGTTTTGTTCTTACGTTCTCTTCTCTTGTTGCCGATGCCCTGCCATTGGACAGAATGGTTTTCAGGTCAAAAGCAACAAGCGTTGTCCATAGGCGAATCCTCCTTGATTGCAGGTTCACGGCCCAGACGGCGCTGGATACAACTCGGTGGATGTTTTAAGCCTGCGATTGAAGGATTTGAAAAATGAGGTGGTGTGAAAGAAGTGTCTCCGCAATTAGCCCTGCGTGGATGTATTGCGGCCCCTCTTACGCTAACAGTATAGCTCGCATGCGACATTGTGTCAAGCGGAAAATGGACTTATAGGGCTTATTATCAACAAGAAAACGGCGCAGCTTCTGCGTTGATGACTCGATCGAACCTGTTACCGGTTGAAAGGGGGGAATCGATCTTGACGTTGAGCATCGGACTTGACAATGCCGGTCTCGCCGTCGTTCCGCTACAGTGTGACGGAATGAGAAGAAAATGGCGGACTCCGTGTAATAAAGAACCCCTCCTGAAGAGAGCGTTGAAAAACCTCTGCAGATGCCTGTTCTGCCGGGAGACAAACCACCGGGCAATGCGATTGGAAATTCTCACTTCATATAACGGGTGGTCGTGCGTCGCTCGCATTACGGTTGTGTCCTGTCGAATGTCAGAGCGAACGGCTTTTTTAACAAGCGTTAAAGGTAGGACGCCCGGGCGTTTGTCCCACCCGGGAACGGATAGCTAATTGCTTGTTTAGTTATCGGTGAGCTGTATCCATAAAGAGAAACCGGTCGGGTTGGTGTGCTCTTCCAACCCGACCGTGAGAATAAGAGGAGGTATGTAGGTTAGCATGACATGCGCTGTCTGCGTCCGTATTGGTTAGACAACCGAGGGTAGAAGGGGATTAATCCGGATACAAAACGATACAATAAACGGCCGTTCGCATTGTTATCGTCTTGCTGTTCCGACCGATTCAATGAGCAAGGCCCACAGTGAGCCGAACCTGGAACCGCAATCATAATCCCGAAAGGAGGATGCTATGGTAGACGGAATTCAGGGAAACATGGGAATATCTTCCGATATGATGACGCAGATGCGGGAGAAGATGTTCGAGAGAATGGATTCGGACGGCGATGGACAGATCGATCTCGCGCAGTTGCAATCGGAAGCCGAGCAGGCCGGGCAGGTGGATGACCGCTTTGAGGCCATGCTTGAGCATCTGACTGAGGCTGATACCGATGGAGACGGTATGGTCAGTCAGGCCGAGTTCGAGGCGATGGAACCCCCACCGCCGCCGCCTCCTCCGGAGGACATGAGTGATATGGCTATGTCCATGTACAGCGAGTCGGCCGAGGTTACTGAGGATAGTACCCTTACCGGCTATTTGCTCGATCAGCTCTGTTAGTCTTCTGCCCTTCAGTATTCTCATCCCTTGCGGGACAGACACTTATCTGTCCCGTTTTTTTTGTGCCAGGATTAATCCTCAACGATATCTGGGTTGTCCATTTCTGCAGATAAGATATATCTATCGTCCGGCTGGAGCCGGTCGGAATTAACGACGGGGTTGTTCGTGGATTTTGATACAAACGAAAAGGTGCACGAAGAAATGACAAGAAACGTTGGGACTCTTACAATTCATCGTCCCTCGCGACAGGTCTCTGTCAACGGCCGGGACTTTCGGCTGAGCACCGCGGAATTCGATCTTCTCTGGTATCTGGCCGGCCGGGCCGGTGAGGTTGTTACCCGGGATGAGCTGTTTCAACAGGTGCTGGGATTCGAGTACAACGGCCTGGACCGAACGGTCGACCTGCGGGTTTCGCGGATTCGCAAGCGGATCGGCGACAACAGTGGCGCGCCGCGTTTGATTAAGTCGGTTCGGAGTGAGGGATATCTTCTCGTAGCGCCCGAGGAACATGTACCGGCTTACGAGGCCAACTCGAAATAATAGGCGACGAACTCGAAATCATCTGAGACTTCGCCAAAAAACTCCCGATGATCCTCGCGGAATTCATCGGCTGTGCTGTTGGTCTCTCCGCGATAGAGCCGTTCCGGGATATTGTCCCAACGGCATAGCTCCATGCCGATGATCCGAATCGTGCAGCGAGGGCGACGCTCACTGTCGTAGACGTCGTAATAATCGCCCACCACCAGAGCGTCGTCGTAATCTCCTTCCTTCAAATCAACTTCTCCCAACGGACATACCGAAGCGGTCTTACGTCCCTCGATTATCTGGTCAACCAGGCGGTCGGCCACGAAAGTCATTCGTTTGGGCGGATTACGGTACATTGCGGTCAAGCCTCCTTTCGCATCTCCAAAGCTGTATGCAGTCTCTTCTGAAAGAGATAGGGAATAGAACGATCTCGGGCAAATGAAAACCCGGAACACCGTTCGGGTTCCGGGTTACAGGAATTGGCAATTTGACGTGGGCGGCAGATGTCGGTGACTCACCCGGTTGGGATTGTTGACAAACCTCAATCGCGGTGGAGGCAAGCCCCCCCGCTACGCGTTAAAGAGCCTTAACCTCGCGTAGCGGGCGGCCTTGCGTCGCCCGCACTTCCGCAGTGATTTGTGCGAATGTCCGAGCGTATGTCTTTTTCAACATTCCCGGTTCACGGGTGGGATAATCGAGTCACAATACCGTGCGCTAGTCCGTCGTCGGAACTGCAACTGAAAATCCAGAAACCGACCAGAATAAACAGCGCGAAATAGCTATTGGTAATTGAGGGCGATGCATATCGATCTTTTCCTTGCGATACCGAGTGTTGTTATAATGCATTCGAAGTTGCCGAAGAGACCTAAAAGCATCTAGATCACATGCTACTGATTGTCAATAGAATGGCAATCGCATGATACTCGCAGGCCTGACTCGAGAAGTTACGGCAGATACTCCATGTGAAAGGTGGACAGCGACACTTGCTATCTGCCGACACCGTGGAGGATTTTGGAGCGAGGTATTTCCCTGGATTTATTGAGAGCAGGTTCCACGGCGAGGTTGAGGAGATATCTGATACATATTTATGTTAAAATCAAACAGATGGTATTGCGGAACCCTCATTGCGAGAACTTACCTCTGCCCCTAAATGGTAATTTCTCAACATCCTGAGAGAGAGGGATAGAGAAAGGGGTTTATCCCGGATTCGTACAGGCGACCGAATACCGTCCGCCGCTGAACTTCTACCCTTCCCCCAAAAGCGCTTGGCAACCGCAGCATAATTGCATATACTACATAGCTTTTGCCGTCCCGAGTTTGCGGAACCGGGACCGGTCTTTGGGGTAAAAGGTGACGTTAGGAGGTTGCGAGACAATTATGAGAGCTAAGTTAGTTATTGTTTCAACATTGATGATTCTGCCGCTCTGTCTGAGCGCACTGATCGGTTGCAGCGGATCCGACAATCCGACGCTGGCAACGGTGAACGGTTACGAGATCAAAAAGAGTGAGTTTGAACGTCTTTATCCGCCGAACGCCCCTCAGATGGCTTCGGCCCAGGCCGAGTACGACCAGCGTCACATGGTACTCGATTCGCTGATCGTCACGCGCCTGCTGATTCAGGCCGCCTATGAAAACGGTATCGATAAATCCCAGGAATTGGCTCGGGCGGTACTCGATAACCGTGAGAAGTTTCTGATCAGCACCCTGTATAACAACGAGATTATCGGCAAATCCAAGCCGTCCGAGGCGGAGATTAGAGATTTCTTCAATCACCTCGATTACAAGATCAACGTCAAACAGATAATCGTCGACAACGAGGACACCGCCAAGATGGTATTCGAACGACTGAACAGCGGTGAGCCGTTCGAGAAGCTGGCCGTGGCCTACTCGATCGCCCCAACCGCCAAGCGCGACCAGGGTAATCTCGGTTTCATAACCTGGGGATCACTCCCGGATGAAGCCCAAAAAGCCGCCTGGAGTATGGAAGTGGGAGAGACCTCCCCTCCGATCAAAACCTACATTGGCTGGTATATCATCAGGGTGACCGACCGCACTCCGAACAACGAAGAACGCAGCTATGACGAACTTAAGGAGTCGTTGCGGCAAATGATAACTGGTCGTAACTCGCACCGCCGGACGTTCGAATATCTGGAATCGCTCAAGAAGCAGTTCGATATCAAGGTCGACACCGCCACGTGCAATTACCTCATGCACAAGCGCCAGACCATGTATCCGGAACAGCTTCTCAAAACTCTGCCGCGAAACGATTTCGATCTCGAACAACTTGATCGCAACGAAAAAGAACTCCCGATCGCAACCTGGAACGGCGGGCACATGACGGTTATGCAATACCTGACCCAGGCCGCGGTTTATCCGCCACGCGTCAAACCGGATCTTGACGATTACGATTCCCTGGCGGCGATGATTTTCCAGTTGAAACGTGACGAGATACTGATTCTCGAAGCACACAACAAGGGGATCGATTCCGATCCTGAATTTGTCGAGAACCTCCGCCTTTTCCGCGAGTTGACCATGGCTGAGTTAATGAAAAAAGATTCACTCCCCAAGCCGCTCCCGCCGGACGATGCCGAGATGCGTGAGTATTATGACTCGCATCTGGAGCAGTTCTCCAAACCGACTCAAGCCAAGGTTTGGGAAATTCTCGTATCGGACGAATTGAAGGCTACTCAGCTCAAGAAATCGATCAAATCACTCAACGAATTCAAACAGAAGGCTTATGAGCTTTCGGAACGTCCGGGCAAACGTGCCGCCTATGGTGATCTGGGTTATGTCGCTCGTACGTTCTATCCCAATGTCTACGATGCCGCAGTCAACACGCCGGTCGGTCGTATCGGCGGGCCGGTGGTGTCGATGGGCAAATACTCGATCTTCTGGGTCGAGGACAAGATCGACCCACAGGTGAGTGATTTTCTCGGGGTGAAGAGAAATATCTACGAAATCCTTTCACAGCAGCGGACTCAGGCGATCTTTGACGACTGGGTGGCAAAGCGCAAGGAGCAATCAACCATCGAAGTGAATGATGATGCTCTCTGGTCGACGATTGACATGAGTCGGTACGAGACCGCGGATACGGCTGAAAACAACGGATAAGGAAGTCGATGCATAGGATTTTGCGAGGCGGGGTAATGGCCCTGCTAATGCTGGCGGCAACGGCTGTCATGGCTCAACGAGAAGTAATCGACCGAATCGTGGCGATTGTCGGCGATGAAGTGATACTGGCCTCTGAAGTGGCCAGTCAGATGCAGCTTACAGCGATGCAGACCGGTCGCCAGCCGCGCACTGAGGCGGAAGCCCGGGAATTTCGCGATGAAGTACTGGAACAGATGATCAACGACCGTCTGTTCCTGATCGAGGCCCGCAAGGATACCTCGATCACGGTCCGACCGGAAGAGATCGACGAAGCCCTGGACAATCGTATCAGTCAGGTTTCGAGTAATTTTGGCAGTAATGAAGAGTTCCTCGATGCTTTATCGGCAGAGGGACTTACGTTGCGCGAATTACGGAAAAAATTCCGTACCGAGGTCGAAAACCAGCTTCTCAAGCAACGTCTGATTCAATCCAAGCTCTATACGGTCTCGGTGTCCAAGCACGAGGTGATACAGTTTTTCGAGGAGTATAAGGACTCGATTCCGGCTCAGCCGGAAGCGGTCCAACTGGCTCATATCCTTCTCACGATAGAGCCTTCGAAACACGTTCAGGATTCGATCAGAGCTCGGGCGGAAGAACTGAGGCAGATGGTTCTCGATGGAGCGGATTTCGGCCAGGTGTCGGAGGAGTACTCCTCACTCGGGGCCGGAGCCAACGGCGGTGATATCGGTTGGGTGTCCCAGGATGATGTCGTACCGGAATTCGCACGGGCCGCTTTTAATCTCCGACCGGGAGGGATCTCGGGCGTAGTTCAGACCGAGTTCGGTTTTCATATTATCAAAGCTGAGGATAAGAGCGATGATCGCATGAAGCTGCGCCATATTCTCCTGGCGGTACAACCGACTCACGATGACACTGTTCGAGTGTATCAACTGGCCGATTCCCTGATTAACGAAGTCCGTAACGGGGCTTCGTTCGGAGAACTCGCCAAAATTTACTCCTACGATGACGACTCTCGCACCAATGGGGGAGAACTGGGTTGGTTTGCAACCAGTAAAATGCCGCCTGAATTCGTCGATTCGGTTCAGGGATGGACCGAGGTCGGTACGGTACGCGGACCGGTGGCGACTCAGTTCGGTTTGCATATCCTGAAGCTGCTTGACTATCAACCGGAAAAGATGTTCACGCTCGAAGACGATTTCGATCAGATCAAAGAACTGGCCCGGCAGGATAAAACCGGCAAGGTGGTCGACGACTGGATCCAGGACATCCGCAAGAAGACTTATGTCGATATCAGGAATGTGGAATAATGCGGATCGATGACTGGCTCTCGACTGTGGGAGTAGTGAAACGACGCACGGTGGCCAAGGAATTGGCGGGTAACGGACTCGTTCTGGTCAATGAGCACAAGGTCAAACCGGCTCATCAGGTTAAAGAGGGTGACATTATCCGTATCAAAGGAACCCAGCCGGTTGCGGTAGAAGTGACGGCGCTGCCGGCAGGGTCAGTCCCTAAAGAAAAACGCTCGGAGTATTTTAAATCGCTCCCGGTGTGATTTCCCCCTGACAAAGACTTACTTAATCCCCCCTTGACTCAAGCCAAGAGGGGATTTTTTATCGTCGGTTGTATTGATCTGTCGGATGAATAAATGGAGATGCCGTCCCGACTGGGGGATGTATCCGGACGGGTAGAACCTGTTTAACTTCGAGATAAGCGCAAGTGCCGAGCGAGCCAGGTCAAACCGGGTACATAGTGCAGCCATTGTTTGACTCGGCGCGGATAAAATCCGGTAATCATCGACACCGGTCGATTGCGATAGATCCAGAGGTGGCGATTGGG
Source organism: Candidatus Zixiibacteriota bacterium (assembly GCA_035380245.1). NCBI lineage: Bacteria > Pseudomonadati > Candidatus Zixiibacteriota > Candidatus Zixiibacteriota bacterium. The sequence continues at coordinate 533,806 of DAOSXA010000001.1, read as the reverse complement.
GCGAGTGGTCATGTTCCAGTTGCGATGCCAGGACATGTCGGTCAGGCAGTTGACGCATTGTATTTCCGGGTCGGCGTAAGCCTGTTGCAGAACATACTCGAAAAGCATGTTGCCGGGCGAATAATGTGAGTATTCTTCGCGATGGGCTACCTTCTTGACCGCCAGAGTATGACCTAAGGCGAAGCCAACCAGACCGGCGATCGGTTTGCCGTCGGCAAAAAGCAAATAAACCCGTGTTATGTTTTTGGCTGCCAGGCGCTCGATGGTTTTACGGTGTGAACAGGCGAGCGAGGGATTCGACAGGAGGTCATCACCGTGAGCGGCGCGCCAACTGGAGGAGTCGATGTCGACAAATGCCCGCCAGGCCTCGATAGCGTCGAGCCCGGTCGCGGCGCTGAAATGAACTCCCGACAACTGATCCAATTTCTTAGTGGCTTTCCTTAGCGCACGCCTGAAATTACGGCTGAGGCTGTGGAAATAGTCCTCGTAGAGACCACGTGTGAATAATACCGATTCGCCGTCGCAGGGTTCGTGAATAGTGCCAACCAGGCCCCGTCCGTTCGGCAGGCAGTTGACCAGGGGAGAGCTGTCGGCCAGGCGTACCACATGAAGTTCGCCCCAATCGGGACATTGTTTGGCAAGGCCTTTTATCAGGAACTCGATCACCTCGTCCGATTGTTGGCGGTCGGTGAGGATGTCTACCCCGTAAGTGTGAGAGTCGTAAGGAGTACGGACAATCGTGTAGGGTCGGAAGAGACGATGTTCGCGACGATAAAGCACGGGCATGATTCCGGCCAGGCGTTGCCCGCGACGAGCGATCAGACAAACCCAATGCTCGTTAGGGAGTAAACGATGACTGAAATAAGGGAGGAGCCAGTCGATACCCGACATGGGAACAGGACGGGGATCATCGAACAACAGCCGATCCCATTCGGAACCATACCGCTCGAGTTCGATCAGGTCGGTCACGATGTCGAGACTCAACTCACAACGCCAGGAGTCATCGGTGACGACTGGTTGCGGTCTGAGACTGCTGTCGGTGATTTTTATCAGTTCCGGATTCATTGATTTCGTTATCGGTGTACTCATCCTTTCGGTATTAACAGCATCGGTAAAATCGGCGTCAACTTTCAAATGTTTCGGAACGTTTAAGCGGGAAACTCCGTACAGGTTGAATCGAATCCACATATCGGACTTAAATTTCGCCAATTTATGATTCTACGAACATAACCGGCTGAGTTGCGGAAAGCGCGAAAGTGGCTGAACGACCGGGTTTGTTATTGCTTTCAAACGGTAAGCGTGGTATTCTCCGCCTCATGAAAACCGGCAGCAGTAACGAAAAAAGTGCTTCGATACCTCAACTGGTCTGGCGTAAAGCGACCTGTCGAGTATGCGGGGAAACATTCGACTACAGCTCACGCCGGGCGCCTGCTACCTGTCGTAAAGGCGAATGCCTCTATAAATATCATTACAAAATCGAAATGGAAACCTGGGCCGACTACCAACCGACCCTGTTCGACCGTTAAACGCAGTACCTTCCAAGCCAATCTTCAATTTTCAGTGATATCTCGTCCCTGATGCAACGGAAATCATCAAGGATTTCCACCACTTTTCCTCGAACGGCATCCGGATCATCAAACAGCCAGTGCCGCTTAGTCCCCGTTCCGGGAAATACCGGGCAGTTGGCAGCGGCCTTATCACAGACAGTTATGACAAAGTCGAAGCGGTCGTTGAAGTAGCTCTCGATCGAGTCCGATGTCTGCTCTGATATCTCAATGCCGGTCTCAGCCATAACTTAAACGGACGGCGGGTGTACTCCTTTGGGTTTCAGTCCTGCTGAAGCCACCTGTAACTTGATGCCAGGACAGTCGGCATAGGCGCGAAAAAAGCCTTCCGCCATCTGAGGGGTTTGGTGAAAAACCTCAGTCGCGGCGGAGACAAGCCCCCACCGCTACGCGATTAAGAGTCGTGACCTCGCGTAGCGGGCGGCCTCATGTTGTCCGCATTACAATCTGTGTTTACTGAATATCCGATCGTATAACTTTTTCAACAGTCCCTGAGAGCGGCAGGAGTTGCCGGTATGCAGGACTAGTATTTACAGGTACAGTTTATAAGTAATTCCTACTTAGGAGTATTTTTCTGTATCATCGTTTGATTGTGCTTATCCCGGTGTAAGTGATGATAGCCTGAAAAACCGCACTAGTCAAGGGAAAAGGGACAATTTTAATCCGTAATTTTGGGAACAAATAAAGCATGCTTTTGTCTAAGCAGGCAGATGAAGGGAACCGGCGAGAAAATGGGCCGATATTATCAATAAACTGATTGACTCAAACCGGTTATCGCTTTAATATAGGGAAAACAGAGAGAAATACTCTATTATAACTGCTAAGGAGAGACTCCGTGAGAAAAGCTGCTATTCTGATGATTGCCGCCCTGGTGCTGGTTTTGGCCGGTAGTCAGGTGTTCAGCGGCGAATCCTGTACCGCCGCCAGGAAAACTTCCGCCAGTGCTGTTGCCAAAACGAGCGACGCCAAAATGTCGATGGCTTCAGTTAATATGACTCCGGAACAATGTGCCCAGGCCTGTGGAATGAGTGCTGAAGAGTGTAAGCAGTTCTGCGCCGATCACCAGGGTTGTGGTTTCACCAGGATCGACATCAAGGGGATGACCGGCAGCGGTTGCGAGCAGGCTGTTACCACTGCTCTCAGCAAAGTTGAAGGGGTCCAGAAGGTTCTCAAGGTTGATCATAAGGAAGGTTATGCTCTGGTCTGCACTATGATGGATAAAGTCAAGGGCGATAACCTGATCAAGGCGATTTCCGACAAGGGCTATACGGCGGAGATCATTCCGGCGGCAACCGGGACAACCGTTGACAATGCGGCGGTAAAGAGCGGTTGTGATCCCAAAACCTGTGCCGCCAGCGCCAAGGGAGGCTGCTGTGCGGGCAAGGGCTCGAAAAAGACTACCGATCCTCACTAACTCTTTGATTGGATGAGATTTCCCCCAGGCGGGTGTTTTGTCACCCGCCTTTTTTTCGTGGTTTTGTTTAGTGGGAGGCAGACGTCCCGTCTGCCCGGATAGCATTAAATTGTGTGTGGATTTGCCAGCATTCCGCGGTGTACGGACGAGTGGTCCGAACATGAAAAAACAACACAACATTTCTTGCCGATGAGGGCCGATAACGTATAATAGATAACCTCAGAATTGACTAAGAGAGAGTTATTGTCTTGATCCGATATGTCGTTTGTGCTCTGTTGGTTGCCTTGCTGATAGCCGTCCCGGCGGCCCTGGGGGCAAAATATGCCGGGGAGCCGTTCAGCCTCGGAGTCGGCGGTCGACCACTGGCGCTGGGAGGCGCTACCGTGGCTGGTCCGTTTGATGCTACTGCCGGTTATTGGAACCCGGCCGGTCTCAACGGCTTGTCCGGTCGCCAGGTTATGGCGATGCATTCAGAGACATTCGGTTCGCTTCTCAATCATGATTTCGTAGCGTATGTCGATTCCCGGCGCGACAGCAGCGGTCTGATCGGCGCGTTCGGCTGTTATCTTTATTACCTCGGCGGCGACGGTATCTATATCACCGATCGCGACAACTCCGGTCGCACCGTAATAGTAGGGGAGGAGTCGCATGCCGATGTCATGTTCGGTGCGGCTGTTTCGGGACAGCTCATGGACAAGCTCGAGTACGGTCTCACCGCGCGTTTGATTTACCGTGATCTGGCCGGTGAGTCCGGCAAGGGATTGAGTTTCGACGGCGGTTTACTTTATCATGCGCGGACCTGGGCAACGCTGGGTCTGATGGTCAACGACATCACGACCGGTTTCGTGCGATATTCGGGGGAGACCTTTGGCCGGGGAGCTTATACCGAATCGATATATCCCACGGCGCGTCCCGGTTTACTTCTGGAGCGCTGCCATAATGACTTTGTCGGGCGGTTTGCCTTCAGTGGTGAAATACGTTTCGAGGATCGCAAATACTCCGATCAATACTGGACCGGGGCGGTTTCGGCCGATACTCATTTCGGCTGGGAAGTGGAATACCGCAAGCTGGTGAGCGGCCGTTTCGGTTTTAACGGGGGCAAGTTCACCGCCGGTCTGGGTGTCTCCGCCGGCCGGGCGGTGTTCGATTTCGCTTTCCAGAACAATCCTGATTTCGATGAGACCTACCGCGTCAGCGCCGGTTATGCCTGGTAGACCTGCCGCCGCAGTTATTCTTCACATGAAACATCGATCCGGACGAACTTGATGATCGTCCCGTTCTCGCCGCAGGCTATGGAGATGCGTGAGTTGGTCGGTGCGATCTGGCGCAGGCAATCAGTTGTTCCCAATTCGATTTGTTCGAATGTCACGCCGCCGTTGATCGTATGAACGGCGGTGCCGTCGTCGCCAACCGCCAGGCCGATCAGGGAATCGGCAAAGGTGACGCCGCGCAGGATCGTCCCGACCGGAGTGGACTGCTTGGTCCAGGTAGTACCGCCGTTGTCGGTGTGCATGACGGTGCCGTTGATACCGACAGCCCAGCCGTAGCTGTCGTCGAGCATATCGATACCGAACAGCGGATTGAGCATGTTGGTCGGTTGACGAAGCCAACTGGTGCCGCCGTTGTCGGTGTGCAGGATCGTACCGCCGGTACCGACGGTCCAGCCGTTAAGAAGATCGGTAAAATCGACACGATAAAGAATGGGGACTTCGCTCACTTGCGGCGGGTAAACCAGCCAGATATAACCACCGTTTTGGGTATTTAGAATAACGCTGTCGCCGACAGTCCAGGCGCGCAGATGATCATAAATGTACAGGTCGGTCAGATGACGTGAGCTGATAACGGTGCTGCTCCAGTTCTGGCCGCCGTCCACGGTTCGCAGCAGAGTTCCGTTGGTCCCTACCGCCCAGCCGGTATCGTAATCGAGGAATTGAACGCCATAAAGCAAAGAGGTTTGTCCGCTGTCCTGAAGGAACCAGTCTCGACCACCGTTGATCGTGCTTAAAATGACGCCTTCGTCACCCACGGCCCAGCCCCGGTCGGCATTGAGAAAGAATATGTCGTAGAGCTCCTGAGTCGTGCCTGAGTTAAGAAAAGTCAGGTTATATTCAACGCAGTCGTTGTCTTCGAGCTCGTTAATGGTTTTGTCGCTGCAGCGAGTCAATGACAGACCGGCAATCAGAAGTCCGGTCAACAGAATAGCCTTTTTTTGCATCATATCCTCTCATACACGGATTGTGCGATGTGTGTTCCGACCTTTAGAAATTCAAGCCGACGTTCAGGTAGTAACGTTCGAATTCTCCGGTCGCGACGCCGTATCCGAATTCGATGGGACCGATTAAGGCATCAAACGCTGCAATGACTCCGAAGCCGTGGCGGATATTGGACAGCTTAATGTGATCGGTACTCGAATAAACCTGACCGACATCATAACGAGTGATGAAATAAAACTTCAGCGGCAGGCGTAAACGAAGTTCCTGGGCCATGGTCAGGACTTTGTCTCCGACCAACTGGTTGGTTCGGTAACCCATGAAGGAATGCAATCCCCCGAGGTAAAATCGTTCCGAGGGTGGCAGGTTGGAGCGGGATAAACCAACGGCTATATGAGGGTGGTAGTTCAGGAGGGAACCGAGCGGCCAGTAAGCCTCCACCGAGGAATAGAATTTGGTGAATTCGGTTTCGCCGCCGAGATACTCACCGGCGAGACGCAGTTCGAATTGATGACGTTTACCGGAGTTGGTGAAATTGACCTGGTCGAAATTCTCAACCAGTGACTCGAATTTGATGGAGCGCAAACCGAACTCGTCGACCTCGTCGGTACTCTCCTGTTCGCATCGTACCTGCTCGATCACTAATCCGGCCGATACGATACCCAGGCGAGCGATCTGCTGGCCGATACTGGCCTCGAAGCCGTAGCGGTTTTCTTCTCGCTCATCGGTGATTTCACCGGCTTCATCGAACAGGTTGCGTTCCAGGCGATTGTAGAATCCGGTAAAGCGGGCGGTTAAATAGGTGGAGAATATCCGATCCGCCGAAAGGCGGACGAAACAACGTTGCCGATCCTCGGCATAGCGCCCATGAATCAAATACTCGATACCGGCGCCGTAGACATTGTCGTCGAGAATCTCCGCAAACTCCTCCGACTGAAAACGGTCGTCCCAATGCCAGCCAAGACGAACCTGGAAATACTTATGCTCCTCGACGCTGATACGAACCCGAGCCCCGGCCCGATCCGGTTCAAGATCGACCGCCACCCGATCGAACAACTCGGTGCCGTATATATTGGCCAGGCCGAGCGCTCCTTTGTGAGCGGAATAAGGCTCACCTTTCTTGAGCGGAAAACCGGCTCGAATAAGCCAGTCGCGGGTGCGGCCGGGATTGTCAACGGTGATATCGGTGATGATCGCTTCGTCGAGATGCAGGACGATATCCTTTCCGCAGGAATCGATATCAACGGAAATGACACGGGCCAGATCGTACCCGTCGTTTCGATAACGTGTCTCGACAGCCTCGATCCCGTGATGAAGGACGGTCGGTGTCAGTCGGTCCCAGTCGCCGTAGAGTCGCTGTATCAGTATGGAATCGGGATAAACGCTGTTACCCTCGATATGAAATTGGACTTCATCGACGGCAACCTGCGGTATGAGCTTAATCGACAGTGAATACGCTGATCCGTCTTCGAAATACAAATCAGTGAGGTCGGCATCGAGGCGGAACAACTTGTAATCGTTGGCCGTTCGTTTCAGTTCTTCGATCAACTCCGCACGGGTGAACGGTCGGCCTATAAAACGATCTTCGATAACTGCTGCCGTAGTTGCGGTGCATCCGCTGATAGAGACCTGTTCGATCATGAAGCGGGCGGCATCACGCTCGGACTGGTCGCGGATTATCTTGCGTACGGCGATCAGTCCCGCCTGATAGCCTAACCCGACCAGGCTGTCTCTCAATTCGAAATCGGTCGAAGTGATATCGTCGGGTAACGGAGTGACGATACAGTCCGCATCGGCCAGGGCCGAAGTCAACTTGTCGGCGGACATGATCGAAGTTACCTGGTTGGCGATATCTACGGGATTATTGATCTTGTTTTTAGGCAACAGCGGGCTGGTAGTGTTGATCGCCACGGCATAGTCGACCGTGTCGCACAGGCTGCGGACAAGGTCGACCGGTACCGGCATGACCATGCCGCCGTCCAGGAGCAGTTGGCTGCCGCGTTCGAGGGGAGTGAAAACGAGGGGAAAGGCCAGAGTGGCACGCATGGCATCGGCCAGTGAGCCGTGCGAAAGGATTACCGGACGCCCGGAGACGATATCGGTAGCGACGGTGCGGAAGGGGATCGGCAGGCGGTCAAAATCACCCCCGCACCGATAACTGGCGCTGGTGGTCAGGTTGGTGAACAAGGTGGTCAGTCGCTGCCCGGCGGTAAGGGCACGCGGTATCACCGGATGGAAACCGTCGAAACGAATCGACACCAGGTGCCGGTCGCGGTCCTGTCGCTGAGTGAGAAACATGCTGCTGCGGGAAGGTTGATTCGAGAACAGGCTGGTCAGGTCCATATCGCGGACAATCGTTATCAATTGATCGGCGCTGTAACCTGCCGAGTAAAGACCGCCGACCACCCCTCCGATGGAAGTACCGGCTATGGCTGCAACCTTGATGTTGTTCTCTTCGAATGCTTTCAGGACGCCTATCGAGGCCAAACCGCGGGCGCCGCCGCCGGAAATAGCCAGTACAACCGGGTAACTCGGGAGGCTGTCATCGGCAGCCAGTCCATCGAGCCCGCCGATCGTCACATGAACGTCGCGAGCCGATACCGATAAACACGGTAGCAAAAACAGCAGGATCAGAAGAGTATATTTCACTTGCCAACTAAGGTCACGCATCGGTTCTTCTTGCCAAACACCGGAAGTATTTATTCAGGTTCAATTATGTCGGTAACATCGGGCGAGATCAAGAATATAAAATCGTTGCTTAGTCATAAAGGGCGTCAGCGTCTGGGATGTTTTTCCGCAGAAGGGGTGCGTTTGCTCGAAGAGGCGTTGCGTCATCGTTTTTTGCCGGAAACGGTATATTTCAGCGAGTCGCTGCTTTCCGAACGCGGTCTTGAACTGGCCGAGGGATTCCGTTCGCGTCGGGTCGAGGTTAAAGCCGTAACGGCGCAGCAGATGGAGCGTATGAGTGATACCCGTTCGCCTCAGGGGATTCTCGGACGATTCGTGTTGCCCGATCAATCGGAGGCAAAACTTTGGACCGGTTCCGGCCGTAATATACTATTGTGTGAAGATATAAACGATCCCGGCAATCTCGGTACGCTGATCCGATCGGCGCTGGCATTCGGTTTTGACCGTCTGGCCTTATGCGGGAATGCGGCGGAAGTATATGCGCCCAAGGTGTTGCGGGCCTCGGCCGGAGCGCTGTTTGCGATTAAAACAGCTCGGACTAATGTCGACACACTCCGTAAGCGTCTGGCCGACAGTGACTGGCGGTTGGTGGCCGCGGATTTACGCGGTGAGCCGATTCGCCGATTGACCGCCGGAATCAAAGGAACCGGCAAACTGATTCTGGCGCTAGGTTCCGAAGCGGAGGGACTTTCGTCCGAATTGCTGGAATTGGCCTCCTTGCGGGTGCGGCTCGAACATGATCGCAAGGTCGAATCACTTAACGTGGCGGTGGCCGGTTCAATCTTGATGCAGCAGATTTATGATGCAATTTAGGAGTATTATGATACGAATGCAGCGCCTTGTTCTATTTGTCCTGATGCTGGCAGTCGGCGGAACGGCGGTTGGCCAGGAGGTCCATGAGGAATCGCGAGGATTATTCGGAACTCGCCAGTTGCAAGCGACGGTTCCGATGGGGCGAGAGGCTACGCTGGAGATCCGTGCTGCTTCGACCTTGCGAGGAGTAGTTGAAATCTCGGTAGGCGACTCGGATAATGTCCATCTGGCCTATTATAAACGAGCCAAAACTACCTCGCGCTCACGGGCTGTGGATTATATCGATTTGATCTCGGTGCAACTCGAACAAACGCCGGTGGCTGCCAGACTGGAAATGCGAGCGCCTAACCCGGCGCCGTGGGAGGCCGATGAGGCCGGGCTTGTCCATGTTGTTCTGACCATCCCGCGTAATGTGGCGGTCAACGTAGACGCCGCTTATTTCGATATTTCAGCGGTCGGACCGTTTTCGGAGTTTATTGATAACTCCTCACTTGGGCGGATAGACGTATCCGATGTCTCCGGTCGGGTCGATATCGCCACCGCCAATCAGAAAGTTTCGCTCGCCCATCTCACCGGCGATGTCTCCGCGACCACGAGCAACGCTTCCCTGCTGGCCCGTGATATCAACTGTTCCGATGCTCAGGGATCATTCCGCAACGAAGGCGGAGATATTATCATCGACGGTCTCATCGGTGAGTTGAACGTACGCACCAGTTACGGCCGGATCGATATCGACGATCTCACTCCGGCCGGTACGAAAAATTATATCAGGGGTTCATCCGGCCCGATTTTGGTCAATCTGACACGACTGACCGACGGCCAGTTGATTTTGGCCAATCGCTATGACGATATCGAGATCGTAGTGCCGACCGATATCTCCGCAGTAATGGCTTTGTCGGTGGATGAGGAGGGCAAGATCGAAGCGAACAATTTCAATTTCAAGACGGAGTTGGTGCAGACCAACCGGCTGAACCTGGTGGCCGGTGACGGAGGTGGTTTGATCAGCGGATCGATCAGGGGCAAAGGGAACATCTATGTTCGTGGTTCGGACGAAGAATTTTAGCCGCGGTTTGTACGCGATACTGGCGGTCATATTCATTTTATCGACGGCGGCGGTTTTAGCCGGGGAGAGGGTGGTTTTCCCCGAGGGAGTGTTCTACTATCAGCCGGCCTCGACAGTGTTCGGAGTCGAGGCAACCTGGGTCAATCCGGCCGGGCTGGCCGACTACCATGCCGCGGCGTTTCAGGTAATAGCCGATCTGGCCGACGAGCGTTTCGCCCGGAGCTGGGGGGGGACGATTATTCGGGATCGCACCGGGATAGCCTATCGCCGGGTCGACAACAACGCCGGTGACGACTGGCAGGAGTATGTCTTAGCCGGTGGGATGAAACTTGGCAAGACGTTCAGCCTGGGAGCATCTTATCGCTATTACCGAAGCGGCGATGAGAATCTGAAGCATGATCATTTCTGGAATATCGGGTTGATCGGCGGGACCGGCGGCAAGTTCAAATATGGGGCGGTGTTTTCGAATCTCAATCGTACGCACGATGCCGCAGGCAATGAGACCGATGTGGAGCAGCGTTATTCGATTGGTTATCGACCGATGGGACAAGCCTTGACGTTGGCAGTCGATGCACTGCTTTCGACCGGTATGAGTCTATCCGATGCCGATTACGTTTATCATGCCGAATATAACGCCGGCAGCGGTTTCTATCTCAACGGTTTCTACGACTCCAACGACAATTTCCAGATCGGTGTCAGAATCAACCTGGCTCGCTATATTACCGGGGCCAAGTCAACTTTCGATAACGGCGGTCACCGCCGCACGAGTTTCTTCTTCGGCGGCACCAGTCTCCAGCAGGCATCCGTTATGCACTCACGTCAGCGGCGTCTGGCGGTTGGGGTAGGCGGGGCCATTCGCGAGAATCCGGTTCAGCCGGTCTGGGGACGCGAGCGAACCTCGTTTACCCGGCTGATTCTGGCGATCCATCGCGCCACCGAAGACCGCACTGTCGGAGAAATGGTTCTGAGTCTGGATCGTCCGTCGTTCGGATTTGCCCAGGCCCAGGAATTGCGTGAGGCGATCGAGCGGTTCCGGGCACAGGGGAAAAAGGTGACGTGTCATGTCAGTTACCCGAGCAACCTCAGCTACTATATAGCCTCGGCGGCCGATCGAATTTTAATCCCGCCAGTCAGCCAATTGAGACTGGTAGGTCTTCGCGCCGAGTTGACTTTCTGGGGTGGTACCCTGGATAAGTTAGGTATCAAGGCGGAAATCCTCAAATGCGGGCGCTATAAAACCGCCGCTGAAACCTACAGTCAAAACGAGTCTTCCGAGGCCAATCGGGAGCAGCTCAATCGCTACCTCGACGAGCTGTACGATCAATTCGTATCGGCGATAGCGCTGGGAAGAGCGTTGTCGGTCGATTCGGTAAAAAGTCTCATTGACCGGGGTCCGATGACTTCGGTGCAGGCGCTGGAGTGCGGTCTGGTGGATGGTCTTTCCTATCGCGACAAAATGAAAAAAGAGTTCCTGAGGCCGATGCCCGAAATCGCCTTCCGGCCCTATCTTGCCGATACGCTCCAGAATGACGGCTGGCCGCCGGCGCCGGAAGTGGCGGTGGTAGTTGCCGACGGAGAAATTGCCGAATCGGCCGGTGGTCAATGGCCTTTCCCGGATTCGGATAATCTCACTCCCGGTCTTGTGAAGCAGGGATACGGTCAGGCTGCCGCCGATCCCGATGTCCAGGGAATCGTACTTCGTATCAATTCTCCCGGCGGAGAGGCGCTGGCTGCGGAGGAAATGTATCATGCCGGTGAAATCGCGGCGGAACGTTTTCCGGTTGTGGTTTCCATGGCAAATGTCGCGGCCTCGGGCGGGTATCAGATAGCCATGCCGGGCGCGGTTATTTTCTCCGATGAGGCCACGATCACCGGTTCGATCGGAGTGTTCGGCGGCAAGGTCGATCTGAGCGGGCTGTACGACAAGATCGACCTGACCAAAGAGCTTTACGTACGGGGTAAATATGCCGGTATGTTGAGTATCTCGCGGCCATTTACCGATGAGGAGCGCGACAAGTATCAGGAGTCTATCGACAGTTTCTACGATTACTTCGTTGGCCTGGTGGCTGAAAGCCGCGGATTATCAAAGGACTCCGTGGCGCAAATCGCTCAGGGACAGGTCTGGACCGGTCGTGAAGCGCAGGATAACGGCCTGGTGGATTCGCTGGGTGGTGTGTACGAGGCAGTTGAATACGTGGCTGAGCAAAGAGGTTTGAATGACTATCGGGTGGTGGTTTATCCCGAGCGTAAAAGCTGGCTGCAACTGCCGATTCCTTCGGTCTTTCGCTGGTTGTCGAGGACATTGCTGCCCGGTGGCGGCGATAATACCGGGTCGATCGAAGCGCCTCCGTTCGAGGAAGGCCTCTACACCCGGCTTCCTTACGATATTACCGTCGAATAATCATTCTCCCTCTCAAGACAAAGAAAAACCCGCCCGGGTCGATGGGACCCATGAGCGGGTTTACTCTCTGCAACACGCGATGGATTACAATTCGCTGTTGGCGTACCAGTCTTCCTCCTCATAGCCAACATAGTGCTGCTGCCAACCGGTACGTTGGAAGACACGCAATGCGGGAGTTTCCGGCGGGAGTGAGTCCGGATTGTCCAGCATGGTGTCGTACTGCCAGTTACGGTTAGGCGGATTGTAGTAGATACTGCCCCAGGAGCCGTTGGCCTGATGAGAGTTCCACAAGTTAACGGCTGAACCCTTCCAGTTAAAATTCACACCCGTCCAGTTTTCCAGGAAGCGCGGAAGGTTCTCGAAACCGCCGTTGTAGCTGGAAGAGGTAGTTTCCGTGTTACCCGTCAGGTAACAGACGTTAACGGTAGTCTCCGAGGCCGGACGGGAGTATTTGTTCCAGGTGGATTTGTAGTCAACCCAGTTGTCGGAAAGGAATGTAACGGCATCGGCTAGAATTGAGGCCGGTTTTTTATCGACTGAGTTGTAGTCGCCCCAAGTGTAGACCGGGTTTTCACTCGCCACGGTCAGGCCGGCATCCAGTTCATCGCCGTTTGTCAGACGAAGCGCCGGGTAGTCGCCGTTTACGTCCGAGTAATAGATCACGGTCTCATCGGAGCTGGAAATGAAGCCTTCATCGTAGGCAGCTTCCACATCAAGGTCCATGACATCTACCTGGGAGCCCTCGCGCTGATCCGTAAAAGCGTTATCGGTGAATGTAATCACGCCCAGGGCAACCATGGTATCGGTTACATCCGTCCAGGCCTGCGTAGCGTCGGAGCGATAATAAGCGCGGCGATCGATAAACTTGAGGGTAGTGGCATCCTTATCTTCGTAAGAGTCGGGATTGGACGTGGAGCGCTCGATCAAAGAATGCGCATCACCGCCTGCTGTCGATGAGAGCGGCAGGTTCAATTCTCCCTGGCCGTGGTTGGAGTCGCGAACACGCCCCTCCCAGAGGATGGTCGACGTATCGTACCAGTTGGTGTTGTTGGCATCGATCCAATCACCGGACTGATTCATGCTCACCAGATCTCCCGAGGAGTTTTTGATCTGTACATCGCCGTACGATGTTCCGCCTGGTCCCTTACGACCGTGGTAAATTTCACCGGAGGCCGTAACGTAACTGTCCATGCGCAGGGTGTTGTCGGACTGTAAATAGAGGTTCCCGTTGGAGTGAACGCGACCGATCAGACTCATAGCCGGACCGGGAGCGATCTCCAGATCGTTGCCGTAGAATACCGCGAACTGGAACAGGGGTATCAGCGCCGACTCGAAATACTGCGAGAGTACCACCCGTCCGGGATCCTTCAGATTCTCGGCCACGGAAGTTATCGAATAGGACTTCACGAGTGCATTCAAACCGGCCAGGGTACCGTTGGTCAACACCTGAATGGTGGCCGGACCGTTGTCATCGACCGAATCCAGAACGCCACAGCCGTTAAGCGTATCGTAGGTTATGACCGGGAATGGTCCACTGGGCGGCCCACCGAGAGTGTCATGAGCTGTCTGGAGCCTTGCAGCGGCCCGCTCAAGACCTGCCTCGGCGGCATAAAAGGCTCGCATCTCGTGCATGTGATTGCCGGTGATGTCCACCTCATCGTCGGAGGTCGAAAGGGCGGCCAGACCGAGCAGGGTCAGCATGAGCACCAGCACCAGGGCGATAAAGGCCGCGACGCCGCGCTCGTTGGTCAAGCTTTTAGAAAACATGGCTTAATATCCCTTCCGTTACATATTTCTCACGAATACCGACGTGGCAAAGTCGCGCTGCCGGTATGGATTATCGGGGAAATCCGGGTCGGGTACATTGGAACGTCCCCGAACTGAAATGAGCACTTCTCGAATGTCGTCAACGGGTACCGGATTATCGACCACAGCCCCGCCGCTCATACGATAAGAAAACTGCAGATCGCTGATATTGTCGGCGTATACCTGCGGCGGCATACCCGGGAATTCCATCATCAGATTAGGATGATCCGCATCGGTGGTGTTATCGATATAGAATTTAACCTGGGTCAGATCCATGATCTGCGATCCCGCGCCGTACTCATCCAGAAGCAACACGGTGTTGTGCTGGAGCTTATTGGCTGAGGGCTGCACATGGGTGATCTCGATCCACTGGCCGTAACCGGAATCAGGTTCCCAGATATAAACCCAGTCGCCGTCGTTGTAACAGGTATAGTTTGTGGCCGTATCGACTTTCAACTCCGACGAAGTGCGCGGCATCGGCAGACGAAGCTCAGTGTCGCAGCCGCCGGCGTTGTAGCGGATGGTCAGAGTGTCGGGATTAGTATTGGCGGCCTCGATACCCGGCATCCCCAGCGGAAGATTGTAGCCCGCCATACGCACCTGGCGTGCCAGTTCATCGATCGAGGCTCGTGCGTTTTGCTGAATTTCGGTTATGTCTTCCTGGATCAGGTAGTTCTTGTGCTGAATGATATAGGTGTGAAGAATGGCCGTAGTGATAATTCCGGTGATGACCAGGGCGACCAGCAATTCCAGCAGAGTCAAGCCGTGATCCGACATGTGTCTGTTTCTGATATTCATTGCTACCACCTATATTGAATCGGATTTAATAAGGGCTGTAAGGGATTCCGAACGATCGCTTCCCTGAATATCTGTCCAGGCGACACTGATTTGCACCCGACGCAAATAGTTTTCCTCGAACGAGACTACCCACTTGCGGTTGAATTCATCGATTTCATCGGAGCCGCTGTCGGGATCGGGATCTCCCTGCAATTCTTCCAGCTTCTGCTGAAGCAACTGCACTGCGGTGGTAGTTTTATTGGACCAGTCATTGCCGGACAGAGCAACCATGCCCATGTTTATAAGAAGAAGCAGAGCGACGCTCATGATCACCATGGCGATCAGGACTTCGAGAATCGTCAGCCCTTTTTCCGCTCTTTTGATTTTAGGATTATCTCTCATTCTATTACCTCGCCATTTGTTTTGCCCTTGTTTATGCAAACGAGGTGCCGTAGAAACCGGGTAAAATCCAGACGTTTTCGTAACTTATTGGTAATTAAGAAAAAACGCAGTCGAATGGACCTGAAAACAGCCTCTAAAAGCTGTTGATTCGGATCGTTTCGAATCGAAAAGTTGGAGTCTTCTGTTCAGATAGAAGCCATAACATGTGGGGAACTTCCTACATCCTCAACCATTATGGAAGAGAGCGGACAGACCTTAAAACAGCCGGTGGAATAAAGACTTGTTCGAGAATACATGGGTCGATAATATCAAACCGAAGACGGATTCAAACAGGGAGTTGATTCATGCCGAATGCATCGGAGATATTCGTTAAAGCTCTGGAAAATGAGGGTGTTGAATATATCTTCGGAGTTCCGGGCGAGGAGAATATAGATTTCCTCGAGGCGGTTCGCCGATCCCGGATCAAGTTTATCCTAACGCGGCATGAACAAGGGGCGGGCTTCATGGCCGACGTCTATGGACGTCTGACCGGTCGGGCCGGAGTATGTTTATCGACACTCGGCCCCGGCGCTACCAATCTCCTGACGCCGATTGCCGACGCCCACCTCGACCGGGCGCCGCTGGTTGCTATTACCGGTCAGGCGGATACATTGCGCATGCATAAAGAGTCGCACCAGTACGTTGATATCGTCTCCATGTTTCGCCCGACCACCAAATGGAACACTCGGATCGGTCGCCCCGATATGGTGACCGAGGCGGTCCGCAAGGCGTTTAAACTGGCCGAGGCGGAGAAACCCGGGTCGACTCATCTGGAATTTCCGGAAAACGTGGCGGCTGAGAAATGTGGTAATCCCCAGTGTTTTGAGGTGCGCAAGGTACGTCGTCCCGCCCCGGATTACAAAGCGGTCAATTGTGCTCTTGATCTGATCAAGCAAGCCCGGAAACCTTTGATCCTCGCCGGCAACGGGGCTATCAGAAAACGTGCGACCCGGCAGTTGCGAACATTTCTCGAAAAGACCGGTATGGCGGTGTGCAACACGTTCATGTCCAAGGGAGCGGCAGGGGTTGATTATCGCTACAACCTCTTTACGATCGGTTTGCAGAGCCGGGATCATATCACCTGTGCGATAGAAGAGGCCGATCTGATTATCTGTCTCGGTTATGACATTGTGGAGTATTCTCCCCAGCATTGGAATCCGAACGGAGAAAAGAAAATCATCCATATAGATTTCGCTCCGGCTGAAGTCGACTACTGGTACAATCCGGTCTGTGAGGTAGTGGGAGATATCGCCTCGACGCTCTGGGAAATAAATGAGCGGATCGACGACACGTTGCCGCGTGAAACCGGGAAATACGCTCTCAAACATCGCCGTCCGATTCTGAAGGATATCCACCAGTACGACAAGAGCAAAGCCTTCCCGTTCAAACCGCAGAAGATTTTACACGATGTCCGCGAGGTGCTGGCCGACGAGGATGTGTTGATTTCGGACGTCGGCGCTCATAAAATGTGGATCGCCCGTATGTTCCTCGTGCATGAGCCGAACACCTGCATCATTTCCAACGGATTCGCCTCGATGGGGATCGCTCTGCCGGGCGGTATCGCCGCCAAGCTGGTTTATCCGAAACGTCGCGTCATGACCATTTCCGGCGATGCCGGATTTCTCATGAACGTTCAGGAGCTGGAAACGGCCGTACGCCTGAAACTCAACACGGTCAACATGATCTGGTCCGACGGCACCCTTGGCCTGATCGAATGGAAGCAAAAAAACAAATTCGGCCGGGCCTACGCTACTCGCTTCGAAAATCCGGATTGGGTCCAACTGGCCCGCTCCTACGGTGCGCATGGTATCCGGGTGAAGAAGGGGGACGATTTGACGCAGGTGCTCAAGAAGGCGTTCCGCCTGAAAGGCCCGGTGGTGATCGACTGTCCGGTCGATTACAGCGAAAACGTGAAGCTGACCAAACGACTGGGGAAACTGGTGTGCCCGATATGAGGGGCTTTTTGAACAAGAGAGATATTCAGTAAGAGATAAGGATAGTATCATGGCCAAGCAATACAAGATGTACCTCGGCGGCGAATGGGTCGACCGACCGGAAAAAATCAAGGTAATCTCACCCTACGACGGCGCATTGGTGGGAACGGTAGCGTCCGCTTCCAAGGCCGATTATACCGAAGCGATCAAGAAAGCCCAGGCGGCATTTGCCGTTACGCGCGAATTGCCCAGCTACAAGCGCGAGCAGACCTGTCTTCAGATAGCGGCCGGGATCGAGAAAAACGCGGACAAGCTGGCCCGGATGATGGTTCGTGAGTTGGGTAAGTCGCTCAAGGACTCGCGGGGCGAAGTCAGCCGCTCCATTGGCGTGTTCCGGGTGGCAGCCGAGGAGGCCAAGCGGATCGGCGGCGAAATAATCGACTTGGACTGGTCGCCCGGCTCCGAGGAGCGCATGGGCCTGGTGCGGCGTTTCCCGCGCGGCGTGATCGCCGGTATTTCGCCGTTCAATTTCCCGCTAAACCTGGTGGCACACAAAATCGGTCCGGCCATTGCATCGGGGAATACGATTGTTCTGAAGCCGGCTTCATCGACGCCGATCATGGCTTTGTTGCTCGCCGAACTGATTGACCAAACCGACTACCCCAAAGGAGCGGTGTCGATTCTTCCGGGATCATCGCGTGAGTCCTCGCCGCTGCTCGAAGATCCCCGCGTGAAGTTGGTGACTTTTACCGGATCGTCCGAAGTCGGCTGGTGGATCAAGAACCACGCCGGACAAAAGGAAGTAGTGTTGGAGTTGGGCGGCAACGCCGGAGTGGCGATTGCCGACGACGCCGATCTCGATTTTGCCGCGAGTCGTTTGCTTTATGGAGCGTTCGCGGCGGCCGGGCAATCCTGTATTTCGGTCCAGCGGATCTACGTGCACGAGAAGGTTTATCCCCGGTTCCTTAAGATGTTCAAGAAGAAGGTCGAGGGCCTCCGTATCGGTGATCCGCTTAACGAGAAAACCGATATCGGCACGATGGTCTCCGCCGACGCAGTCAAAGCCACCCTTGAGACGATCAAGGAGGCGGTGGCCGGGGGAGCGAAAATACTGACCGGCGGCACGGCGCGTAAAAATCAACTGCGGCCGACGGTGTTGACCAATGTCAAGACCTCGATGGATGTCTGTTCCAGGGAAGCGTTCGCGCCGCTGGCTGTGATTATGAAGTACAAAAACTTCAAGTCGGTCGTGGATCAAATCAACCATTCCGACTACGGTCTTCAGGCCGGAATTTTCACCAACCGCGTGAAGGATATCTTCTACGCTTATAAATATATCGAATGCGGCGGTGTGGTGATTAACGACATCCCGACTTACCGGGCCGATCATCAGCCTTACGGTGGAGTGAAGTCCTCCGGGCTCAAGCGCGAGGGAGTGCGTTATTCGATCGAGGATATGACCGAGTTAAAAATTCTCTCGATGAACTTCAAGACCGAATAAGCGGTCGAAGGAAAAGGGGCTAAATGATGTCGGAAGACAATAACAATCGCCGACGGAGTTTTCGCTGGACGGCGATAATCCTGATCCTGCTGGTGATTTTCGTCTGGGTCACCTGGCCCAAAGACGTTGATCGCGAGTATGATTTCGAGGCGGTTGAGCCGAATCTGGATACGGCCGGTCTCCCGCCCGAAACACAGACGGCGTTGATGACGGCTTATGATGAAATCGGGCTCCATTTTACGGAAGTGGAACCGATTTTCAATCGGGCTTGTTACGACTGCCACAGCCATCGCGATAAACTGCCGTGGTATTTCAATCTCCCGGTTATGAACGGTATCATGCGCGACCATATTTCCGAAGGCCGCGAGCATCTTGATTTCACCGCCGGATTCCCGCTCCGAGGCAGAGGCGCTCAGGGCGAGTTGCTGCATGAGATGGAGGAGGAGATCAGCGAAGGCAAGATGCCGCTTCCATCGTATCTATGGACCCATCCCGAGGCCAAACTGGAAGGAGCGGTGTTGGATTCGGTAATGACCTGGCTGGAGAATGCGCAGGATCGCATTGCGGCGGTATACACCGCAACCGGCGAGCCGGTTGCACCGCCGGCGAAGAGCGTTGAATAAACCATACGTCCGAACATTCGGCTGGACACGTTGGCAATGCGGGCGACACCAGGCCACCCGCTATCGAGTGCAGGTTTCTTCAACGTATAGCAGCGGAGTTTGTCTCCGCCTCGGCCGAAGAGGGTGAGGGGGAAGACTGATGCGTTTTCCGGACAGTCCCAAACATGACAACGGCAGGAGCACCGTGCTCCTGCCGCTGTCCGTTGTGTCGCGCGGGTGGAGATTTAACTGCAGATCGGGTCCGGGCCGTTCTGGAACATGTACGTGACCAGATAAACCAGATCGGCAATATCTACATACGAGCCGCTGCCGTCGATGTCCGTGGCACGCATCAACGGCGGCTCCGGTCCGTTCTGGAACATATAGGTTACCAGGTAGACCAAATCGGCGATGTCCGGTCCCGAACCGCTGTAGTCGATGTCGGCGCAAACGAAACCGGTTCCCTCAAGTACGACATCCAGTGTTCGTTCCTCGGTCATCATCAGCACCGTATCTATCGTAGCATAGCCCAGCCGTTCAATCGTTATGGTCTGGTCGGCTCCGCCGCAGAGTAGTGAAAACGCGCCGGTTTCATCGGTCGTATCGACGGCGCTGCACGGCGCAGCGCTGATAATCGATCCTGCCAGGTTGGGGTAGCTGTCGCTGAGGCCGACCGTACCCGACAAGAGTATCTCGTTGGCCACCGTGATAGTCATGGAATCGGTGGTCACGTTGCCGCCCAGATCGGAGGCGCTGACGAATACTTCGTAATCGCCGTTGTGAAAGAAAACGGTATTCCAGCCGAGTGCCTGATGCTCCGGTTCGATGATCGTGTCGCCGTCACTGTTGGTCAGATTGAAATAATAGCGATAGGTGTTCCCCGGCGCATCGAAGCTGTTGCAAGTGGCGTCATCCTGATAGACCGTCTCGGTCAGGTCAGCCATGTCATCGTAGGAACCGTGTTCGTGCGTGAAACGCACCGAACGAGTCCAGTCGATCGAAGAATCGCCCTCGATTTTGTATTTCACTTCGTAAGGGACCGAGCGAAAGACATCGAAATTGTGCAAATCGTGAATGCAGGCGATGATGTCGACGTCGCCGCTGATCGGGGCGCCCTCGGCGAAATAACTGTCGGTCTGATTGGTACAGAAGGCCAGAAGCTGATCACCCAGGGCAGGGGTTATCTCCGGGGGAATGGTATCGTTAATCGGCTCCAGGAATTCGAGCGGATTATCGTAATAGCGCCAGTAGTCCCAGCCGGTTGACCATGCGTGGTTGGTGCCGGAATACCGAATTTTCGAGAGATGAAGATGCTCGGTGGTGGTTGGGCTGGACGGCCAGTTGACCACGACGCCGATAGAGTCACCTGCCTCAATATACTGTCCGGGAATGCCGGCGATGCTGGTGCTCACGAGGTGAGCGTACATCCAGGCGTCACATTCCTCGGTTCCGGATGAGTCGCCGATTATGATCCGCCACATGCTGTAAGAGTCGCTATTAGTCACTACGGTTTTGACCCAGCCGGATTTCATGGCGAAGACCGGGGTCAGGTACGGTACGGCGATGTCGATACCGCTGTGCATGAACGGCGGCTCGCCCGGATTTTGCAGGTAAATACCGTAATGCGCCGATACCGCGTGGTAGGTCGAGTCCGGCCACACCGGCCAGTTGTAGGCTGCTGCCGGTGAAACGGCGACGACCACCAGGACAGCCGATACAATCAATACTTTAATTGACAATCTAGCTCTCATCGAATCTCTTCTCCTTAGATTATCAGACACGACGCCACAAATCGATACCTCACATAAGGTATTATTTCTGTCTGTATGCAGTCCTGTTAAGGACTGCAACATAGAATGGAATAGCGGTGATACAGGCCGGTGTGAGGTAAATGCCCGACCTATGAAACAAGTGACGCACGATGCTTGCAAGTCTGACAGACTGCAGCACGTTTTTTTACAAGAGCCACCCCGTCAACTGCTGTTAATCTTACGGTTGCGAATCAGCGTTGTCTAACAATAGCTTAGGGCTATTTGTCGATAGTGAGGCCCACCGCCGAGGGTTCAAAATCCCCCCCCGTCGAACTTGACTAGTTCAGGTTGAAAGCTTCAACCAGATTAAGTCCCTGTTCCAGCACCTGGTAGTTTTGATAGGTAGAAGTTGTCATGAGATGTCCGGTCCGGCTGTAGAATTCGATCGTCAGATCGTGCGGCCCGGTTGGAACCACGAAATCTCCGACGAAAATTCTCCCCGGCAGATATTGCGATGAGCGCAGATCGGCGTTTTCGCTGAGATCGGTGGCGACATCGACCGCCAGCTTCTTGAGCCAGCCTTCGAGTCCGCCGGTGTCGGCTTTTTCCTTGAGCTGATGTGCCGCAAGTCCCTTGGCCAGGGCTCGCGCTATTGTTCGGATGAACACCCAGGATTTTTTAGCGTCAAACGTTTCCCGCGCCACTTTGTTGACATCCTCAATCAGGTTCAACTCACCCGCCGGTTGCCCGTCGATTGTCAGTTGTACCGAACCGACGTCGGAAAACCGATCAACCAACTGCGGGATGGCGAACTTGAAATAATAGTCCTCATTGATCGGCGCGGGAAAATGTGCGTACTCGACCTGGTTGGTGTCGGGACCGTCGTAAAGGACCTGTACCAGATTCAGGTCCTTGTCGGTGCGCAGGCGAAGACTGAGAGTCTGCTTGTTGGGAGCTAAACCTGCCAGAGCGACAACGGCCAGAATGGCTCCCTCGTCTGAGGCGTAGGTCACCTCGGGCAGGGTGAAGTCATAGACGTTCGGTTGCAGGGTGAACGCCTGACGCAGTTGCTCCTCGTCGATGCGGGCATCATCGTATTTGCCGTCAGCGGCATAAAGGTGCATGCTCAGCCAGCGCGCGAAGGCATCGTTGTAAAAATGAACTTCCTTGACGTCGTAATCGAAATCGATATAGCTGGTGTCTTTGCGTGATTCTTCACGAAAAACCGCGGCCGCATCGGCGTATTTGGTTTTAAGCAGATCCAGCTTGAGGTTGGCGCGCCGTATCTCTACCAGGGCATCTTCATGATCGTCGAGAGCAGCATAGTTGAGAGCTTTGATCAGATTGGTGTAGAGGATTTCGTAGTCTTCGCCGGAATAATCGAGAGCGTTGTCGTTGAGCACGGTCGAGAGCATCGCCTTGGAGACCGACTTGGTGAAAAGCTCATCGGCGGCCTGCTCCGCCTGGGTTAGTTTCTCGTTGCTTATCTCGTAATTCTCGGCGTAATGATTGAGCATACCGGCATCGATGAAATAAATCAGGCGATCTTTTTCACCGAATTTGTTCTTCTCCCGCGCCGTTTCGAGCGACTGCACCGCCGTCTGAAGACTGTCGGCTCGGACCTGAGCGGTTATCGGCTCGTAGAACCCGAAACGGGTCGCCATGGAGCCGCAACCGCTCAGCAGCCCGATAACGATCAGGCCGAGAAGAAGCCGGAATGACTGAATTGATCGGGACAAATCAGATTACCATTTGGTTTTGCCCTGGGAGATTCCCTTTTTGATCTTCTTGGTGCCGATCCAGACCTTCTCCATCGACTCGATATTGATCAATTCGAGATCGGTCTGATAAAAAGTAACGTGTTTACCTTCCTCCTGGTCGGTGATGGTCTTGATAGAGCCCTGGAGGATAAAATCGGCGCCGGTCTCCTCGCGCAACTTTTTAGCTGTTTCACGTGAGGCAAATTCCTGCTGCTCCTGGCGTTCTTCGCGGATCTCGGACCGTTGCTCCTTGGCCGCTACGAATCGCACCTTGCCGGAGTTGATCAACTCCCGCTCGAAATCGGCGATAAAGGTCCCGGTGTTGATATGCTCCGAACTTTCGTTGTGGATCGTTCCGACCGTCACTACCGGCTTGTCGGCTTTGGCCTGCATGTAGTCGGTGTACCAGGGGCGGTTGAGGCAGTCGGATATCATCTCCTCGGCAACCAGCCGGGAGTCGGTGTCGTTCCATTGACCCGAAAGGTCCGTGACCGAGTCGGTGTCGAGGCGAGTTACGGTCTTGCCGCCGCCACAGCCGCCGATCAGGGCGATTACGATCAGTCCCGTCAATAACAGTCTCATGATTACTCCTTTGTCTATAAACACTTTGTATCAATCTTTCCTGACCCACGTCAATCATATCGGCCAAATCCTGACGGTTCAACATTATTTTCGGCTATGGTCAACCCTTGTTGAAAAATGACCGATAAAAATGATATAGATTATAGTACCGCCGGGAGTTGCGGGTTCATTCTGATCAATAGGAGGCAATATGGCCAGAAAGAATATCTTTTCCACGTCCCCTTTCGAGGAACAGCTAGGATTTTCACGTGCCGTTCGGGTAGGTAACCATATTTACGTTTCCGGTACGGCGCCAATCGCTGCTGATGGCTCCACGGCCTGCCCGGGGGATGCTTATGGTCAGGCCAGACGTTGTCTTGAGATAATCCAATCGGTGCTGGAAAACAGCGGCGGGTTGATGTCTGATGTTATTCGTACCCGTACTTATATCACCGAAGCCTCGGTTTGGAGAGATGTCGGTCAGGCTCACAGCGAGTTTTTTGCCGATGTCAGGCCGGTATCGACAATGGTGGTGGTGAGTGGTTTGGTTAGAGACGACTGGATGGTCGAGATCGAGGCGGAGGCGATTGTCGAGGAATAACAAGACAACCAGCGGCAGGTAAATAAAAACGGGCGGCCCGGCATGGGACCGCCCGTAGTTTTTTTTGGGGACGATCAGTTACAATCCGCGGGAGGACCGCCGTTGAACATGTAGTTTACCAGGAGCAGCAGATCGGTGATATCGATATTCCCGTCGCAATTCATGTCGCCTCGGAGGACATCGCCGGGATCACCGGTGATTTCGGTCACGTGAATCGATACGTTTCTGGTGGAAGTGTTCCCTAACGCATCGGTGGCCAGCAGTTCAAGCGTAAAGTCTCCGACATTGCCATAGGCCGGTTGCCAGTTGAAAGTCCATGGCCCGTCACCCGTGAGAGACGGTTCCGGGAACTCCGACCAGTAGCCGTAGAAATCATTGATTTGCAGGCTGACCGGGGTGTTAAGACCGTACACCGTGATCGGGAAGGACAGTAAGTGCGTAGCCTGTACACTGTACTCACTAGCGCAGGAAATGGCCAGATCTGATTCTATTACCTGCAAGTGGCTGGTTAGAAAAGTCAACGGATTATCCCACCCCGATCCGCCGACTTCGTTGCTGCAGACGCCCAGGGTGTCGATTTTAATGAAGCTTAAAAGATCTCCCGGCCAAACATTCGAAAACCACATCTCGCCGATTTCACCGGCGCCCGCCGGTAAGTAATGCTGCATGGAAATAAACCCGGCGCAGATCGAATCGATGGTGCCGCCCTCACTGTAATATCCGTTACTGAACGACATGAATAAATCAAAAATGTTGGTTCCTGAGGTTCGGCCCGAACGAGTGATCGAATCCGCATAAATTCCGGGACTGGTTGTGCTTGCCGTGAAAGACAAACTTGCACCGATCAATTCATGGGAGCGATTGTTCATGTAGACCGGGACACGAATTACACCATTCCCCATGTAATAGGCGAATCCATCTCCTATCCGAACGGTATCGGGGGATTGTCCCACCGCTGTCGATCCCACGATTAACAGCGCTATTGTGGTAATCAATGCCAACTTATGCATACATATCTCCCTGAAGCTTGACAACGTGATGAACGGTATACTTTATAATAGCAAAGCCGGTCGATGTATGCAACGACAAATAAGCCCTGTTTTTTTCAAGAGGATTAGTCTTTGTCGTCGGTTTCCAACACACCCAGCTTCTGAAGCCGGGTACGAATCGCTCCCCGCTTGCGCTGCAGCGCTCGGGCGATTTCCTGAAGGCTCCGTCCCGAGCGATAAAGCTCCACCAACTGGCTTTCTTCAGCCTTACTCCATTCGGCAAAAGCTCGCGGGTACTCCTTGCGCATTTCGGAGAGGTTAACGATCCGACCGCCGGAAGCGCGGATGCGGATTTCTCCCTCGACGTTAAGCTGTTGCTCCGGTGTCACGAATTGTTCGATCAACTCGTTGGCAAGTTTGGCCGTGACCATGATGTCCGACAGGGTGAGTCGTGAGTCATGGAGCAGAATCTGATAATACGAATATCCCTTGGCGATCATCGCCAGGATATCGGTTACCTTTATTTCGGTGTCTCGGATAGTAATTGGTTGTTGCATCGTAACTCCCCTTTATAACGGGTTTTCTGTTTTCTGATCCAACATGCGACAGGGAGGTGACAGGGGATGTCAGTAATTCTATGGCGAATTGGTTGACGAGGGAACCCATGCCGAGTAATTTGGTTAATGATAACAGTTTAGACGGCCAATAAATCGGTCGACCGAGAACGGGGATAATTCAGGAATACGGGGCCAGATATATGATATTCGGAGCACATGAATCAATAGCGGGTGGTGTTTACACTGCCATTGAACGAGGGCAAAAGGCGGGTTGTGATGCCGTTCAACTGTTTAACAAATCCAACAACCAATGGCGGGCCAAGAAGCTGACCGATGACGAGATCGAGAAATTCTTTGCCCTCCAAAAGGAGACCGGTGTCGCCGCGGTAGTTTCCCATACGAGTTATTTGATCAATATCGCTTCTCCCAAAGACGATCTGGCCAACCGCTCTCTTGCGGCTTTGACCGAAGAAATGGAACGTTGCCATGTGCTCAAGATTCCTAATCTGGTCATGCACCCCGGATCGCATGTCGGCTCGGGCGAAGAAACCGGGATGCTCCGTATTGCCGAGAATATCAATCGCATGTTCGAGAAACTTCCCGACAACTCTGTCACACTCCTGCTCGAAGCGACTGCCGGACAGGGATCAAATCTGGGTTACACATTCGAGCAACTGGCCGGGATCATCGATAAGGTTGAAAACGGACAACACATGGGAGTATGTCTCGACACCTGTCATATTTTTGCCGCCGGCTATGATATCCGCGATCCTGAGGAATACAAAAAGACGTTTGATACTTTCGACAAGGTGATAGGACTTGATCTCCTTCGGATTATCCACGTCAACGATTCCAAGCGGGAGTTAGGTTCGAGGGTAGATCGTCATGAGCATATCGGTAAGGGGCAAATTGGCCTGGAGGGATTTCGCAATCTGGTCAACGACCGTCGCCTCAAGAACATTCCGATGATTCTCGAAACTCCCAAGGGGGAAGACCTGGCCGAGGATATCGAGAACCTGGCTGTGTTG
This sequence comes from Candidatus Zixiibacteriota bacterium, assembly GCA_035380245.1. NCBI lineage: Bacteria > Pseudomonadati > Candidatus Zixiibacteriota > Candidatus Zixiibacteriota bacterium. The sequence continues at coordinate 507,344 of DAOSXA010000001.1, read as the reverse complement.
CGGGGATTGGTGAAGGAGTGATCCTTAATAGACCGTGATCCCGGTTATGAGAGTATAGCTTTTGGTGGATTCGAAGACTATATCTACAGAGAGAAAGCAAATCGTCCGCAGCGCAGGTCCGTCTTCGAACCTGCGCTTTTAAGTGATATGCAAGCTGACCTGCCTGTCGAAACTCATGTCCGATGCCGACGCCATGTTGACGCCTACGAATGGTTAGCACGCCTTATGCCTGACCCTTCGCCTATATTTACTGCGCGATCAAATATACCCTTAGGTAAATCTGCTTTACCGGCGTTATATTCCGGCATCCTCTTAGCGGGGACATTTCGGTGTAACCGTTGAGCCTTCCTTCACGACTTTCGCCGATCAACGGTTGTTTGCAGTCCGATCTGTTTCCCGGAGCGGTGTTTTAAACGTACCTGTCTTTTATTACCATTCATTAAGCGGAGTTATAACCGATGAAGTCACGCCTTATTACGTGGCTGCTCGCCGGTATGGTGCTGGTTTCAGGCACTGGTGTACGTGGCGAGCTGAGCGGAGACATTGTCGAAACGCTTCAGAATCTCCCGTTGACCTTCACCCCGAACGTTGGTCAGTGGGACAGTCAGGTGCTTTTTCAGGCCGATGCCGGTCCCGTAACTATCTGGATTACTCGTACCGGGATCACTTATCAAATGACCCGGCGCAGTGTTGCCGCAACATCGGGATCGCCCCGGGGCGGTCAATACGAACAGCTTTTATTACGTGTCACACTACCCGGTGCTCGTGAGGAGTTTGTCGCCGTCGGTGAGGAGTCGATCGAGCGGCATACCAACTTCCTGATCGGCAATGATCCCCGGGGTTGGTGGACCGATCTTCCCGGCTATCGGGCGGTGTGTCTGTCCCAGGTCTATCCCGGTATTGATCTTCGTTTTTACGGTCGCGGCGACGGCCTTCTGGAATACGATTTCATTGTCGCCCCCGGAGCCGATCCCGGTTTGATCCGGATTAACTATGACGGTGCGGAATCAATGACAGTTAATGAGGCCGGGGAATTGGTCATTGGTACGCCCTGGAACCGGGTAATCGAGAAATGTCCGCAGATTTTTCAGGCTTCATCCGATGGCCGGTCATCGGTTACTGGTGCTTACCGCCTGGTCGATCGATTCTGTTTTGGGTTTGAGATCGGCGACTATGATCCGACTCGCCCTTTGGTGATCGATCCCACCCTGGCTTATTCGACCTATCTCGGCGGCGGCGGGAGCGACATTATCGAAGATATGGTTGTAGATGCTACCAGTTCGGTGTATGTCACTGGGTATACTTCCTCACGTAATTTCCCGTTACAGACGCCTTACCAGACCACTTTTGCCGGTATCGACGCGTTTGTTTCCAAACTCTCTTTTGCCGGTGATGCTCTTGTTTTTTCAACTTACCTGGGTGGTATGTGGGACGACTACGGTCGCGGTATCGCAGTCGGGTCGAACGGTCGGATTTATGTAACGGGGGAGACGGAGTCATCGAATTTTCCGATTATGAACGCCGCCGATCCGACTCTGGCGGGGGAGAAGTTCGACGCTTTCGTAACGGTTCTTAACGCTTCCGGCAACAGCCTCGTGTTCAGCACTTTTCTTGGAGGCGCCATGGATGATTACGGCCGCGACATTGCCGTTTCTCCCGCCGGTACGGTGTACGTTACCGGTGAAACCAAGTCGACCGATTTCCCTACCCTCAATCCGTTCCAGGCGGCTTTGGCTTCTTCGAATAAACCGGATGCGTTCGTTACGATGTACTCCGCGACCGGGGTGGTTTCAGGCAGCACTTATTTAGGCGGCGCGGGTGACGACTACGGGCAGGCAATTGCCTGGGCCGATACCGGCGGAGTCGGGATCGCCGGTAAAACCAATTCAGCCAATTTCCCGCTCCAGAATCCGCTGCAGTCGACACTCCAGGGAGCGACCGATATCTTCTTCGCTCGTTTCAACGCCGCCGGTAACGGGCTGGTATATTCAAGTTATCTGGGCGGATCAGCCAATGAATTGCTGGGTGGGTTGGTTTTTGGATCAGGCGGAGCCGCGACACTGACAGGATCGACCGAATCAGCGGATTTTCCAATCGTTGCCGAGTTACAAACGGACCAGACCGGATGGGATGCTTTTATCTCGCGGGTTACACCGGATGGCTCCGCGCTTCAGTTCAGCACCTATTTAGGTGGCGTTTCCGCTGATTACGGTCAGGCGGTGGCGTTGGATGCGGCTACCGGAACGATCTATCTGACCGGGGAGACTTTCTCCAATAACTTTCCAACCGTTGACCCTTATCAGTCCGGTTTGAACGGTACTTCGGATGTCTTCGTGGCCGGTATCAGCGCCGATGGCTCCACGCTCAATTTGAGCAGTTACCTGGGTGGTTCCACCGGACTGGACTACGGGACTTCAGTCGGGTTCAGCGGCAGCCTGTTCGTAGCCGGTTACACCTATTCAACCGACTTCCCGATGCAAGCTGCTTTTCAGGACAGTCATCGCGGGGGTAATACCGATGGTTATATCGCGCGGATGATTCTTCACCCTATCTGTGCCGACATCAACGGCAATGGTTCGGGACCTGACATCGCCGATCTGGTTTATATGGTGGCTTTTATGTTCCAGGGCGGGCCTGAACCGCCTCTTCCTGCGGCATGTGATATCAACGGTGATGGCTCTATCGCCGACATTGCCGATCTTGTCGATCTGGTCACCTACATGTTCCAGGGCGGCAGCGCTCCTTCCTGCTGGTAGGAGTGGCATCTATCTCACATCGCACAACGTGTCGACGCTCCCCAATGGCCGGGGGCGCGACACGTTTCGGCGAAATGGGAACTTCGTCAACCTTTACGGATCATTTCCCCGCGTTTATGATCAGGGTGTCTTCGATATCAAAACCCAGAACGGAAGGCGTGTCCGGGCGAAATACCAGTTTGAGAATCGCATCCGGCGAAATCACCACGCTGCGACTCTGGGCCGAGTTGTAGCGATGGTCGGGAGAAAAATCAGCCTGGTCGATACAATCGGAGTCAATCGAATAAGTACGCTGGAATTCCACCGCACAGCGTGTCGGTTCCGTGATCGAACCGATATCTTCCGAAAACGACACCACTACGTTGTAGTCAAGCAGGGCTGTAGTCCCGTTAACCGTGCGTGAAAACCAGGTCCCCAGTTCGTTACCGGTCTGCGCCAACGGACGATCCGCATAGTGGCGATCGCGGCTCGAAGGATCGTTGAGTCTTCGCGAAATGATTCCGATCCGTTGCGGGCCACATTCGGTCGGAAGGCCCGTGCGTTCGGGAGAGGCGGTGACACTCAATACCCCCTTGCGGCCTTCGGGGCCGATTCCCAGGGGAATAAATATCGGCGCATCGCCGGGAAGGGCGGAGGAAACCGGAATCGCTCGGCCATCGGAAATATCATAGTAGTTCTTGCCGACTTGATCGGTCAGGTTCATTACGATCACCGAGCCCTCGATGAATCTTCCATAGCTGCGATCCATCAGTCGCAGATCGAAAACAATCTGGCGGTTGACACCTGAGGCTTCGAGATCGATCGATCCCACCTGGACTGATTTCTCGTTGGCGGTCCAGTACATCACACCGGTACAGGGAACGGAGCCGGTGCAGAAACATTCGCCGGACATACCGCCGTCAATCAGCAGGGTGTCTTCGAGGTACATCAAGCGGACTTCAAGATACGTGCTGTCCGGCGCAGCGGCGAACGAGGCTGCCGCCGACAGCAATATCAGCATTAGGCAGGTATATCGTTTCATATACTGTCCCTCTCCGTTTTGGGGGTGACGGGAATTTCGACCGATACGGCCGTGACCGGTTCGCAGGTTATTACCTGAACGAACCGAGCCTGTTGTATTGCCGCCGGTGGTTGTTCTGGTCCGATGTTTTGAGACCAAGGGGTGAGCCATCCCCAGGCGGCCGCCAGAAGTACCGCCGCCGCTACCGGCCAGGGGACTCGGATCGAGTGTCGGTACCAGGGGATTACATCCGGTTCGTTGGGGAGCCCTCGTTCGGGACGAATCTCCGGCATGGAAGTAAGTTCCTGCCGTAATAGTTGCACGCCTTCAAAGAAGCGGCGACAATCAGGACAATCTTTCAGATGTTTTTCGATTTCGGGCGGGATATCCATCGTGCCGCTGTCGAGCCGGTCGGAGATCGACTTTTGTATTTCTTCACAGGTCTTCATTTCAAGAAAACCTCCTTATCTTTTATCTTCTTGCGAATGCGAAAGAGTCGCACCCGCACGTTCTCTTCGGACAAGCCCAGCATTCCGGCAATCTCTGCGACGGCAAAGCCCTGTTGCTCCCGCAGGAGCAACAATTCTCGCTCGGCCACGGTCAGTCCGGCCAGTACCCGGCTTAAGGTCGTGCCGAACTCGGGATTGTTCGGGGCGCAGAGATAATTCTCGGGAAGCTGATCCAGCGATCGACAGCTCGCGCGCCGCCGCCGATTGAGGATCAGGTTGCGGGCGGTTACGATCAGCCAGCCGCGTATGGAGTTCACCGTGCGGTGCGAACGAGCCTCGCGCATGAGTCGCAGAAACGACTCCTGCACGGTGTCCTCGCTTTCGTTTCGGTCCCCGCATAGGGCGAGGCAGAAACTCATTACGGCCGAGCTGTGGCGGTCGTAGAGGCGCTGCATGCCCGAGCGGTCGCCCCGGCGGAAGGCGCTCCAGTCTGTCCGATCGTTGTTTTCCATATTCTTAAGAGAACGACACATGAACCTCCCGAACGTTACGAACAAACTACACCGGCGGAGCGGTAAAAACAAGAATCCGCAGTCCCTGGCTATATGTAGAAACTCGGTGGCCCGCCCGTCCACGGGTGGGATTGATGTGCCGTTGGACGTCTCTACCTGACAGTTCCTCGTAGGCCTGTTTTGTGTCGTCTTTGCGAGCGAAGCGAAGCAATCTTGATGTCGGGAAGGTGAGATTGCTTCGTCGCTTTGCTTCTCGCAAGGACCTGGATGGGGCATTATCAAACGATTCGCGGGGATTCAGGTTTCTGCGTTCGCGTGGCTTTGCGCGCGCGCACTCCGGAACCCGACATACGACACTCCTCGAAGACGTTCCAGGGGAATATCATGCCGGCGAAGGCCGGCATCAAGAGATGGGGTCGAAACCTGCAAGGTTTCGACAATTGTTATTGCAGGTCTCTCCGAGACCTGCAGCACCGCTGGTCCCCGGCCTCCGCCGGGGTGACGACAAGCGAGCCGTGCGTCTGGCTACTGGTGCAGGTGCAGACCAGGACGTCTGCCGCCCACGAAATGACATTGTTACCTATCTACCCGGTTTGTATCCACCTTATAATCCCACCCGTGGACGGGTGGGCCACCGGACGTCTGTCGCCCACGAAATGAGTTAATGAGCGGATTCGAAGACGGACCCGCCCGAGTTATCAACCCTGCTGTCTCTAACAACCACTTGCCATGATCGCCCGATTAGCGTACTTTCCAGCCTATGAAATTAGGAATAATCGGACCGCCTCAGAGCGGCAAAACGACTATCTTTAACGCCGCCGCCGGCAAAGAAGAAGCGGTCGGCGACTATAGTCAGGCCTCACACCGGGCCATTATCAAAGTCCCGGACGAACGGCTCGACAAGCTGGCCGAAATTGTCAATCCCAAGAAAATCACTTACGCCGAAATCGATTTTCTCGATGCTCCCGGTTTCACCGGCAAAGGGAAAGAATCCGGTGCGATCGATATCACCCCCGAGCTGAGGGAGATGGATGCCCTGATCATGGTGATCGATGCGTTCTCTCCCGATACCGATCCAAAAGCCGCCGTGCGCAATTTGTTCGATGAAATGATTCTTTCCGACCAGGTGATTATCGAAAACAACATCGAGAACAAATCCCGCCGCAAACAACTCACCGGTGATCAGTCGATGATGCGCGAGCTGGAACTTCTTGAAAAGCTCAAGGCTTGTCTCGAAGAAGAGCGACCGTTGATCGAGCTGGAACTGAATGATGAAGAGCGGAAGATGCTTCGCGGCTATCGGTTCATGACGCTCAAGCCGGTTCTGGTGGTGCCGAACATTGCCGAGAGTGATCTGGCGCGGCAGGATGAATTAACGGATGAGTATAAGTCCTTTGTCAGTCCGGGCAAATGCGAACTGGAAGTTATCTGCGGCAAGGTGCAGATGGAGCTGGTCGGGCTCGATCCCGAGGAGCAACAAGCGTTTTTCGAGGAATTGGGTGTCCGCGGATCGGCGATGGAGAAAGTAATCCAGAAATCGTATGCGTTGTTGGGATTGATTTCGTTTCTGACGGCCGGTCCGACCGAGGTTCGCGCCTGGCCGATTCGCAAAGGAACGACAGCGGTCCGAGCTGCCGGTACGATTCACAGCGATATCGAACGAGGTTTCATTCGCGCTGAGGTGACGCGCTACGAGGATTTCATTGAATATAAAACAGCCGCCGCGTTGAAAGCTGCCGGTAAAACTCGCCTTGAGGGCAAGGAGTATATTGTCCAGGACGGCGACGAGATTCTCTTCCGCTTTAACGTCTGAGCCGATGCTTAAATTCTTGAAACAGTGACCGTTATAACTATGTTTAAGGTACACTGACGAGCGGCGGCGCTCCCCGATGGTGTTCACTATCTGAGCAATCCTGCCGATATTGATATGGAGAGCATGTCGCCCTCGAATAAAAGTGAAATCTCAGGAGACCGTTTGTGTCAATAACCAAAGAAAAAGAACCGATTACCGATACACTGGTCCTGTCCATACTCCCCCTCAAAGGCACGGTCGTCTATCCCTACCTGGTCGTACCGTTGATGATACAGGACACCGAACAAACCCGTTTGCTCGACGAGGCGCTCATGCGCGGTGCGCGTATCGGTTTGTTCGTCCAGAAGGACCCCTCGGTGGATCATCCCGGTCCCGACGACCTCTACGCAATCGGAACCACCGGCAACATTCTCAAAATGCTCCGTTTTCCGGACGGTACGGTCCGTTTTTTGATTCAGGGACTGTCTCGGATCAGGATTAAAAAATACACTTCCGAATCGCCGTTCCTGACGGCCGCGGTCGAGGAACTCACCGAGACGCATACCTCCTCGGTTGAACTCGAAGCCCTCCGCCGCAACGTGATCGAACGGGTGAAAAACCTGGCTGAGTTGGCGCCGTATCTGACCGAGGAATTTCACGTTTCCGCGCTGAATCAGGATACACCGTCGAAGCTGGCCGATTTTGTCGCTTCCGGGATGAATATCCCTGTCCAGGCCAAGCAGGTGATTCTGGCTGAGCTGGATGTCTTTCGACGTCTGAAAGCTGTCTATGCGATTCTCAATAAAGAGATCGAAGTCCTCGAGCTGTCCAAGAAAATCCAGGCTCAGGCGGCCACTGAATTAGGCAAGTCACAACGTGATTATATCCTGCGCGAACAACTCAAGGCGATCAGAAAAGAACTGGGCGACGGCGACGGATCATCCGAGCTGGATGAGTTCGAACAAAAAATCACCGATGCTGCGATGCCGGAATACGCTGAGAAAGCGGCGCTCAAGGAATTGGATCGCCTCTCGCACATGTCGCCCTCATCGGCCGAGTACACCGTGGCGCGCACTTATCTCGACTGGCTCGTGTCGCTTCCCTGGTCGGTTGCGACCGACGATAAGCTCGATCTGCGCGAGGCTAAGAAAATTCTCGATGAAGACCATCACGGTCTCGAAAAAGTCAAGGACCGCATTCTCGAACAACTGGCCGTACGCAAGTTGAAGAAGGATGTCAAAGGCCCGATCGTTTGTTTCGTCGGCCCGCCCGGGGTCGGCAAGACCTCGCTGGGGCGCTCGATCGCACGTGCGATTGGACGTAATTTCGGACGGGTGTCGCTTGGCGGCATGCGTGATGAAGCCGAAATTAGGGGACACCGCCGTACTTATATCGGAGCGATGCCGGGACGAATCATCCAGATGATCAAGCGTTGCGGGTCCAACAACCCGGTGATCATGCTCGATGAAATCGACAAACTCGGTTCCGATTTCCGAGGTGATCCTGCCTCGGCCCTGCTTGAGGTGCTCGATCCCGAACAGAACGACAGCTTTTCCGATCATTATCTCGAACTGCCGTTCGACCTTTCCGGGATCATGTTCATCACTACCGCCAACTGGCTCGAACCGATCCCAAACGTTCTGCTCGACCGTATGGAGATTATCCGTCTGCCCGGTTATACCGATATCGAAAAGCTGGCGATCGCTAAAAAGCACTTGATACCTAAACAGTTGGTCAATCACGGTCTGACCGAGGCCAACCTCGAACTGGATGACTCGGCGGTCAAAGCGATTATCGACGGTTATACCCGTGAGGCGGGACTGCGCAATCTCGAACGTGAAATCGCATCGGTCGCACGAAAAGCAGCCCGGAAAGTGGCTTCCGGCTACAAGAGGAAAATCAAGGTCGATGCCAAACAGGTAGCCAAGCTGCTCGGCCCGCAGAAATTCGTTCGCGAAGTCCTCGAACGCAAGGGGCAGGTGGGAGTGGTGCCGGGTTTGGCTTATACCTCCGTCGGCGGCGAGATTTTGTTCATCGAAGCGACCGCAATGGAAGGTAAGAATACGCTGACCCTCACCGGTCATCTCGGCGATGTCATGAAGGAGTCGGCTCAGGCGGCGTTGTCGTTCCTGCGCTCCAATGCGGGGGAGTTGAAAATCGACAACGATGCTTTCGAAAACCGACAGATTCACATTCATGTTCCCTCGGGAGCGACGCCCAAGGATGGACCGTCGGCGGGAATCGCCATGCTGGTGGCGCTTTCGTCATTGTTTACCGGTCGGGCGGTCAAGCCCTGTCTGGCCATGACCGGTGAAATTACTCTGCGCGGGCAACTGCTGCCGATCGGCGGTCTCAAGGAAAAACTCCTGGCGGCTTACCGCGCCGGGGTGGAGACGGTGATATTACCGAAGGAAAACCAGAAGGATACCGCCGACATTCCGCCGGAGATCAAGAAGAACATAACGCTGAAGTTTTTTGCCGACGCTCTCCCGGCGATTGATTTCGCCCTGGAACCGTCGTCAAAGGGCAAGAAAACGAATACGAAACGCGGCAAGGCAAAATAAGCCGTTCGCGCCGCGATGGATGAGTGAGCGCGATGAAACTGGTTACATCGGATGAAATGCGGCAGGTCGATCGCGAGACAATCGACCAATTTGGAATTCCCGGTCCCGAGTTAATGGAAAATGCCGGATTCGGAATTGCCGAACGGATCCTGGCGATGGTCTCTCCTGAAGACGATGGTTATTTCACCGTTATCTGCGGTAAGGGGAACAACGGCGGCGATGGTTTTGTCGTGGCTCGCTATTTACACGAAGCGGGTTGTGAGGTGGAGGTGTTCTTTGTCGGACCACCGGAGAAGCTCTCGCCCGATGCTCGTCTTAACTACAACCGGGCACTCGATCTCGACCTCAACTTGACCGAGATAATTTCCATCGAATCGCTCCCCGAGGAACTCAATTCCGATTATATCATCGACGCCGTTTTCGGCACCGGTTTCAGCGGAGCGCCGCGCGGCATTACCGCTGAGTTGATCGAGTACATGAACGATCAACCGCAGCCGGTGCTGGCGGTCGATATGCCCTCCGGTCTCAACGCCGATACCGGTCAACACGAGGGAGCGGTGGTCCGGGCGGTGGCGTCGTACACACTGGCGCTGCCGAAATACGGGCTATATGTTTCACCCGGCCGCGAACTGTCCGGGCCGGTGCAGGTCGTGCCTATTGGCGTACCGGATGAGGTCCTGCGTAAATTCGATTTTAGAACGGATCTGATTTCTCCCTTCGATGTCAAAATACTCCTGCCGCAACGACAACCCGAAGGACACAAGGGAAATTTCGGCAAACTGCTTATTCTGGCCGGCTCGACCGGTATGACCGGAGCGGCGGCGCTGGCCGGTAAGGCGGCTTTTCGTTCCGGCAGCGGTTTAGTAAAAATCGCCTGCCCGCGCAGTTGTCTGCCACTGATTGCCTCGCAGATTTTAGAGGCGACATCCTGGCCTTTACCTGATGTTGCTAAAAAAGGAGCATTGGCGATGCGCGGTTTGGGCGAGGTCAGGGCATTGCTCAAAGAACAGGATGCGATCGCTATCGGTCCCGGAATCGGACAACATCGCGAGACGGCGGAATTGGTGCGCAGACTTTTAACGACACTCGACAAGCCGGCGGTGATCGACGCCGATGGTCTCAACGTACTTGCCGGTCACATGGATATCGTACGCGAATGTCCCGCGCCGCTGGTGTTAACGCCGCATCCGGGTGAGTTCAAGCGGCTGTCGGGGAAATCGGTTCCGACCGACATCCACGGCCGTCTGGCCATCGCACGCGAGTTCGCTTCGGAATACGATGTAGTGCTGGTTCTCAAAGGTTCCCCGACGGTGGTTGCCGATCCCAAAGGCAACGCCTGGGTTAACTCAACCGGCAACAACGGTATGGCCACCGGCGGTTCGGGTGATGTCCTCACCGGCGCGATCGGTTCGTTGCTGGGGCAGGGGCTGGATGCGATTGACGCTGCCGTATGCGGTGTGTTCGTGCATGGTCTGGCCGGGGATCTGGCTGCTCTCGATCTGGGTGCACGCTCGATGATTGCGGGCGACCTGGTTGAATTTCTCCCCGATGCTTATCTGGCGATAGAAGGATAATTCAGTTCATCCATGGAATGTAGGGCAGGTCTCCCCGAGACTTGCCGCCGTGTTGTCGAAACCGGTACGCGCAATCAGGGAGGCGCTTCGCTAAATAAAATCGTCGGGTAAAAATTGGACCAACACCCCGTTGAATCAGGATATCTGTTGTTGCACCACTACAGCACGGCGCAGCCTATCAGCGGGGGAGGACCGCCGGAGAACATATAGGTTACCAGATAGACAAGGTCGGCGATGTCGATACTGCAATCGTTGTTGACATCCGCTTGTTCGGGATACGGCGGTGGTGGTCCCAGCTGGAACATATATGTAACGAGAAAAACGACGTCGGCAATATCCTGGCTTTCATCACCGTTGATATCCCCCGGGACAATCTGTCGCGGGACGATATGTAACTCGAATTCCTGCTCGTCCCAATAGTTACTCCCGTTGTCGTCGACCATTAAGGTGAACAGGTATTTTCCGGTATCGGTCGGTCGACCGCTCAGCAGGGCAGTCTCCGTATCGAAAGTCATCCCGGGTGGAAGAGTACCTTCGACGAAACTGAAAGTATTATCTTCACTGCCGCCTCGACATTCCATCTCAATCGAATAGGCTGCGTTAACGGGACTGTCGGGTAATCGATTGGGCACGATGAAATGAAGCCGCCAGTTGATTTCCGTTTCGTAATTCATCAACCAGTCACCTGGATCGATATCGATGTCCACCATCGGGGACTCGAATTCGAAAGCGAACACGTTTTTACGTCGGTCAACCCAGAGCCGCAACGTGTCGGTGGGACCGCTTTCAAGTTGCAGAACAACATCCACCGGCATGATGAATACCTGGGGCTCGGTGGTCTGCATCTGATCCAGAGCCAGATAGATATTATAGGTTCCGGAATCGGTCGGTTCGTTAAGGAAGGCCCAAAGGTAACGGGGACGATATTCACCGTAAAGCCACTGGTCGAAAAACCAGTTCAATTCAAGGCCGGTGGTTTGCTCCCAGAAATCGATATATTCAGCCGTGGACAGGGAGTGGAAGCGGTATTGCGAGTGTGTGTAGGCATCGACGGCATCGAAAAATACCGAGTCTCCGATAGCCCGGCGCAACATGTGGAGCATCCAGGCTCCCTTGTCGTATACGATGATGTCGAATACATCTGCTTTGGTAGTGGTGTCGGTGCGGTAGATCGTGCCGCCATCGGTGTATTCGAGTCCGTTCATGTATTCATGATATCGTTGCCATTGATGATGGGCGTATTTGTACTGGAAGTAAAGAGCCTCGGAATAAGTGGCCCAGGCTTCGTTGAGCCAGATATCGGCCCAGCTTTTACATGAAATCATATCTCCGAACCAGGAGTGAGACATTTCATGGGCGACTACGTATTCCTCGAAACCCCAGTACGAGGAGTATTCCGGCATAATACTGGTGGAAGTCATCGTAATATGCTCGGTAGCGCCCCAGTACTCGGTCGTGGCATGGCCATACTTGCAGTTGACGTAGGGATAAGTCCCGTATAACGAGGACAGCTCAGTCATGATGTCGGGTGTGATATCCAGCATATCGAGCGATTCATCGACCGCCTGCGGGTAGACTGCCTGCACGATCGGCATCGAATCCGCACCGTCGTTGTAGTACCATTGGTCGTACCATATTTCGTAATCGGCTACGGCCAGGCTGATCAGGTCGGTTTCAGCCGGATATGGCAGGAAATAGTACCAGTTCAACACATGCACCATGCCGAATATCGTTACCACCGAGTCCAGATTGCCGTTGGAGACGACATAAAAATCGTCAGAGGCACGCACCGTTATGGCCATGGAGTCGCACAGGTCGTCCCGGCGATCCTTGCAGGGCCACCATGATCGCGCCCCGTAAGGCTGAGAATGGCTGTAAATCACCGGATCGGTATAATAGTTGGACTCGAAGAAAAAACCGGGGGAAATCGGATGTTCTCCGTCGGGATGACCCTGATAAAAGACTGTCGTTTCGACCGTGTCGCCGATGGAATGCGATTCATCGAGCGTCACGATAAGAACATCGCCGTCGCGATTGAACGTAAGTGTTGATGCCGGTGACTTGACGGAATCGACGATCATGTTTGATAAAAGGTCGTATTGAAGCTCGCTGGTGTTGTTCTCGGCGATTTTCGATACCGTTCGCAAATGGCCGTACAGGTACTCGGTGGTGTCGTCGATATCCAGCCAGAGATCGTAAAACAGCACATCGTAATTGGTCTGAGTGCATTCGACGGTTGTCTGTTTAAGCAGACTTTGCTTGACGGCAGCATCAACCGTTGCTCCCGCTTTTCCCTGAGCCAGCCAGCGGTGGAGTTCGGAAGGAGTCGGAGACTCGGACATATCCCCGGTTGGAACCGATTGGGCGCCGATCGACCAGACGGCAAAAACGACTAGAACAAGTGTCAGACCGATAAGGAGATTATTGCTGTTTCTTCGAATCATGCCCGGCCTCGTTTATATCGTTCTTTTCCGATATGAATCTCTATTTATGGTTCAATACATCCAACTACCGGTTCCGGACCTTCCTGGAACATGTATTCGACCAGATAGATCAGATCCGCAATATCCAAGACGCACGAGCCGTTAACATCTGTCAGATTAATAACCGGCGGTTCCGGACCTCCCTGGAACATATAGGTCGCCATATATACCAGGTCGGCAATGTCGAGAGAGCCGGACATGTCGATATCGCCGGGGACTAGATCCGGCTCGATGACATGCAGGAAAAACTGCTGTTCGTCCCAGTAGTTGCTTAAATTGTCGTCAACGTATACGGTAAAGGTGAATTGCCCGGTATCGGTCGGCTGACCGGAGATGATTGCGGTGTTGGGATCGAAAACCAGACCGTTCGGGAGTGAGCCCTCGATCCAGGAAAAAGTATTGTCACCGCTGCCGCCCCGAGTGTCCAGAAGCAATTCGTAGTCCAGGTAGGTGTAGGCCACGGGCAATTCATTCTCGACGATAAAATGCATTTTCCAGTTAATCTCGGTAGTGTAGTTCATAACCCAGTTGGCCGGATCGATATGCACGTCAACGATCGGATCATCGAGCTGGCGAACGAACACCTTGCGACGCAGATCGAGATTAAAAACCATAGTGTCCTGCATGCCGGCTTCGGTTTCTAAAACGACATCGACCGGCATGTGGAAAACCTGTGGTTCGGTGGTCTGCATCTGATCGATGGCGATGTACGAGGTATAGGTACCGTCGCCGTTCGCCTCGTTAAGAAAAGCCCAGAGATAATGCGGGCGATATTCACCGTAGAGCCAGTCTTCGAAGAAAGTTCTCAGTTCGACTCCGGTTGCCTGTTCCCAAAGGTCAATAAACTGGTCGGTGGTAACCGAACCGAAGCGGTATTGAGAGCTGGTATAAGCATCCAGGCCGGTAAAGAAAAGCGAATCACCCAGGACACCGCGCAGCATGTGGATTAACCAGGCGGCTTTATCGTAAACGATGATATCGAACAGATTGTCGACATCGAGGGTGTCGTAACGGTAGATCGTCCCACCTTCGGTGTGGTCCATGCCGGCCATATACGTATGATAGGCGCTCCAGCCGTTCGCGCCTGCCTGAGCCTGGAAGTACAACGCCTCGGAATAACTGGCCCAGCCCTCGTTCAACCATAAGTCAGCCCAGCTATGACAGGTCATCATGTCTCCGAACCACTGATGAGCCAGCTCATGCACTACGGTCGCTTCATTGAAACCCCAATCATAGTATTGATGACACCAGGTTGAAGTCATGGTCTGGTGTTCCATCGCCGCCGTCCATTCGAAATTGGCATGGCCGTATTTCAAGTCGGCGTATGGATATAACCCGTACAGATCGGAGTAGATGGTCAGCGCTCCCGGTGTTACGGCCAACATCTCTTCAGCCGCAGCGCGTTTATCGGGATAAACGGCGTTGATGATCGGCATAGTGTCGGCGCCGTTGTTGTAAACCCATTCATCCTCGAAGATATAATACGGGTATAGTGCGATGCTAAACAGGTAGCTGACCATCGGATACGGCATGACATAGTAGAATTTGCGTATCTGCGTCTGGCCGAAAGGCGTCACGATCGAATCCAGGCGCCCGTTGGAGGCTACGTAAAAATCTCTTTGCGCCTCGATGCACACGGTGAAAGTATCGGCCTTGTCGTCGTTGCGATCCTTGCAGGGCCACCAGCTTCGCGCGCCGTATGGTTGCGACAACGATGAATAGCACGGCTCGTTGGCATAGGTTGTATCGAAAGAGAAACCACCGATGAACGAGGTTGCATCGAGAGGACGTCCCTGGTAGTAAATGTACAGGTGGAAGAGGTCATCGACGTTATAGGAATTATCGAGATCGATAAGTATCATGTTGTCGGATCGAGAGAAGGAAAGCGATCCTGAAGGAGCCACGATCGAGTCGACCGTCATGTTGTCGGCTAAATCGACCTGGATAGCGTTAACGGCCGGCTGGGCGGCGCGAGCGTAGATTCCGACCGATCCGCGTAATTCCTGAGTCGTGTCGTCGACATCGATATAGATGTCGTATTTGAGGACATCATAGTTCTCCTGAGTGTTGACCAGGCTGCTTTTCTGATTAAGTTCATCAATCAATCGACCTTCCAGCCAACCGCGTGATTTAGCGTAGGCTTCGAGACGATGTAGTTCCGTGGGAGTGGGATTGGAGTGATCAACGAAGTCCGGTGTTTCTGAAGCTGCGACTGAAACTCCGATCATTAATATCAGGGTTGCAAGAACAGCAACCAACTTATGCGGATGCATCTGGCTCAAAGTCAGTTCCTTTCTTTCCGGTGAATATCGAGATAGTCCAACCTAACAACGTTGGCCAACACGTTTTGTTTAGTATCCCGGATACGCATATACATTTAGTGAATCGGAAAGCCGTATTCCTGGCTCGGCTTTATCCGATTAAGTGGCGGTGAATATGGGCGACAGCAATCCCACGAACTTATATCGATTGAAACACTGGTTTAGCTTGTCGCATAAATCGAATGAGCGCTGGTATCAATTAACAATATACGCACAACCGGCGACAGGTCAATGCTTTATCGAACGGGAGGTGAAGAGATAATAAAAAAAGCCCGGCGGGAACGCCGGGCTGTGCTTCTTATGAAATGAAGACCAAATTATTCGGCTTTTTTAAAGACGAACGCTGGGACAATCGTCAGTTTTTCGGCTTCCGCCTGCGGGATGGTATCCGGCGGGTCGGTGAACTGAATGGCGTAGGCGATCATCATGAGAGAATTATTCGGATGTGTGGTGGTGGTGTCAATCAGAAGTTCCTTGATCGGGGAGCCGTCAAGCGACGAAACGAACACGGTGGCTACACGACCCGGGCCACCCTTGCTTGGCGGCATGAAATTCTGGGTCGGTCCCATATTGGCTACCAGACCGAGGGTTACACACTGAATGGTAGTATCGGCGCGGAATCCCTTGAAGGTAAATTCCTCAACCCTGCCGCCGGTGTAGACGGCCGAATCTGCTACAATCTTGGTTTGCCCCGCATGCAATTCGAGCGGGATAGAGAGGGCCTGTACATACTCATCGTTGAATACCGACACCGTTATCGTCCAGGTCGTTTCATTTATCTGTCCCACCTCGGCATATACGGTGTCGAGAGCTGAGAATTGATCGACCTGTCCCCAGGCGAAAGTCGGCAACAACGCCAAAGTAGCCAGGATGAACAGTTTCTTAACAGATGATTTCATCGTTCCTCCAGATGGTCAATAATCCTTATTCCCAATGATGTTACACTTTCGTTATCAAAAGGATCCTGTTATTCCCATACATCGGCTCTGGTCACCGATGACCTGAGTCGCTGGATCAGGGCTTCGGCTGCCTCCGGATTGCCAATCAGGCGTCTTTGAATATCGGCAGCCTGTAGGAGGGCCTGCTGGCCCTGGTAGGTTTCCGGGTATTTATCGAAGATCGAAATCAGGATATTCGCCGCCTGCTGGGGCTCATCTCGCCGCAATAAAGCCTCGGCTTTGTACTTCAATCCGCGAACCTCAAACACCGTACCGACATTCTTTTCAGCGAGCCGGTCATAATAAACCACGGCGTCATCGAGCCATTTATCCGCCAGTTCATCTTGACCGAGTTCACGATATTTATCGGCTATATACAGGTAAGCAGCCAGAGCCGGTTCGGATCCCCGGTATGATTCTATCAGGTATTTGTATTCGGTTTCAGCCCGAGTCCATTTCCCCTGCCGCTCAAAAGTCTGTGCCATGGCCTGTTGAGCCTGGGGAGTCATGTCGAAGTATCGCTGGTAGTTACGCTTCAAATCTACCAGCATCTGACGGGCGATATCGTAATTCCCTCGTTCCAGATGCGCCAGAGCCGATTTAAACATCATAACCGGTTGGTAAAGAGAATCAACCTCACCCAGTTCGAGACGAATTTCATCGTAGATAGCAATCGCCGAATCGTATTGGTGGAGTGAGGCCACCATGATATCCGCCATCCGAAGTCTTATCTTGATATAAGCCGGATCGGACGGATCGAGCAGACTTCGAAGCTCCGCCACCGCCATCTGGGGTTTGCCGATGCCCAGATAGAGCCGGGCAAGAATCGCTCCGGCGCTGGCGGAGGTTTCTGATTCCGGAAAATCGGACTGGAGATGCCGATAGTAAGTCTCTGCCAGGTCCAGTCGGTTGGCCGCTAAGGTTGAATCTCCCAGAACCACCGCGAGTCGATACAGGTGGAACGGTAGTTGAATCAGAGTCGATACGACTTTCGCGGAGTCATCTATAGGGGGATAAAATTCATTCAATGTAGTTGAGTACACCGCCAGGGCGCTGTCCCATTGACCAGCCGATTGTAGTGACTTGCCAAGGTTGAGCAGGCTCGTCATGCGGCCGGCGCCGTGCAGCGGCACCTTGTTCAACAACGTTTCCAGCAGAGTAACGGAAGTATCGAAATGTCGAGCGGAATAATGAAGCTGAGAGAGCAGGTTGGTCGCCCGAAAGGCCAGATAGCGCAATTGACGTACTTCGACATCGTTGCCGTCGTTGAGCGAATCCAAAGAGACCAGGCAGAAATCCATCGCCTTGCGATAACCGATTGCCGCTTCCCGGACGATCTGTTCATCGTCGTGACGGGGACCAACACTACCGCTACGGTAGACGCGGTCGGCGTCATAGATCAACCGCTCAGCTTCATAGCGCAGACGAACGGCCGGACTCTCATTGCACGAGATCAACAGCAGTGCCGTTGCAATCAACAAGATGCCTGTTACGAGGCTCTTCATAGTCATATTATCGGTAGTTATGGTCATAGTTAAATCATTTAGGCTGAATAATATAGAGACGCATATAAGCTGCCACAAGCGGTTTTTACATCAGCTTCGTAAGGCTTATACCAGTCATTCGTGATTAAGATCAAAATCATTATAACTCTTGTGTAACCGGCCAGGTGGTGACTTCTGGGAAAAAGGAGTTGCCATGAAACTGTTTACGCGTATGAAAAAACGGGCGGATCAGCCCATCAGCACTCGGGTCATAGCGGCCGACCGGGCTTCAGGAAGGTCCGACCGGCGTTTGATGACGCACCGCAAGTTGCAGGCTATGTTGGATATTTCCCGGGATGATATCCGTCAGGGAAACTACCGTACCCGACTTTATCGTTTTCTTACCGATCATGTGCCGGTGATTGACAGTTGTGTCTGGACCTGGAGCCGATTGGCGGCAGCCCCGGGGCGTTTCGAGTTGATCGACACCTCGGGACAGCCGGTCGAAAGTACTACTGATCGCTCCGCCCTCAATGAGCTTACTACCCGAATCGGATTGACCACCGCCGGGCGGCGCCAGGAACTGCGGCCGTTCCTGATCGAGCTGTTTCGAGGTCTTTTTCGCGACGGCCTGTTCGGCGGATTCGCGACTGTCCGACAGGATGGTTCCGGTCTGGACTGTTTCATCCCGGTCGATCCGGTCGATCTTGCCTGCGATACCGACGGCGTCGTACCGAAACTGAAACTGGAGAACGGCGACCGGACCGTCAGTCTCGACCGCGCCGACTACTACCAGATCATCCTCGGCGACGGTCTCACCACACCGCTGGGGCGTTCGATTCTGGCCTCGATTCCGTTCGTAACCTATATCGAGCAGCAGTTGGTGGATGACATGCGGCGGGCCAGCCACAATTCCGGATTTCATCGTCTGCATGTCAAGATCACTCCCCCGGAACGGTTGTCCGGTGAATCCGACCGTGCTTATGTCGAACGCATTAATGGTTATTTCGACAGCACCGTGTCGATGATAAAATCCTGTGAGGTGGACGACAACCCGGTTACCTGGGACAACGTACAGATCGAGTATATCGGACCTGAAAACACCCGAGCCGTCAGCAACAACTGGTTCATGAACCATCGCGCCATGATCGAGGAAATCTGCGCCGGGACCAATCTGGCGCCGTTCCTGCTGGGCTATTCTTACGGCGATACCACTACCTGGGCATCTTTCAAATTCGACCTCGTGATGCGGCAGGTTACCACGGTTCAGGCGCAGGCGGCGGCGTTTCTGAGCTGGCTCGGTGACATTCATCTGGCCCTGAATGGTTCTTCGTATCGTTGCCGATATCGTTTCGACAACGGTATGGCCTGGCAGGCGGCCGACTCGGCCAGAGTGGCTACGGAACGGATCGACGGTCTCCTGCGTCTCTACGAGGCCGGTCTGATCGACCGCTCCGAAGCCCAACGCAAGGCGACAGGATTGATCTGATCCCGTGCTGAAACATTTCGACTGGGTGCGGGGATTTACCGATCCGGCTTATTTCGCAAGTGAGGCGCTGGGAGTAACGCCTCATCCCGGACAGGAGCGATGGCTTTCCGAATCCAACCGGCGCGAGAATCTGCTCGTAACCGGCAACCGCTGGGGCAAGTCGTTCGTGTCGGCTCTCAAGGTGATTCATCATGCTATCTATCGTCCGCGACCACTCCGTTTCGACAACAACGCCCGCTACCGGATCGTTACGGCCTCCATCACCCAGGATCAGGCGGCGATCATTTTCAACCAGGTAGTCCGGTTCGTGCGCCAGACGGACTGGCTGAGTGAGTTGGTAACCGGGCACGGTCAGACTCCCTATCCGCATCTGGAATTCGGCAACGGCAGTCTGATCGAGGCTCGCTCGACTCAGAACCGTGGGCAATACCTGCTTGGACAAGACTACGATTTGTTCCTTTTCGACGAGGTAGCGTTCGAAACCGACCCGGAATACGTGGTGGAAGAGGTTATCGCCATGCGCCTGGCCGACCGCGCGGGCCGCCTGGATCTGATCAGCACCCCGAACGGCAAAAATTGGTTCTACCGGCGGGTGCGAGAGGTGATCGATAATAAGCGTCCCGGTTATTTTCAATCCGGCGACAGTCGTGAGAACAGTCATATCTCGGCCGACTATCTGGACGACCGGGTGAAGTATTTCTCGGACCGAAGACTCCAGCAGAATATCATGGGGCAATTCGTCGATACGGGCGGCGAAATTATTCCCGGCGGCGATATCGACCGGGCTTTGGATTGTTTCATCGAGTCGCCTTCGGCGAGCGTACCGCCGCCGCTGTATCTCTCCGGCTGGGATCTGGCCCGCAAGCGCACGGCTACCGTCGGTGTTACTGTAGCGGTACACGGCGAAACCGCTCGGATAGTGAAACTCGAACGAATGCGGCGATTCGACTGGAATATCGTCATCGACCGGATCAAGCGACGCCAGGAGGAGTTTCCCGGGAGACTAATAGTGGATGCTACCGGCCTCGGTGACGTGGTTGTCGAGCAGTTGGCCGAATTCAAGCCGGAAGCGGTTATTTTCAACGCTTCCACCAAGGCTCAATTGCTGGCCAATGTCGAGCTGTTCCATGCTCGCGGCAATCTCGCTTACGAGCGCTGGGAGCTGCCCGACGGTCCGGGGAGAGTCTGGTCGCTGGAGGATGAACTGCGAGCGGCGCGTTGGGACGACAACAACGAGTGCGATGCTCTCATGGCGCTGGCGCTGGCTTTGTGGCCCCTGAGAAAAAGATCGGAGGCGATTATCGAACCGCGTTTGGGGAGAATCAGCCGCACCAAATGAAAACCCCTCGAGGAGGAGGATCTCAAGGGGTTGGGAATGGATAGAGTGTCGGGAACAGGTATGGGGATTATTTGTGCTTTCTCATTGCCACGTGAGCCGCCCCAAGACCGGCCAGCAGGAGCAGAATAGTACTAGGTTCAGGAACGACCTCAACTGCGTCATCGCCATCGCCGCCGTTGGTGACATCATACGTTTGATCGCGGCTGTCCAACACGTTCTTCTGGCCGTTCAATTCCTTGACATGGCTTTGAGGATGATGTTGCTGCGTCAGAGAAACGTTTGTCCCGGCACTGCTGGGAACACCAACTCCGTAGACGTCGTCGAACGTTACCGTCATCACCAGGATGAAGATAATCAAGGCGACCAGCCATTTCAGAGGGTGGGTTTCTTTCTTTGTGTATACAGTCATCGCAGTCATCCTCATGTTGAGATATATTTCTTAAGCATCTTTCAAGCAACTGCTGTGCCGGGCTTGTTACAGGGGTTTGACGAGACAGTTAACACGTTGTCAGATAATGCGGTAAGCATTGTGTCGAGGAGGGTGGGTATGGGGTGAATCCCATACCTGTCAGAGCAACTCTCTGCGCATTTTTTCCTCAGAATTCATACAGCTTCACAGTTCCGGCGCTTAAGTAAAGAGAACGGAGGATTTATGAGCGCCAGTTTAGGAAGAGTAACGGCCCGTCTGGCTGAGCCGGCTGAGACCGCCGAAGCGGACCTGGTTCACCTTATCAACGAGAACATCAATCCGCCCGACCCGGTCACCGAGGCCGAGGTCTACATCCGGGCTATGTATGTCACTTCGGATCAGGTCAACAGCTTCGGCGGCTGTTTCCCGGCGGTGGAACATCCCTGCCTGGCTGAATTGCTGATCGACTCGCCGGTCATGGTGGGACATCGTAAAGACAAACTCCCCATCGGTCGAACGTTCCACGCCGTAGTGGTTGAACGCGATGGTCTCAGTTGGGTTAAAGCCTACTTCTACTGGCTCAAGAGCGCCGAAGGAGCTCATTCGCTGGCTGAAAATGTCGACGGCGGCATCTATAAAGAGTGCTCGGTGGGATTTACCTTCCTGTTGCCGGAGTGCTCGATCTGCGGTAAGGATATCCGTCGTTGCCAACATGAACCGTTTGAGCGGTACGAGGTCGACGGCAAGGCCGTTGTCTGTCATTACAACTATCGCAAGCTGGAACGGGTATTGGAAACCTCGCTGGTTTATCGCGGCGCAGCGCCGGGGACATCCATCACGCGTGAATTGGCGCTCACTCAGGAGTCGGTTCTAGCACCGGTGAAACTGGCCGATTTGAGTTTTTTGCCGGATGCCGACCGTTATCTGGTCATGCCGCATTACGAGGGGATCGAAGTGCGAGTGGCGGCTGATCGAGATCGACTGAAAATCGTGGCGGCGAATGAAAGCAGCGAAGAATCGGTAAGGGCGCTGTTGGTTGGATATCGCGGCAAGGAACGTCGCTCCGTCAAGGAACTGACCGCATTTCTCGATGACCGCTCCGGTCCCGTGACCAGAGTCGAATTGAAGCTGTATCCATCCGATGAAACGGAGGCTTTGCTGTCGTTGACGCCGCCTGACGGGTGCACCGTTCACGCCGTACGTTACCGGGAATGTGACCGCGATAATCTGTCGCAAACCGCCGCGGCCCTGGCGACGCGTGAGGGCGTGCGCATCCGGCTCGGAGATCGAACCGACCAGATTGATTATCTGGCTCGCGTGCCTGCGCCGACAACTACCGACCGCTCTTATCGTTTGCATTTGCTGAGAAACGACCGCGCCCGTCTGACATTCATCGAGCCGGAGCGGGAGCGGTCGTTGCTGATCCGGCAGTTCAGTCAGGCGCGATTGATGAAAGGAGCCCGGTTCGTGGCGGAAACGCTCGCCAAGGATTACCGGCCCGAACCGGCCATGCACAGCGCCGGCGGGACGATTATCAATCTCTCCCGAATGGACGAGAGTTTCGTCATGGAACTGACCGGTACTTTGTGCGGACGATTCGCATTACAACCGATCCGCTTACACGGTCGCGAACGCCTGCTCTTTTACCGGCTGATCGATGGGGAGCGACCTACTGCTGACTGATAAGGCTCAGGGTGCGGTTGAGTGATCCGCCTCGGATGTTCTGCTGAACCAGGCCGACATCCGGCACGTAGTATTCATCGGCTGTTACGTCCGGGTCGCCGTCGATCGGATTCCGATAAAGACCGGTGCGGAAATGATAAGTGCTGAATGAACCGGCCGGCAGATGCAGCAACTCGCGTCCCTGGTACTCCCTGGTGAAATAGAAGCCGTAATAAGCGTAGTACCAGATCAGCTTGACATCCTCGCCGCCGTCGGAGTAATGCGGGGTGTAACCCTGCCAGGGATCAACTTCTTCGGTCGACCGCACCATCATTACCGGCGGTACAGCGAAATAACTCAGGATTTCGTCGTCTCCGTCCTGTCGCCAATAGCCGTTTTGCAGGATCGACACCGAGGTCACCTTGAGATTGATAAGGGATTCATCACCGTCTTTGATCACCCAGTCATTGCCGTCGCCGCTGATATTGACGGTCTCGTAGTCGGTCGTAACGGTAATACTGAAGTCGGTATTGGTTACGGTATCGGTCTGAAGGTAAATCATGCTGCGGCCGTTTTCCAGACCGAGCAGGCGAAGGCCGTCGAACGAACCGGTCGACTCGGAGGGATTGCCGTCTTCGGTGCAGCCGGCCCAGAGTAACACCGCCATGATGACGCCCAGTAACGATATGATAACACGAATAACTTTCACGGGTCTCCTTTGATTCGGTTAAGCTAACGGTGATCCGTAAAGGCCCGAACAGTCAACTAAAAACGGGGAAGAAGCATGTTCAGAAACGACACCGGACCGGCGGCGCTGATCAGCGGGCCGCTGTTGAATTTCATAACGATCATCCTCGGTATTGCCGCCGCTTATTTTCTGACGATTCAGTCGCTCAAGGTGGAACTGGCGGCCAAAGCCGAGTCGGCGGTGGTGGAAACATTAGACAAGAAACTGGCGGCTTTCGAGGTAATTATCCGTCAGGGATTAGTCGATAAGGAGCAGTTTTATCGCTTTTCCAACGACCTCGAAGCCCGCCTGGCTCGAATCGAATACTACCTCAAAGACAATACAGGAGTGACCATTGACAAACCATGAAGTGGATGAGGCGTTGATCGAACGGTTGCTTGTCGATCTTGACGACCACCGCTTGCCGCCGGTCGATCTGGATCGGCTGGCCGAGCAACTGCGCCTGGCTCGGGATCGCATTCATTGCCTGACCGAACAGGAGACGGAACTGCAACTCCTGCGCGAGGACTACACCGCCCGTATCGCCGGGATGCTCAAGGCGGTCGCCGTGGCGGAGCGATCCGAAGCAGGCACGCTGGAAACAACCGAGCGGATAGAACGACTGACACAGTTGTCGGCGACCGATTTAATAAGGCAGTACCGGATCGCGGCAGCCCGGTATCGTGATGCTTTTCCGGCTAGTTTCCGGCCGTTGACCGCGCGGACTCAGAACCTGCCCAATCAACGCCGTATCGAAGATTACAAGTAATCCGTGGGATTATCATCCCGACCGCGTGGGAATCTGTCCCGGTCATGAATCAGAAATTATCCTGAAAGGGGAAAACATGTCTGTAAGAGATCAGAATCTCGAGGCCGTAGCGCCGGTGCTGGCTACGTTCAAAATCAACCAGACCGCCGGTGTCGATAACCTCGCCGATGCCAATATCGGGCAGGCGGTAACGCTAACGGCGGGAGGTGAAGTCGGTCCGGCCGGTGAGGGTGATCAGTTACTCGGCAAACTCATCAGTCTGACTTTGACCGATGCCGACAACGGCGACCGGCTCGCTACGGTACAGGTCGGCGGGATCTGTCGTCTGGCAATTGCCGCCACTTACCCCACGGTGGGTGATCGTGTCGTGGGCGCCAACGGCGGTGCGGTCAAACAGGCCCCGGCGGTGGCCTCCGATCCGGCCGGAGGCAATATCGCCCGGGGTACCGTGCTCGAAGTCAACAGCACGGTCGATTGTGTCATTCTGCTTAACTAGAAAGGATTCATCATGGATTTTGACCAGTTTCTTGATTCCAAAGCCCTCTCGGAAATGATGAATCGCACCGGCGATTCCGAAGCCGCGACGGCGGTCGATCTTACTCGCACGGCCGGTATCGAAATCAGCCGTGACCTGTACCACGAAGCCGAAAGCCGTGGCCTGACGCTCTCCGAGTTGCTCGAATGCGAAGAGTACGATCCCTCGCCGAACGGTTCTCCGCTCGATGCCTTCGAGCGCCAGTTGGCCCTGGCCGGCATAAGACTCGGGGGGAAGTCACCCAGTACGGTCGAGCTGTTTTATCAGCAGTCACCGGCGCTGTTGCCGGAGTTCATGCGGCGTGAGATCAAACGCGGGCAGTCGATGCGACCGGAACTCGGCAAGCTGTTGGCTAATTCGACCAATGTCGCTTCCAACTCCTATACGCCGTTCCACATCGATACTTCCGATGACTCCAAATTCGCCCTTCGTCCGATCGGCGAGGGTGCCGAGGTGCCGCAACTGCTGGTGACCGAGCAGAACCACGCCGTCAAGGTGCGAGACTACGGCCTCGCCCTCAAGACCTCCTACAAGGCGTTGCGCTATCGCACTACCTCGCAATTCCGCGTGCTGCTCTGGTACATCGGTTTCAAGCTCCAGACCGACAAGATCGCCATGCTCGTCGATTGTCTGATCAACGGCGACGGCAATTCCAACGGTGCGACTGTGGTCAATGCCGCGAGCAGTGGTACTCTCGACTACGGCGACCTGATCACCCTTTGGGCATCGTTCAATCCGTTCGAGATGAACACGATTGTCTGTCACGGTGATCAGCTCAAGGCGATTCTCACGCTCGATGAGTTCAAGGACCCGCTGGCGGGGTATCGTTTCCAGAAAACCGGTGAACTATTCAGCCCGCTCGGGGCCGGACTGGTGCGTTGCGATAACGTCCCGTCCGACTATATCATCGGTCTCGACAACCGCTTCGCGGTCGAGGAAGTCATCACGCAGCCGCTCACTATCGAGTACGACAAAGTGATCGAACAACGCTTCGAGGAAGCGGTGATCTCCGAGTCGATCACTTATGCCAGGGTGATCAGGGAAGCCTCGGTGGTGCTCGACACGGTATTCAGTTGATCCTGACGCGGGAATCTGTCAAAAGCGGATTCCCGCCCACTATTAGGGAGTAAGATGGACGTTAAAATCACTAATCCGACCGGCGCCTGCGGTTTGGGTAATCCCGGTTGTCGTCTGTTGATGAAAGTCGCGACGGGCGCCTACGCCGGACGTATGGCGCTGGTATTTCAGAACACCGCCAACGTGATCCAGTTGACCTGGACCGATCCGCCTTATGCCGTCTGGTCCACCCCGATCAACCTGGCTTCCGACGCCGCCGACGTGCCGTTTGACGCTGTGATGGATGCCGATGGCGCCATACAACTGGCATATACCGAACGCACTTCGGAGTATGTCGTCACTCGGCACGTCGGTTTTACGGGCGGCAACTGGACCAGCGGCGCCCGGATCACCGTCTATGACGGTCAAGTCGGTTATTATCCGTCCCTGGCGGTCGATCCGGACGGGAGATTGTGGATTTCTTTCAGCCGCAAGGAAGGAAGTTTTTATTACCTGCACGTCAAGTCCTCCGATGATCTCGGCCTGACTTGGGGGACGGGGACTTCCGATACCGGTTATGTCCTCAATTCCGGAACGACGTTGCTTTACAGTCGCATTGCCCTTGACAGTCTGAACATTCACGTTTTCTACGTGGACGGCGGCGATCTGCTGGCCGTGCGGTCGATGCCTCTTGGTGGAGAGGCGTTCGAGGCGGCGGTGGCGGTGGTGTCGACCGGAATCGTATTGGATCAGCATTTCGATATCGCCGTGTCGGATGAAGGGCTGATCGGGGTATTGTTCGACGGTGACCAGCTCAAATACCGGGAATACGACGGAGCCAACTGGGGGGCGATTGCTACCCTCGATGAAAACGAAGCGTTCTGGCCTCGGCTGAAATTTGTCGGCAATTGTCCGGTTGCCTGCTATCTCAGTCAGTTCGCTGCCGGGCAGTTTCGCCCGATGATCGTTACGCGCCGTATGGGCAGCTTCTCCGATCCGGAACCGTTGTTGACCGCTTCGGATTGTTTCCATGCGGTTCTGGCCTGGTCCGGAGCATCTTCGAGTTTTGCCGATTTGACTTCGGTTGCCGCCGATGCCGCCGTTGCCGACCTGTACCATCCGGACAGCGGAGCGTTGCTTGCCCAGGCCGGTGATCAACTCTATCTCGGCTCGATTCGGCCATTTCGTTTCGTGCGGTTGCTGCTGTCCACGGCGGGGGTTGGTGGATCGGTCGCTTTTGCCTATTTCAACGGTTCGGCTTTCACGCCCTTCACCCCGGACGGAGGAGCTTACGATTTCGATGCAGCCGACAAAGAACTGCTGTTATTCGACGATCTTGCATCGGCTCCGGTCGACTGGCAGAAAACGACCATAAACGGACAAAACCTCTACTGGATCAGGATCGAGGTCACTGATAATTTCAGCACGGCGCCGGTCGGCAGTCAGATTACTTCGATCAGCAACCTGACCGCATTCTGTGTGAGGAGGTAGCACATGTCCTATGCCACCGTAGATATGGTAAGACGCCATCTGATTTCCAGAACGCCCGCTGTGGATCGTATCCGCAATCAACTCCTGACTTTCGATAGTAACGATCCGATCATGTTTTACGCGGGTGATGTCGAAGCTGACAGCTTTCGGGTGAAGTCGCTCCGATCCGGCGCGTTGCAGCGGGCAACTCTGGTGCTGTCCGCACTAACGCCGCTTTCCGGTTTGCCTCTCGTGGAAGGCTCCGTTGTGGTTGCCTCGAACAGCTCTCTCGGACACGTCTTTATCGAGAATGTCGATTACGTGATCGACTACGACAACGGCGCCCTTGCGATCAAATCGTCCGGGGCGCTGGATGAAGGAACGGAGGTGTCGGTCTGGTATCTCAGCTATTACCTTTACCGCTCCGGCAGCGACTACAGCCTCGACGCCGAGGACGGTTATCTGCGTCGATTGACCGGCGGAGACATAGCGCTGAACGAACAGGTCCGGCTCGATTACCGTCCGAACCGAACGGTCTACTCGGAGACCGTACTGGCTTCGGCCGTTGCTGAGGCGAACGGGATGGTCTCGGCCGAAGTTGACCCCGACCGGCAGTTCGGTGCGGAACCGGCTCTGCAAGCGGCGGCGGTGTATCGGGCGCTGGAGATTGTCAGCCTCAGCGCCGCCACCCGTCAGTTGAGCGCCCAGCCCGACAGCGACCGCGCGGCGTTGGCCTGGATCAAACTGGCCGAGCAATTTGCCCAACGCTCGCGCCGTTATCTCGATGATTTCCGACCCGGCTTGAGCGGCCCGGTCAGTCCCACCCACAGCTAGGAGAGGAACATGATTACAGGATTGGAACGCCTTAAATCGCATCGGATGTGGTTCGTCCCGGACATCGCCGTCTGGGGCCTGGCGATATGGGAGCAGATAGAATTCGCGGTCCTCGAACGAATCGGCTCGGATACCGCATTACTTTTCGGTCGAGTGGATCTCGACGACAATGCCCAGCAACTCCTTTATGTCGATCTGGTCGACCATCGCGGTAATCACCTGCCTGATACGATTGACACACCGCTGGTCATGATTCGCTCCCGTGGTGAACAGCGCAGCTATGTCGTCGGCCGGGAATCCAACCAGGGGGTCAAGGTCGCCCGCACGGCCGCATCACCGGCAGCCGTGACCAGTGATCTGCTGGTAATTGAGATGGGTAGCTGAATGACAATTAAATCGGCGGAAGAAGCGGACCAGCTTCAGGTCATCGGGCTTTTCGACAACCTCCTGAACGAGGTCTATGAACTGGTTCTGCAACAGATAAAAAGCAATCCGCCCAAACTGGGAGATTTTCTGAAAATGTTCGAAATGCGACTCAAATCGACACCTCCTTCGACACGCCATAAGAAATTCTGGCAACTGCTCGAAGAGATTCGGCAAAATACACGACCGCTCACCGGGGAAACAACCGCCGACGGCAAGACGACGGTGAAGAAAGAGACGACCAAATGAGGGCTGCCTTACTTGTTCTCATCCTATGTCTGCTCCTGCCGAATCGTCCCAAAGCCGCGGTCGATACCCTCAGGGGAGTTTCAGATATGGTTGACGCCGTCATTTATTCCTGGTCCGATTGCAACGGCGAGGTCACCGGTGAAGACTGTCGCCGCTACAACGGCGGCGGTGTTTACAACATGGGAGTAGGGCTTCTGGGAAGCGCCCAGGATCGGCGCATTCTGTTTCGTCTGACCGGTTGGGACGGGGTGGTTCCTGACTCATCGGAGTTTAAAGTATATTGCTACGTCCAGAGCAGCATACTTCAGCGAAGGATCTTCCTTTATCCGTTGACCACACCGTTCATCGCCGGAAATGAAGCAGCCTACGGCCTTGGTGACTACCCCAATCCTGATAGCGGCGTTACCTGGCTGCATCGCTATCTGGATACGGGTGATGGCGACTCCCTGTTATGGAATAACGCGGGGGGCGACTACACCACGATGGTAGCTTGTACCACGATGATCAATGGCACCGGCCAGTATTTTTCCTTCCGGAATTTCAACCGGATCCTGACTTACTGGGACACCGGCGGCGCCAACTACGGTTTCATCCTCATCAACCAGAACGAACTTCCTGTCAATCTCAGTGCTAAGATTCTGAAGTCATCCGAGTCCGGCCCGGGATATTATCCGTTGTTGTTGCTTTATACCGGTGATAGCGTTACGACTTCCCCCCGGCGTCGTCGATGCGTTATTGCTTCTGATTTCCTTGATCCGCAAATCAACTGAGAGGTGCAAGTCCATGCGCGTCATTCTTGCTTTTATCGTGATAGCTTTGGTTTTCTCGGTCAACGCCGCGGTCGTGAACAACTCGAGTGTGTCGGTATCGTCGGAAGATTCCCTGTCGGTGTTTTTCTACTCGCTCGATTCGCTCGGTAATCCCGCCGTTGCCGATTCGGTCTATCTGCTGGTAGTAGGGCCTTCGGGAACCATCACCGCCGCTGATTCGTTGGCGATCTCCGACAGCCGCATCACCGCAACCAGCATCGGGGCGAACCAGTGCTACAGCTTCGCGGAGCAGGTTTCGAATCTCGACGGCTCCGGCAGTACCGGTTGTTATTGTCTCACTCTTCTCGCTCACAGCGGCACGTTGTCGTTGTTGACACCGAACCGAACGAGTTTCCAGCTCATCTCGACCGAGCTGTCGGATCAACTGGCGGCGGTTGATGACTCGGTTCTGGTCAAAGGCGGCATCATCGACAGCAATCGCACCGAACGGGGAGCTGATTCTGCTTCCATCGGTCGTTGGGTTTGGGATGTGCCGCAATCGCTTCATAACCTGTCCGGGAGTTTCGGCGGATATCTCGATACCGATATCTCCGGAATCAGTTCCGGCGGCGGGGCGTATTCATGTTCTGTTCGCCTGATAGACAGCGCCACCGGACTGGCTGTACCGGGAGCGGGAATAACGGTGCGGAGTCTGAACCAGTCGAGCGTGCTGGCTTCGGGCAGGAGCGATATTGAGGGTATCGCCCGGTTCAATCTCGATGCCGCTTCTTATTTGATAACAGCAACCGCCCCCGGTTTTACCTTCCGGGCTTATGACACGGTAGCGGTCGATGGCCCGGGGGAGGATACCCTGTTTGCTTTTCAGTTCATCCCGGACGCTCCCGAACTGCCGGCTTTCTGTCGTGTGTGGGGCTTTCTGTTTACAGCCGATGGCTCCCCTGAGGTTGGAGCAACCGTGGCGGCTCGCATCCCGACCGGTATGACCAGCTACGGCTGGGCTATTATCTCACCCGTAGCGGTTACGGCCGGAACCGACTCCACCGGGTATTTCGCTCTGGACCTGTTGCCCTCCGACTCGCTCGGTTTCGAGGGTGCCGACTACGAGTTTACCATTACCCGTAACGACGGCGCTATTTTCCGTCGGAGGCTGAACGTCCCGGACTCCACGACCTGGCGTTTTCGCTGGTAATAACCATGCAATGAATATCGAAAGGAGAATTCATGGAATCGTTCCTGACCAGTTCCTCATCCTGGCTGGGGCTGCTTGGCTCGATCGGGCTTATGCTGGCCTCACAGTTAGCCACCAGGTATGTCATCCCCTTCCTCAAGATCGGCAAACGGCAGCAGTATGCCGGGTACATCGCGACCATTGCCGATGAAGTAACCGATGACCTCCGTACCCGTTATCCCGACAAGGACTGGCTGGCGCATCTTGATGAAGCGATCGACAGCCTCATCTCGATCTGCGGCATTTCATCCGAGATTGCCCAGCGGGCGGTCAGCGCCGCTGTCGGACGCAAGACTTCACAATGAAAAAAGGCCGCCCCTCGGGGCGGCCTTCGTACTTGGGTCTATAACTCCGTTAGTGAGCCGGTTGCGACATTCCGGTGAAGATGAAATTGAGATAATAAATGATATCGGAAACACTGATCAGTCCGTCGCCGTTGGCATCGGCCCGACTGGCGCCGCCCACCGGAGCCGGCCCGGCATGAACGATATTGTCGATCAGATAAACCAGATCGGTAACATCGGTGGAGCCGTCGTTGTTGTAATCACCGGCCAGGTAAACCGCACTGCAGTTGTAACGAGTCATAATCGTTGAAATATCGGAGAAGCCGGAACCGTCGGTTCCTTTGCTTCGAATGAAATACAGCGAATCCTCGTACAGGCCGGTCGGCGTCCAGTTGAACGACCAGCCGTCGGCGCTGTTAAAATCACCGCCGATCGTTTGACGAGTCGAAGTCCAGTCCTTCACGTAGAATGAGATCATGATGTCGATATTGAGCCATGATCCTTCGTATTGAACCTGGTTGACTCCGGCGTATTGCCGCATCGGGAGCGTCACGATCGTGCCCGTCAAAGGATCCGAAACAGTTATATTGTAGCTGCCGTCCGGTTGTTCCCAGCCGGGGAAACCATCAACCGTCATATAGACACCGATATCACCGCTGAGTCCGATCACTACCACCCGTTCCAGTTCTTCGACCCAGGAACGCATTTCGAGATAGTCCGGATTGCGCATATAATCGTATTCGAGCAAGTTGCCGCGTGGAATGAAAAATTTCCTGACGCCGGTTAAAAGCAGTTCGTCATAACTGTCGGTTGAGTCGTTTATCGGGATAGCGTTGGCGATCTTTCCGGCCAGCTCGAACGTGGTTTCGTAGTTGGAGCCGGATTTCATCAGATACGAGAACCCACGATCAAACCAGGCTTTGACCGCGATTGCCACCGCCACCGGGCCGGTGCGATAATATCCTAAACCGGCGGCGTTGACCTGATCCAGTCCCAGCGAATAACCGGATGAAGCCATTTTACGACTCATCTCAACGTACAGCATGTCGGCATCGTTGCATTGCATCAGGATATTGACCGGTGTACAAATCGTATCGCCGAAATCGGGTGAAACGATTGTCGGTTTCGGAGGAGTGGGTTCGAGATAAACGGCGACTGAATCAGCCGAACTGCGTCCCAGCGTGTCAACTGCTGTCGTACGAATATAGTAACTCCCTTCGGCCAGAGAGGAGAAATCCCAATCGTAGCTATAGCCGTTGCCTGCAAGGATTGCATGGGAGCCGTCACGCAACGGACGTAAGCCTTCGTAATCACGACCGATCTCCGTGTAAGCGCCGCCGGTCGAGTATTCGAACGACACGTAGTCGATAATATCCGAACCGGACTGTTCCCAGGCCCAGAGATCAGCCGAACCGAGCAGGTTGGCGCTTGCGGCCGGACTCATCATCACAACCACCGGCTCCGGTTGTGCGCCGCCGTGTCCGCCGGTTATCCCGACCACGAACAGCCAGATTCTGCCGGGGAAGTTGTAATAGCTATTGTTCACCAGGTCGATAAAACCAACATTTTCATCCCAGATATTGTAGGAGTTGCAGGTCACCGGTGTGACATCGGTTACCAGACAGGGATTGCAAGTGTCGGCCAGTCCGCCACCGATATAAAATCCGGCAAAGAACGGTTCGTTGACGACTACCGGTGTATCCAACTCGACCCAGATGTCGTAAAGGTTGGCCTCCGGCACCTCATCGCTGAAATTATCGCTGTAGTAGAGCAGTTCCCCCGGAGCCGGGCAGGAGCTGTTGGTCCAGTCGGCGGCTTCGATATCCGCACCGTATATGATTGGTGTGGGGGCATCGAAATTAAGGAACATGTGTACTTCGAGGATCGTGAACGGATAAGGAGCGGGGCAGGTCAACTCCGGATCGATGTATGCCTTGTACAGTTCATCGCCGATGATCCAGGACTGAATCAGCCAGGCCAATGAATCGGCATTCAGGCCGGTGCAGGTATCGGCCGCTGAAAGACGGGCGCCGGTGCGGAGAGTATGTATCGTTGAACTTCCGAGTGGTTTGATCACCGGATTGCTTTTATCAACCGCGCCGACAGTGGCAGCTATGATCAAGACCAGGCATAATGCCGCGGCCGAAAGGCGTTTCATGCGCTTGCTCCTTCGATTATACGACTTTAATCCTTTGTGTTGATTATCGGCCGATTCCCATACATATTGAGTATCATCGACCGGTGGCAAATAAGGTCGTTGTGTCTGTTTAACATAGAAAGGATCAGGCTTATCCGCCCCTACGAAAGAAAACCTCCCTGGCTCAAGGTTTCTGCGTTTCGCGGTCAGGGTTTTAATGAGGTTACCCGAAGGCTCAAGGAGCTGGGGTTGAATACCGTCTGTCAGGCGGCCAACTGCCCCAATCGCGGGGAGTGTTTCAATCGTGGAACAGCTACTTTTCTCATCATGGGGCCTGTTTGTAGCCGTAATTGTACCTTCTGTGATATTCAAGGGGGTAAGCCCCACCCGCTCGATCCGACCGAACCACAACGAGTCGGCCTGATGGCTGCCGAGTTGAAACTCAAACACGTGGTGGTGACTTCGGTTACGCGAGATGACCTCCCCGACGGCGGCGCCGACCATTTTGCCCGGACGGTTGCCGAGATCCGCCGGGCTATCCCGAGTGCCACCGTTGAGCTTCTTACGCCTGATTTTCGGGGAAGTACCGAAGCCCCCGACATCATCATTGCCGCCGCTCCGGACGTTTTTAACCACAATGTCGAAACCGTTCCCCGTCTTTATAAAATTGTTCGCCCCGGGGCCGATTATCAACGTTCGCTGGCCCTGCTCGATTACATCGGCCGGACATCCGGCATTCCCACCAAATCCGGTCTCATGGTCGGTCTGGGTGAAACACCTGAGGAGCTTCAGGCGGTGTTCGAGGACCTGGCCCGGATCGGCGTAGTAATGTTGACCATCGGACAATACCTGCGTCCCTCGATGAAACATCAGCCGGTGTTTCGTTACGTTACTCCCGAAGAGTTCGATGTTTTCGGCAAAGCCGCCGAAGCTGCCGGAATCAAGCGCGTTTTCTCCGCGCCGCTGGTGCGCTCTTCATATATGGCCGAAGCGCTCTGAAGCCGTTTTATCGCTTCCCGATCAAAAATTAAACAGAAATAAACTCACCTGTGAGCCTTGAGCCCTTTTATCCGATAAGGTTAAAGGACAGAAAGGTAACCAATGAGATGAGAATCGGCGAAGATAAGCCTAGCCTTTTAGTTGTCGATGACGAGAAATACATCTGCGGTATCATAGTCGAGGCGCTCGCCTCAGAGAATTATGAGACTGTGGCTATGTCTGATCCAGCCGAAGCTCTCGCCTATATCGAAAACAACCCGGTCGATCTGGTGTTGACCGATCTGGTTATGGGCGAGTTCTCCGGAATTCAGGTTCTCGAATCAACCCTGACCCATCATGAGGACGCCGCTGTCATTCTTATGACCGCCCACCCGACGGTTCAGACGGCGATTTCGGTTCTCAAGAAGGGGGCTTTTGATTTTCTCATCAAACCGTTCAAGCTGGAGTTGTTGCGTGCTACTATTCGTCGCGGATTGTCGCATCAGCGAATAGTGCGTGAGAATCTGCATCTGCGCGGTCAGGTGGAGTTTCTGAAAGTCGCCGGTACGGCCGGGGCCGAGGTGGATATCGACGAATTTCTGTCTATGGTGGTACGGTCCTGTCGCAAAGAGATGTCCGCCTGTGCCGCCGGATTGATCGAAGTCAATCCCAAGACCAACGAAATCGTGCGCCGAGCCTGTGAAGCGGAGCATGAGTCGCTGCACGCGGTGGTGCTGGATGAGTCAACCCTCGAGCATTTTAATTTCACCAAAAGCAGCAAACCGATTATCAGTTCGGAGCCGATCGAGGAAGGCGGTATGCAGATGAGCCGTATCTACATCTCGCAGCCGATCTTCTCCCGGCGCAAGCTGCACGGTGTCATCAATCTTCTGATCAAAGCTCGTTTCGATCGGCTTACTCAAGGCCAGATCAACGTACTGAATATCCTGGCTAACTCCGCGGCCGCCACCATGACCAACTTTGCTCTTTACCAGGATCTGCGACAGTCGTATCTCCAGGCAATCCGCGGTCTCGCTCAGGCGATTGAAGCCCGCGACGAGTACACCGCCGGTCATACCGACCGCGTGTCCCGTCTGGCTGAGTCGATTGCACGGGAGTTGGGCTGGTCCGAGAAAAGTATCGAGGCTCTTGCGATGGGGTGCACCCTGCACGACATCGGCAAGATCGCCATCCCCGACTCAGTGCTCAACAAGCCGGGCAAGCTGACCGAGGAAGAGCACAAACTGATGCTGGATCATCCTAATCTCGGTCTTAATATCATTCAGGGCATCGACCTCTTCCGTCCCGCCGAGCCTTATATCGTTTCACATCATGAAGCATACGACGGCTCCGGTTATCCGCTCGGCCTGGCCGGTGAGGATATCCCTATCGAGGGACGCCTGCTGAGCGTTGCCGACACTTTCGATGCCATCGTAACCGATCGGCCTTATCGCAAGGGCGCCGATCTCGATGTGGCGGTGAGCGAGTTGATCAAATACAAAGGGAAGCAGTTCGATCCGGACCTGGTCGAAGTTTTTCTGGATTTGATCGCCGACGGTAAAATCGATCTTAAAACTCTTTACGATCGTGAGTTCGATCTCTCCGTGGTAAACGAGATCAGGGCTACTGAAACGGCACCGGCGTAAACGATATCACCAAAATCGCTAAAGCTATCCATCCCATCGCACGTGCGGTCGGTCCGGGCGGAGTGGCATCGTGTAATGTCGGCGGATGTTTCATCCCGAAAATCAAACCGAAAGCGGCAAATACCCACCAGGTCGGGGAGAGGAAACCCATCGCCACCAACCCGACCGTGGCGATTATCCCCAGGATATGCTGACGCTTGCACACCAGTCCGTAAAGGATATGTCCGCCGTCAAGCTGACCGATAGGCAGGAGGTTGAGGGCCGTTACCAAAAGACCGACCCAGCCGGCAAAAGCAGCTTCGGACAGCAGGAAATAGTGTCCCTCGGGAGCGGTGCCCAGAATCATGCCGGTCAGGAAGCGCATCAGGATCGATTCACCGTCCATCGAGAAGGCCAGTTCGGTCGGGTTAAACCAGTTGGGAGGCATGACCTGTGAATGACTCAAACCGTATATCAGCCAGATCAGGGCTACGATCCAGCCGGCGATCGGTCCGGCGGCGCCGACCTCGATCAGATCGCGGCGGTTCCAGAAGGGTGATTTGGATTTGATGATTGCCCCGAAGGTTCCGATTATGCTCGGAGCCGGGATGAAAAACGGCCATGACATGACGATATTGCGCCGACGTCCCGCGATGTAATGTCCCATTTCATGAACGAACAGAATCGAAATCATCGCCATCGTGAACATGATCCCGGCGCCGTTTTTCAGCGCTTCGACCGTGTCGTCCCAGGCTGCCGAAAAAGTCGGTGCGGCGTTGAGCATGCGCAGATAAACCGGAACGAGATAGACGGCTATCACAGTAGTAACGAACATGACGATGTTGGTTGTTGGAATTTTCCGGCGCGGTCGCGGATTGATAATCAGCAGGCAGGGCTCGTCGCTGCTGTCGAGTTCGAATTCATAACCGGCCGTGGTCAGGCGATCGCGGATCATCTTGAGCGAGCGAGTCGTCTCATAGCGGCAACGAATCGACATCGATATCTTGTCGGCGCCCTGGTGGTAAATGGCGTCGATCAGAAACAGGTCCTCGAGCAGGCGGCCAATCGTCTGTATGTCGCGGTCGAAATGCTCCATGAGGGGACAATATATGCGATCCGTCGCAAACTACCAGTGAGAATTTTAATTCCCGCACGGTCGCGGCATTGACAAACCAGCCCTCGCTCACGATCTTACGGCAATTCATCGTATCACGTTTTTCAATCGGAGAAATAAAGATGGCGGACGTAATAGACTTCAGGATTTTTGGCGATGATATGCAGATCGTGGAGGTCGAACTCGATCCGGGCGAAACCGTTCGCGCTGAGGCCGGAGCCATGATGTATCTCGAAGACGGCATCGAAATGCAGACCTCGACCGACGGCGGTATCTTTCGGGGGCTCAAACGAATGGTGACAGGTGAGTCTTTTTTCATTACTTCGTTCATGAACGTCAGCCAAACGAAACGACACGCCGCCTTCGGAGCGCCTTTTCCGGGCAAGGTGATCCCGCTCGATTTATCCCGGTTGGGCGGGCAGTTCATCTGCCAGAAAGACTCGTTCCTTTGCGCGGCCAAGGGGATCGAGATCGAGGTCGCCTTTACGAAACGGATCGGAGCCGGGCTGTTCGGCGGCGAGGGATTCATTCTGCAGCGGCTCGAAGGGGACGGTCTGGCATTCGTCCATGCCGGCGGCACGATCATCGAGCGTGAGCTGGCGATCGGTGAAATTCTGCGAGTCGACACCGGTTGTCTTGTCGCGTTTGCCCCGACGGTGGATTACGACATTAAATATATCGGTGGTTTCAAAAACGCCCTGTTCGGTGGTGAGGGATTGTTTTTCGCTTTGATGCAGGGGCCGGGCAAGGTTTATCTCCAGTCTTTGCCGTTTTCGCGCCTGGCCGATCGGGTTATTTCCGCCGCGCGCTGGAACAACAAAGGGGAAAAGAAAGGCATAGGCGGCTTCGGCGGCGATCTGCTGGGCGGCTTTTTACAAGGGGATTGACGATATGAACGGATTGTTTCGGATACTCGTTTTGTTGGTGGCGGCAACGCTGCTGTTCACCGGTTGCGGCAAGAAAGAAGAACCCCGGGGTAAGGCCGAGCCAACCTCAAAACTTGGCCCCGGGGATGTCGCCAACGCCGAGTACGATCTCGGTATGGAGGGGCAGACGGTGGTGTTGGAGAACGGCCGATATGAAAGCGATCCCGCCGACCGGGATATGTACATGGAAGCCGACATGATCAAAGCGGCCTTTGATGATCTCGACGACGACGGCCACGGCGATGCGGCTGTCGTGTTCGGTTGGTCCGGCGGTGGTTCCGGGTATTTTACTTCGTTGCACGTCTTGATCAACGAAAACGGCCAACCGCTCGACCTGGCTCAGGAATCACTCGGCGACCGCACCCGCGTCAACGGTGTCGCGGCCAACAACGGTTTCATCGTGGTCGACATGGTTACCCACGGTCCCGACGATCCTTCATGTTGTCCCACACTTCATGTCAAGTACGGCTACCGCTGGGACGGTCTGCACCTCACTCAGGTCACCTGGGACACGCTGGGAGTGGTCAACTGACCGGATAGTACGTGGGGCCTGGCTTTGTGAGTTTCCGTAGCACAGGTCCGTCTTCGAACCTGCAGCGGATGAAGTAGGTCAGGTTTGCTTGCATGCAACCTGACATTGTAGGGCACGTCTCCCCGAGACGTGCCGAAAAGGTGTTGGGTGCGAATTTCCCCCCCTCGGGGATTGTTGACAAACCTCCATCGCGGCGGAGACAAGCCCCGCCGCTACGCGTTAAAGAACCCTGACCTCGCGTAGCGGGCGGCCTTGTGTCGCCCGCATTACTGACGTGTTTTGCTGAACATCCGCGCGTACGGCTTTTTCAACACTCCCTTTCGTGGGAAAGACGTTCCGGGCAGGTCGATACCAGGCTGACGATGACGTCTGCCGCCCACGAAAAAAAACGGTCGGACAAAAAACGCCCGACCGTTCATATTTCCGAATGATTCTATCGGCTATTTCTTAAATCCGAATTTGATCGCATCCTCCGGACATGCCCGCACGCATTCCCCGCACGAA
The DNA here is from genome assembly GCA_035380245.1 of Candidatus Zixiibacteriota bacterium. NCBI lineage: Bacteria > Pseudomonadati > Candidatus Zixiibacteriota > Candidatus Zixiibacteriota bacterium. Next base: position 468,411 of record DAOSXA010000001.1, on the reverse strand, counting down.
GTACAATCGGGGAGAACTTTCATATTTTGTTCGACCAGCGGCTTTATGGTCGGACAGGGGGAGGCTTCCATACATGCGCCGCATTCGGTGCAGGCATCATGATCGATCCGGATTCTTCCCGGTGCGATTTTTTCGAGCAGCCAGGTGATCGCACCAATCGGACAGACCAGATAACAGAACGGCCGATACAGCATCAGGCTGGCCACGAAAAGAATGATAAATCCCGCGATGAAATAGGCATCGGTGTATTCCCAATGAAGCAGATGGAACATATTGATCGAGTCATAAATGCTGTACGAGGAAAACGCCACCCAGGTATCACCGGTCGGATCGGCGCCGACCTGTTCGGCCAGGTAAAGAATGTGATCCATGACCCAGAAGAAGGTCATGAAAAACATCACGAGCAGGCCGAAACGAAGCGTGTTAAACGCCGTGAAATTGAAATTCTTGAACTTCTTGGGGAATGGAATCTTGTTGATCAACTCCTGCATCGCTCCGAGCGGGCAGACCCAGCCGCAGAACAGCTTGCGTCCGATAAGGCTCGGGACTAGCATCGCCAGCACGATGGCAATGAAGGCCGGGAACCATTGCCCCCAGGTGAAGCGGAACATAATCAGCTTGGTAAGGCCGCACATCGGTGAGGGATGCAACGGGTAAACGAGACCGACTCCGAACAGGAAAAACGACAGCGCCATGACGCCGATTCGCACCCATTTGTTGATCCAGCGACCGAACAACAATATCAGCCCGAGGAGCATGATTGCCCCGAAGGTGAAGTATTTCGGGACAAACAGAAAATCACTCACACCGGGCGGGGTTCTTCTTCGGGCCGGAAGCGGCGGTGGTTCTTCTTCGACCATGGCGGCCGCAACGACAGCCGAATCCTCAACCTCGACAGAGTCCTCGTATCGCGCCGGGTGGACGCATTCCGGTTCACCGTTGGCGACCGTGGCCGAGTCGAGCACCGGCTTATTGGTATTGTCTTGAGCGAAAACGGGCGGTGATAAGAGAATCACGCACAGGACGGCAGCCACAAGGCCGCCGAGCAGTAGAAACCTCTCATACTTTTTCATAGCGGGGAATATATGTTACCGGTGTCTTTTGTCAAACAGGATCGACAGCGTCTCAATAACAAAAGCGAAGTTCGCAACCGTCTTCGCGAAAATTCTGAAGGATGAGGCATAGTAAGGCCTTCCACCTACAGGTTTGGTTCCAACTGATGAGAAGTATCGGTGAGGGATAAAATGTCGTCTGGTAGAAGTCCCTGATGGTGCGATTAAAATCCTTAATACTGACAAACAGTTTGCGGCCGATTATATTCGGCCAAATGGATTTAACCTCGTAATAGGGCAGGAGCGCCATGAAATATCTGATTCCGGTCCTGGTTTTGGTCTGCGGTCTGGCGGCGATTCCGGCTGCGGCAATCGATCAGGTGGAGAAAGGGGTTACGGTGACAGACAGCGAACAAACCGCTGATGCCCTGCTGGAGCAAGCCGATGAGATTTTCCAGCAGCGCGATTATCAGGCGGCGTTAGACAAATACATGGAGGTAATAGAAACTGCCCGAGCGCAGTTCAATCGGTCGGTTGAAGCCGAGGCTATGGCGCAGGCAGCCCGGATGAATCTCCTTCTGGGTAACAAGGAGGTCGGGCGCGAATGGCTGGCCGATGCCGCTGAAAAAACCAGCGATGCCGACCCGATGGGCTGGTCGCGCTATCTCGGCGTCAGGGGCCGATTCGAGTGGAAGGACGACAATCTGGTCGAGGCCCGCCAGACGTTCGAAACCATGTACAACTACTGTACCGTGAACGCTCTCTACGGTCGGGCGGTTGATGCCGCTCACATGATCGCAATCGTCGCTGCAACACCGGATGAACAGATTGAATGGGGGCGACGCGGGATCGAGGCGGCCGAGGCCGCCGATGCGGAGAATTGGCTGGGACCGCTTTGGAACAATCTCGGCGCCACCTATTTTGACCGGCAGCAGTATGACTCCGCGCTGGAATGTTATCAGAAAGCTCGCGACTACCATTGGCAGTACTCCGGCGAGGTCGCCAAGCTGTTCGCCGACTACCACGTCGGCATGACCTATCGCTTCCTGGGGCAGTACGACGAGGCGGGACAGTGGCTCCGGCCGGTGCTGGCCTGGGCGGAAAGACTCGACAACCAGAGTGCGATCGGCCAGGCTTGTGAGGATTTGGGTGAAATCGCAGCCGCTCAGGGTAATAAGGTCGAGGCGCTGAAACTACTTAAGAGAGCTCGCGACTGCTATAAAGCCGAGGGATTTGATGAATCCTGGCCGGAAATTTGGGAAAACATTAATACCCGTATCAGTCAAGTCGAAGGGAATTGATTAACCGGGCGACGGTCGAAATTTGGGAGAGTGTGAAGGTGACAAGAGTCTTGCGGGCAGTTCTGCTGTTTTTCGGTTTTCTGTACATCGGTTCGGGGCAGGTTATGGCTGCCACCGGCGAGGAGTTGAAGGCTGTGGTCGAGGCAATGGCCGATGCCGATCTCAACACGACCGAGGTGTTCACAATCGTCGGTCGTACGATCGAGCACGAAGGTTTTCATCTTGTTCTGGATACCGGACGATTGGCCTTTCTGAAGCCGGTCGTAATTGACGGTGTCCCGCGAGTGTACGGAGCAATGTTCGAGGGGAAAGGCCGCTTCCAATTTACCCCGCAGCTAAGATACGAACGGGAGCAGATCCGGCGCTTTTTCAAATCCGACTCGCTCGACGCGTCTTTCGAGCGAACGGCCCTTTATTTTTCTCAGGAAATCTATGACAGTCTGACTGCCTGGGGAACACCCGGAGCTAAGCCGTTCGGAGGAAAAGAACTGCGCTGGATGGACGGGAAGATCGACGAAATTACCAAACGCGAGAACTACGGGCACCTGTTTCTGGTGCTGACCGGTCTGATGCGTCCGGCGGAACGACCCTATCTCATGGTCGATGTCGAACCCGAAAAATATCCCCCCGTTCGTTATTGGTTCGATCCGGACTGGTCCGAAGAAGTCAGTTTGTCGCGGGAACTCTGGGAACCCGGGGTCAGATACATGGAACTGATAAGCAGTTATTCCCAGTATGACGTTGCGGAATATCCCCATATAGGCGGTCATGCCAAATCACGTCTCCGTCCGATTAAGTATCGCACGAGCGGTTCGATAGATCGCTCCGGGAACTATTGTGGCAAGGCGGAAATGACGGTCGGATTTCATGACCCGACACAACTAACCCCGCTGACTCTGCATCCGGAGCTGACCGTTGACAGTATCCTTGACGAAACCGAAACACCGGTGGCATTTCTGCGCTGGACAAAGCGTGACAACCGTTCTTCGCCGCTCTATCTCTTTTTGAACCGAGTATATCAGCCGGATGAAAAAGTCGTATTCAAGTTTTTCTATCAGGGCAAGATTGCCGAACGCTTTAACGGTGAGTTCATCGTCAGCGCCGGGGCCGACTGGTACCCGCGCACATCGGCGCAACCTCATGTCGATTTCGATATGACCTTCTATACGCCCAAGGATTTCGCCTTTGTGGCTACCGGCAGGAACACCATGTCGGAAACGGTCGATGATACCCTGATGACTCGCTGGCAAACGATAGAACCGGCCGACAATGTCACTTTCACCATCGGCAATATGACCAGGTTCGAGTTCGGCGATGAGGAGACCGGCCCGATTGATATTTATTATCACAAGGATGTTCATCTTAATCGCAATCGACAGAAATACGTGGCTGAAGATATCGAGGGTTCTCTCCGTCTGTTCGAGCGGCTGTTTGGCGAATACGCTTATCCCAAGACGACGGTCAGTGAGATATTCGCCTATCACGGCGAGGCGTTTCCCGGCTTCATTCATCTCGGCCATGAGTTCTGGGAGACCGACACCTGGGGAGCGGAACGAATTCTCCGCAGCCACGAAGTAGCGCATCAATGGTGGGGGGTAGGTGTCGATTATTCTTCGTATCATGACCAATGGCTCTCGGAGGGATTCGCTACCTACAGCTCACTGATGTACTACCAGGCCGCTTACGGTCAGGAGAAATTCACCGATAAACTTCGTGAGTACCGCGACCGGATATTCGATGTCCGCAAGTACCTGTTTATCAAGGGCGCGGAGTCGGGACCGATTATCCTGGGATATCGTACCTCGAGCAGCAAAACCGAAGACGACTACAGTCTGGTGGTCTACAAAAAAGGCGCACTGGTGCTTCACATGTTGCGCAACATGCTCCTGAATCTGGACACGATGAAGGAAGACTTGTTTCTGCGCATGATGCAGGAATGGTATCGCGACTGGCGCGGTAAATATGCCACCACGGCCGATTTTCAGGCTCTCACCGAGAAGTACACCGGCATCGACATGGACTGGTTTTTCCAGCAATGGGTTTTTGGGACGGAGCTGCCGACCTACAAGTTCGATTACGATCCGGTTCAGGATGAAGATGGTCGCTATCGGGTTAAGTGCCGCGTGAAGGTGGAGGGAGTTCCCGAAGGTTTTAAAATGTTCATGCCGGTTGAAATCAGACTGGGTGAGAACCGAAAGGTTTACACTCGTGTAATGATTGACAAGCTGCAACAGGAGTTCGAAATCCCCGGATTGCCGGTAAAACCTGTCGAACTCATTTTTAATCCGTTTGAATCGGTTCTCTGTAAGGTCAAAAACTAGGCTTGTAGAAACCGATATAACTGTTTGACAATGTTCGCCTTTGGGTTACCTTGGGGCCGTTATGTCAGAGACATCGCACCATCACCAGACTCGTGTCGAAAAGCTGCTTCTGGAAGCGGCCCGGACATTCAACTCCACCCTGGAATATGAGGAACTCGTTGAACGGGTGCTTCGGCTCGTAATTGCAGCCGCGGATTGTGAAGCGGCGCTGTTATTCCGGGTCGATCATGACCGGACCGATATGAAGGTCCGTCTCATGCACTGCGTCGATTGTAAGATCCGGGTGTTCCGACGCGAGTTCGGTTCCGGATTGCTGGGTTGGATGACTCACTACCGCGAGCCTGTTATAATCAACGAAGCGGCCCGGGATGAACGTGTTGACCATGAATTGGGTCGTCTGGGTGAGATCGAACTTCGTCAGGTTATGTCGGTGCCGTTGATCGGCAAAGGACAGATGATCGGTGTTATCGAGGCGATTAACAAGAGTGACGGGGGATTCGATGATGCCGATCTCGATGTGTTGATCGGGTTGGCCAACCAGATTGCCGTAGCTCTCGACAATGCCCATTTGTATCGTCTGGCCCGACGTGAAGCTCTGGAAAAGCGGCTCCTGAACGATATCGGCATCAAACTCTCCAGTCCGCTTCGTCTGGATGAGGTCCTCCAGGAAATCCTTAGCTCACTCAAGGAGGCCGTTTCTTATGACGCCGGCGGTGTCTATCTGATCAATTCCGAAAAAGGTGATATTCAATCACTTTATACGGTTGGCTATGATCCGGCGCTTGACGCCAAGGTACGCCTGAAAGTCGGCCAGGGGCTGGTTGGATATGTCGCCAAATCGGGCGAAACGATCAACGTCCCGGATGTCACGGCCGATGATCGCTATGTTACGGCTCGCCCGGAAACGCGCAGTGAAATGGCCGTGCCGATCATCCTCGATGATCTGGTGATAGGTGTGATTAACCTCGAAAGCAATGAAATGCACGCTTTCCAGGGTTCGGATCGGTCGTTGCTGAGCGCTTTTGCCAATCACGCGGCCATTTCGATCGAACGCGCCCGTCTCCACGAAGAAATAATCTCAGCCAAGAAGCTCGAAGAGCAGCTTAACATCGCCCGTGAAATACAGCAGACATTCCTGCCCGATGGTACGCCGTCGATAGCAGGTTACGATATCGCGGGGCAGAATATCCCGTCGTTCCAGGTCGGTGGAGATTATTACGACTTTATTCGAATCGTCGAATCTCAATACGGCATTGCCATTGCCGATGTCGCCGGAAAAGGCATTCCGGCAGCTTTGATTATGGCTTCGTTTAGAGCCTCGCTGATCGCCGAGATTCGTAATAATTATTCGATCCGGACTATTTGCCGGAAGGTCAATCGCCTTTTAACCGAATCGCTGCAACCGGGCCGGTTCGTGACGGCGGTCTACGGTGTGCTCGACGCCAAGAACCATGTACTGACTTTCGCCAACTGCGGTCATAATCTGCCGATTTTACTCCGAGTCGACGGCTCCGTGGAGTATCTGCGCGAAGGGGGACCGGTGATGGGAGTCACGGCCGAAGCCGAATACGAGGAACGGCCGTTATACATTCATGCCGGAGAAGTATTACTTTTTTATACCGACGGTGTATCCGAAGTGTTTAACGATAAAGGCGAGGAGTTTGGTCTCGATCGATTGATTGAAGTGGTGCGAAGCAACCGGGATCGATCCTCGCGGGAGATACTCGGCGCAGTTTACAATGCCGTCAAGGCCTGGGCGGCGAGCAGTCATGTGTTCGATGATCTGACCATGATTGCCGTCAAACGGATACAGTAAATAAGTGCTTTGCAAGCTGTTATGGTTGGGCTATCTTGTACTGTACATATCCTGTGGTTGATTTTGGAGGAAAGCTTATGAGGAAGTTACTCGGAGTAGCGCTGCTGCTCACCTGTCTTACCTGGGTCGGTTGCGGCAGTGACGACGACGACGACGGCAACGGAAACGAACCGACTTTAGTTGAAGTAACGGCTGTGGAGGTTACCACTCCGCCCGACATGAATAATGTTAACGATTCGCAGTGGGGCATGGCAACGGCTACGAAACTTGATGTTGACTACCGAACCGCTCCGCCGACGGCTTTGGCCACCCTGACCGATTCTCTCTCGTTGCAGGCGATTACCTCCGAGGGGGATCTTTATTTACGGTTGATCTGGACCGACGACAGTCTGAATCAGACTCGCGGCAACTGGTCTCTGGTTGACCTTCCCCCGGAATTTTTGTTCTCCCGTAACCCGGAAACCAGCGGGGAAGATCAAGTCCTGGTTATGTTTGATAACAGCACTTTCTGGGATGTCTGGAACTGGCGGTCGCTTACTACCGCTCCGGTTCATTTGGCCGAAGGTATGACCTGGGACGGCGCTGATTTGGTATCCGATTCGGGCCAGCAGAAAGTGGCTTATGAGAATATCCTGCTTGACCAGACCCGGCCGCCGTATGTTCACAAGGATTTGGCTGCTTTTGACGGTCTTGTCATGTACAAGGAAGATATTATCTCTTCGAGTACGGCAACCAGTTCAACGGGATGGGAAGTCGGCGACATGGTTCCGGGTTTCTATCTGGATTCCACGCGCAACGTCTGGTTTGCCGCACATCCCGAAAGCCGCTGGGATATTACGGCCAATTACAGTTATAGCAACGATACCTACACCTTGGTTCTTAAATGTGATATGGCGGGAAGTAACACTATCGGTTCGGTCGATGACATCAACATGACCGCTATGGATAAGGTCAAAATGCGTATCGGCATTTTGAACGATCATGCCGCAATCAACATCGGCGGCAGCTCAGCCCGCGGCTTCACTAGTGATTTCAACCTGGTATTACCCTAATCTCCTGATCTGAAATCGCAACAAGCTGAATATAAAGGGCCGGTTTTAACCGGCCCTTTTTCTTGCCACCCGATCACCGCATGACATATATTGTTGGCGATATCAACGCATTGAGGAACAAGGAGCAACATTATGGCTATCAGGACCTATGAGGAATACTTGCAGTCGCTGCGCGCCATGCGCCCCAACATCTACAAGTTCGATCAGTTGATTGATGATGTCACCACCCACCCGGCTACCAAACGGACGGTGGAAGGGCACGGCTGGGCATTCAAAGCCGCGGCCGATCCGGAGTTGAAGGATAAGATGACGACCGTTTCGCATCTTACCGGGGAGCCGATAAGCCGATATCTCTCGATCATCCGCGAGCCGGAGGACATGTATGCCAACTCTATAATGAAACGGCTCATGTTCAACCTGACCGGTACTTGCACCGGCGGCCGATGTGCCGGATGGACGGCTTTGAACGCCATGTTCATTACCACCTGGGAGATGGATCATGACCTCGGCACCGATTACCATCAGCGTTTTCTGGCCTGGCTCAAGGATGCTCAGAGCCGCGACATTACCGTCTCCGGTGCTTTGACCGATCCCAAGGGTGATCGGACTCAGGCCCCCTCGCAACAGGAAGATCCCGATATGTTTCTTCGCATCGTGGAGAAACGGGACAACGGTATTGTCGTGCGAGGAGCCAAGATCATGATCTGCGGGGTGGCGGCAGCCAATGAGGTTTTCATCCTGCCCGGTTCCGGCTATCGCGAAGACGACAAGGATTACGCCGTTTCGTTTGTCATTCCGCGTGACATCGAAGGGCTCACGATCGTTGAGACCAGACATCCCTCCGACCGTCGCGACGAGGAAGATGGCTTCGACAATCCGGTCAGTGAGGGTGGTATCACGCAGGCCTTCCTGTTGTTTGAAGATGTTTTCATTCCCAACGAGCGGGTATTTCTTTGTGGCGAATTCAAATACTGTCTCAAAGCGGTGCAGAGTTTCATCATGCCGTATCGTTCGGCTATTGGCGGCTGTGTCGCGGGGCAGGGAGATGTCAAAATCGGTGCGGCGGTTCTCGTGGCCCGGGCGAACGGTCTTTCCTCGAAAGTATTCAACGATAAATTGATCCAGATGCACATCAATAACGAGACGACTTTCGGGATGGGTATTGCCGCCGCCGCTTGTGGCAAGAAACATCCTTCCGGCGCCTGGCAATGCGATCCGCTACTGGCCAACGTCAACAAAGTACACGTTGCAACTCTGCCGTATCAAACTTCGGTACTGGCCCAGGACATTTCCGGCGGAATTGCCGAAACCGGTTGCATACCCTCAGCAGTTGATTTCGAGTCGGCTAAATACGGCCATCTGATCAAGAAGTACATGAAAGCCAAGGCTTCGGCTGAGACTCGCACCCGGGCGGCACGCCTGGTGGAGTGGAGCACGATCGGCGGCGGTGTCCCCGGCTGTATGCACGGCGGTGGTTCACCCGACGGAGCTAAAATTGTCATAAGGCTCGCGGCGGATCTGGAAAAGAAGGTCGAAATAGCCCGCAAACTGGCCCATATCGAAGAGAAACTCGAAGACCCGGTCAAGAAAAAGTAGGTCTCGAATCTTTATAGATTGAGCATCGATTTAGCGGTGTAATTGCTTAGCCCCTCGGCTGTGTATCGGTCCATTCGAACTTCACACGGCAGAGGGGCTTTTTAATCGGAGTTATTTTATCGGATCCGAATCGTTGCCGGACGGCATTCCCCATACGCTTATCACACGGCAAGTGGCCCTGCGTTAACAAGTTCCATTGATCAACAGGATCCGGGACGCAGGGATGCCCCATCATTTTTTAGTCACAACCGAAACCTGAGGGGAGTGAATTCGTATGGAAGCCTATAAGATGAGGTTTGATTTCTGCGCAAAGGGAAATGGTATGAAAAAGATCACAATACTGCTCGTGATGCTGGCTTTGAGCCTGACATGCTCATACGCTCTGGCGTCTCCACGTGTTTATTTCGATAACGACAGCGATCACGAGATCAGTATAACCAGCCTCAACAAATGCCGAATGGGCGAAGTCCAGATAGAGATCGATGATGAAGATATCTATCTGACGCACGAGCTTTATTTCGATGACGAGATCCTGATCAATGAGAAACACGAGCTGTATGTCAACGAGGTCAAGGTCGAACTGAACGCCGACCAGCAAAAACTGGTAGATGATTATTACACGCTCATCTTCGAGTTACGCGATTATGCCAAGGAGATCGGCTGGGAAGGAGCCAAAATAGGCATCCATGGAGCCAAATTGGGGCTTCAGGCTATCGGCGGGCTTTTTAAGATGCTTTTCACCTCGTACGACGATGATGATTTCGAGCGCGACATGGAACTGGCCGCGGATAAGATCGAAACCAAGGCGGAGCGGCTGGAGCAGAAAGCCGAATATCTCGAGGATATGGCGGATCTTTTCGAAGAGATAAATTACGAAATGTTCGAAGATATTCCGGCTCTGAAAGAACTTGAGTGGTATTAACCGCTCAATGCCATTAGCAACAGTGCTCTTATGGTGAAGCCGCCGGTCGTAAGATCGGCGGCTTCGTTATGGCACCGTCAGATGTTTGTGATTATTGTTTGTTCTCAACCGAGAACGGCAATGGCCTCGATCATGACTTTGGCGCCCTTGGGAAGAGCGGCTGCGGCTACGGCGGCGCGGGCCGGGGGACGGTTATCGAAAAACTCGGCGTAGACCTCGTTTACCGCGCTGAAATCGTTGATATCGCTGAGATATATGGTCGTCTTGACTACTTGCGATAGATTGCCGGAGGCAGCTTCAATCACTGCCTTGAGATTGTTCAAAACCTGTCGTGCTTGTTGTGCCGCGTTAGTGCCGACCAGATTTCCTCCGACCGGGTCGAGTGCAATCTGACCCGAACAAAACAGCATCGTTTCCCCGGAAGCTCGGATGGCCTGTGAATACGGTCCGATTGCTGCCGGAGCGTTCTGGGTTTTTATCACTTCTTTCATCTCGTCCTCCTTATGTCACGATGAATTAAACCAAGGGGTGGGCCAACAGCAAGTGGTATGTGAAGTGAACCATGAACAGGATTTCCGGAGACTATAAAATTCTGAGGTTCCGGCCAATGGGGCTGTTGAAAAAACCTTCTGCGGCGGAGACAAATCCCCGCCGCTACGCGTTCAGTGGTTCTAACCTCGTGTAGCGGGCGGCCTTGTGTCGCCCGCATTGTGGTCGTGTTTTTCTGGAATGGCAAAGGGCACAGCTCTTTAATCCGTCCCTCGGCAACAATAACGTTCCCAGAGGAATTCAACCGCCGACATCCTTTTCGATCCCGGTGTCCGTTTTGTTACAATATAGGATATTGGGGATATCTCAGGCCGATGGTGGTCTTAATAAACATAGCCGCAATCATAATGGGCCAGACAGATCGAATTGAATTGACTAACTTCCAGGGGTAGCGTTCGAGAAACGCGATATTCCCGGCGATACAATCCACCCCACTTGGTGAAAGTCACCAGGCTGACATAGGCATAGTCGGCATCGTAACGGAATCCGACATGGGGCTCAATTTCAAGCGCCTGGCGTTCATAAGAGCCAAAATCGTACTTATCAACAATCGCTTCGAGGGCAGCGCGGCTGCAAACCACCCGCGTGTCGTTATACAAATTATGCCATGCCAGATAAAATTGCCCGCCGAGCAGCCGGAGCAACACCGCCTCAAAGTAGCCGGCGTCGCAGTCTTCCGCTTCAACGCGATCAAGATAATAGCAATAGGGACTGTTTTCCGGGGCGCTGGTTACATAGAGCACGTATTCATCGTAAGAACCGATCGGTTCGACCGAATCCGGGCGGCTGTACATAAAGGGGCGCCCATCACCGTCGTAGTAGTAGACATAGTCCAGGATCGTGCTGCCTTCCGGGTGCAAATGGGTCAAAACTGAGAAATAGTTGTTGGGATCAAACCAACTGCTGTCTTTTTGGCTAACCAGGTATGGATGAGTGGCTGAGGCCGCTTCGTTGAGAGTTGTTATGTTATCGATAATTGCCTGGTAGGCTCTTCCCTCGGCGGAATCCGAAGTACCGAGAAAAGTCTCATCCCCCGAGCATGAAATCAACAGCACAATTATGAGGCAAACGGTTGATAAAAACCATCTTGACGATTTGACCACTCATTTCTCCCTTGTTTGGCAACAAAGACACTCAGTCCCAAATTACGGATAAATCCGATTTCTGTCAATGCACAAGGCCCGGTCGAAGCGCAGTTTCACATTGCCGGACATTCTTTCACGGATCCGTCAGCCTTGATTCAATCGATGAGTAAAAACTTGTCCTGACCAACGGTGAACACAATCATCAGGCGGGTAACAGGAGCCTCCAAAGGGAGCAGATAATGACCAGATACATGAAGAAAATATCCAAGAAGGTCGGTCTGGGACCGGGAAGTGTTGTCTACATCGGCGTAGATCGACCGGGACCGGCCAGAATCGATGTAATCGATTACTCCGAAGATAAATTGACGGAGATCCACGACGTATCAGTCGAGGACTGTCTTCCCTATCGAGATTCCTCCAACACCACCTGGATTAATGTCACCGGTGTACATGATACGGATGTTATTCAGAAGATCGGAAAGCAGTTTGACATCCCGCCGCTGGCGCTGGAGGATATCGCGAACACCGGTCAGCGCCCCAAGTCGGAAGAACTGAGTAGAGGGATTTTCTTCATACTGAAGATGCTTTACTTCGACGCGAAAACGAATCGGATCAGGTCCGAACAGGTCAGTTTCATCTTTTCCGAAAGGCTGGTGATCAGTTTTCAGGAGGTAGCCGGTGATGTTTTCCAGCCGGTCAGGGAACGTCTGGCTCGTACGGTGCCGCGCACGCGTATGATGCATGCCGACTATCTGGCTTACAGCCTGATCGATGCTATTGTCGACCAGTATTTCGTTATCCTGGAAACGATCGGCGAGCATATTGAGGGACTCGAAGAGGAGTTGATCAACAGCGCCGAGCAGGAACACCTGGGGCAGTTACACGATCTGAAACGTGAGTTGCTTCTCATGCGCCGAGCCACCTGGCCGTTGCGCGAAGTTATCGGGTTTGTCGAGCGGACCGAATCGAGCCATATTGACGACCAATTCCGACCCTATTGGCGCGATTTGTACGAGCATGTCGTGCAGGTGATCGACAATGTCGAAACCTTCCGGGACATGGTTTCGGGATTGCTCGACCTGTATATGACCAGCATTTCCAACCGGATGAATGAGGTTATGAAGGTCCTTACCGTGATTGCTACGATCTTCATTCCCCTGGGTTTCCTGTCCGGAGTATACGGCATGAATTTTGACCCTGATATCAGCCCCTTCAATATGCCCGAACTCCGTCTCCCTTACGGTTATCTGTTGTTCTGGGGACTGGTCTTTGTGATAGGCGGCGGAATGGTGCTCTATTTCCGCCGCAAGAAATGGTTCTAGACGATAGACTGCGGAAAGGACTCTCTTGAATCCAATTGAAGAAGTGCACATCGCCTGGGAAGACGTAATCCATTGGCTCACAACGCAGGGTATCAAACTGGGAGTAATACTGCTTCTCACATTCCTGGCCCTGCTGATCGTGAGTGTCATAGCCAATCGGTTAACCGCAATATACAAACGTGTCCGCGATGATAACGAACATCTGAAACGGGCTGAAACGCTCGGTTCCATGTTCCGCACGGTGATGCGTCTGGCTGTTTTGTCAGTGGCGGTTATGTTGATCCTTCAGCAACTCGGAATAGAAATCGGGCCGCTCCTGGCCGCCGCCGGCGTCGCCGGTATCGCGATCGGCTTCGGAGCCCAACACATTGTTCAGGATGTCGCCAATGGTTTCTTCATTCTTCTGGATGATGAGATTCGCGTGGGTGACGTGGTCGAGATAGCCGATAAGAGCGGGATCGTGGAAAGAGTCAACCTCCGCCAGGTGGTAATTCGCGGTCTTGACGGCAACGTGCACTATATCCCGAACTCCAACATCACCGTCGTAACCAATATGACCAAGGAATTCAGTTATTGCCTGCTGGAAATCGGTGTGGCTTACCGCGAGGATATCGACGAGGTGATCGAAGTGATGGCCGAGATCGGCGGAAAGCTGCGGCAAGATCCCAACTACAAAGACTATATCCTGGAAGATATTGAAATTCTTGGTTTGGACCAGTTCGGCGATTCAGCGCTGGTTATTAAAGCGCGTATCAAAACCCTCCCGATCAAGCAATGGAAAATCAGGCGTGCCTACAACCGGTTGCTTAAGGCGGCGTTTGACGAGCGGAATATCGAGATTCCCTTCCCGAACATTACCTTGTATATGGGTGAGGGCAAGGACGGTTCCGCCCCGCCGCTACGGATTCGTCGGGAAGACAAGGAGTCCGTGGGCTGAGTGTTTTTGCGCCGTCAGGCGTCTTTGTCTGACGGCTTTGTGTCTTCCGGGAACCGGGGCCCAAATAGTCCGGTTTAATTTCTATAATCAATTGCTTGGCAAACAAACGGTTGACTTATACCTTTGTCGGCCAGATATTAGCCTGTTCAGATATTGAGCAGTTGACCGATAATGATAAGGAGAAGTTTTGATTAGCAACTGGCCAATATTAATGGCTGGCGGACAGGACGGCGGCGGTGGTGGCATGATCACCCTGATTTGGTTCGGCCTGATTTTCGTCCTGATGTATCTGCTGATGATCCGTCCGCAGCGAAAAAAACAAAAGGAACATGAACAGCTTTTAAATGAGCTGAAAAAAGGTGATAGAGTAGTGACCTCCGGCGGGATGTTCGGAACCATATTCGCCATCGATGACGACCGTAAGATCATCGTCCTCAAGGTTGGCGAAATTAAAATGGAGTTCCTCAAATCCTCGATTGCCGGTCGGGTCGAAGCTTGAATTAGGAGCAGCCGTGGCTGAGCGCCGGATTGTAACTTACGGCGAACCCGTTTTAAGGGAAGTTTCCGAGCCGATTGAAAAGATCGACCAGGAAATCAAAGATTTAGTGTCCAATATGTCGGACACTCTGAAAAAAGCAAAGGGTCTGGGCCTTTCAGCGGTCCAGATAGGCGTTCTCAAACGCCTTTTCATTGTTGATTTGTCGGCGGTAGACATTACCGAAACCCTGAGAGTATTCATAAATCCCGAGATTATTGCAACCGAGGGAGAGCAAGAAATGGAGGAAGGCTGTTTGTCCTTCCCCGGGATTTATCAGAGACTCACACGTCCCGGAAAAGTAAAGGTCAGAGCGACCGACCTGGACGGAAACGAATTCGAACTCGAAGCCACAGGATTGGCTGCACGAGCGGTTTTACATGAGTATGACCATCTTCAGGGTGTGCTGTTTATCGATCACATGTCACCGTTAACCCGGACCCTGCTCAAAGGCCGCCTTCGTAAAATAAAGACAGCATCGTAAAGAGCCTTTTTCGGATTCTTCCCGGTCTATAGCAATATAGCCGCATCATATCCGCGCCCCGGCCTGACCGGCATCGCATGAAGATCATCTACATGGGTACGCCTGCGTTTGCGTGCAAACCGCTGGCAACCCTCCAAAACAGCCGGCACGAAGTGCAAGCGGTGGTAACGGGCATGTCTAAAAGACGCGGGCGACGAGGTGATGAGTGTCCCACTGATGTCTGTTGTCTTGCCAATGATCTTGATTTGCCGGTCCTGACTCCTCAATCGCTTAAAAGCAAGAAACTCCACCAGCAACTGGCCGAATTCAATACGGACCTGTTCGTGGTGATAGCTTTTCGCATTCTGCCGGAGAGCCTGTTTCGTCTTCCGCGTTATGGCTCCATTAATATCCACGCCTCACTTTTGCCTAAATATCGGGGTGCGGCTCCGATTAATTGGGCATTAATCAACGGTGAAAAAGAAACCGGCCTGACCAGTTTCTTCCTCAACACCGATGTGGATACCGGCAGTATCATTCTTCAGACAAAAACGGATATCGATCCGAACGAAAATTACGATACGCTCTATGCCCGGCTTTCGGACCTTTCGGGCCAATTCCTGCTTGATACGCTCGATCGAATCGAGCGGTCGGATTTTAATCCGACCGGGCAGGATAACGCTCTGGCTTCGCCGGCGCCGAAACTTACCCCATTCGACGGACTGATTGATTTTGGATTTCCGGCCGAACGGATCAAAGATTTCGTGCGCGGGCTGTCCACCCGACCGGGCGCCTACTCCTTTTTCCGAGGTAAGAAGGTAAAAATATACCGTTGCCGGCCGGTGACCGAATCGGTCGATTTACAAGCCGCGCCGGGGACGGTTCTCGCCGATCGTAAGCGTCTTCTGATCAAGTGCGCCGATACGGCAGTCGAAATTGAGGAGTTGGTGCCCGAGGGGAAGAAACCGATGGACGGACGTTCTTTCTTGAACGGAATGCGGCCGGAAGCGGGAGAGCGTTTTGGTGAGGTCATGAAAGGAGGTGAGAAAGTCAGTTGAAAAAAGAAATCCTCATCAACTCAACAGAATATGAAACCCGCGTGGCTATTCTTGAGGACGGCAAGCTGGTAGAACTCGAGGTCGACCGCCATAACACCGATCGCATCGCCGGTGATATATATAAAGGCGTCATTAAAACCGTTCTGCCGGGTATGCAGGCAGCGTTTGTGGACATCGGCATGGAGAAAGCAGCTTATCTGCACTCTTCGGATGTCGGCAAGGTGTATGCCCGCCATGGTGACTCGGAAGAAATGGAGGAAGAATCCCCCGCCGACATCATCCGCAAGAAACGCCGCGCCGGAATCGAAACCGTTCTCAAAAAGAACCAGGAAATCCTGGTTCAGGTCATCAAAGAACCGATCAGCACCAAAGGTCCCAGGGTGGCAACCGAAGTCTCCATCCCCGGCCGATTTCTCGTGCTGGTGCCGGATGATGACCATATTCGCGTGTCGAAACGAATTGCCCATTGGGGTGAAAAGAAGCGTCTGCGTAAAATCCTGGAACCGCTTCGTCCCGAAGGATTCGGGCTCATTATCCGAACCGAGGGAGAGGGTAAGTCGGAAGCTGAATTCAAAGGTGATATCAAACGTCTTATGCGCCTTTGGAGCAAGTTGATCCGAAAAGCCGAGAGTTCCCCGGCTCCGGTCCTCATTCATAAGGAGGCCGAAGTGACGGTCAGCCGCATTCGCGATGTCTTCACGGCAGATGTCGATCGCCTGATCGTTGACAACCGAGCCGATTACAAGAAGATCATCAGCTTCGCCCGCCATGTGGCGCCGGCCCTGCGCAAGAGGGTCGAGCTTCATAAGGGCCCCCTGCCGCTTTTCGACATGTACAATCTGGAACCGGAAATCGAGAAAATGCTCGAAAGGAAGGTCTGGATCAAGAAGGGCGCTTACCTGATCATCGACCAAACCGAAGCGATGGTGACGATCGACGTCAACACCGGTCGGTTCGTCGGCAAACGCGATCAGGAGAAAACGATCTTCGAGACCAACATTCTGGCCGCTCGTGAGGCGGCTCGGCAGATTAGATTACGCGATATCGGCGGTCTTATTATCGTGGACTTTATCGATATGTACAGCCGTGAAAACCGCCGTAAGCTCTACGAAGAGTTCTGCCGTTGTTTCGAGCGCGACCGCGCCAAGCGAGCCATTAATCCCGTGACCGAATTCGGTATCATGGAAATGACCCGCGAGCGGATTCGTCCCTCTCACATGCAGACTTTGAGCGAACCCTGTCCGCATTGCAACGGCCTCGGCCGTATCCCGTCCAAGGACACAACCGCAACCAAGATCGAACGCTGGTTCATGCGAGCCAAGGCTGACAACAAGTATCGCAGTTTTCATCTGGTAGTCAGTCCCGGCTTGTCCGAAGAACTGGCCGACAACGGTACCGGTCGTCTCGCTCGACTCTGCAAAGTCCACCGGTTCAAGATTAACCTCCTCCGCGACACGACGATCCCCGAACATATCTATAAAGTGTATGACGCCGATCAGAATGTGGAGATTACGGAGAAATACTCAGTGTAAACTAATGAGTTGAGTTGACAAGGGCGGAATTCCTGACGGATTCCGCCCTTCTTTATTGGCCGCTGCTTTTTTTGGAAATAAATCTTTGATTCCTCGGTGATCAATTCGTTATAATGTACAACAGATATGGGATCAGATAACCGCATGAACAAAGAGATAGAAATCAAGCTCGATTTGGGAGCTTTTACCAACTACCTGAAGTTGCTTGGTTTCCTGGGGCAGATCGATAAAGAAGAACGGCAGTTAAACGCCTTCTTCGATACCGAGGATCGCCAACTAGCCAAATCCGGCTGGGCGCTAAGGGCGCGAGCCGAAAACGATCGTGGACTGGTAACGATCAAGAGCATTGCGGTCGAGGAGGGGGATGCCTTCATTCGTCAGGAAATAGAGGCTGAGATCAGCCGCGGGGAGGTGCTGGATATCCTGGCACTGCAACGCGATGTTATGGCGATGAACGTCATCCCGGTCCAATACCTCAAAGAGAAGGTCGGTGAACTGGATGTGATGATTTTGGTCAAGTTCGAGAATGTCCGTCAGCGGAAATCGTTCAAGATCGGCGATTACAATTATATTCTCGAAATCGACAAAACCGAATTCTCGGACGGCTCTGTTGATTATGAACTCGAAGTGGAACTGACCGACACCAATCGGCTCGAAACGGTAGTTGACTCCCTGCGCAAGATATTCGAATCGCTGGGTATTCCTTATCTTCGCCAGACCGAGTCCAAATTCGCCCGCGCTCTCAAACACGCCGGCATCCGTTAGTTCCCAACACCCAAGAGCTTGTTTAAAGAGGCCGACGCTCTTAATCGTATAGCGGTATTACGAACGGGATAAAACCGCCCGCGATGCCCGGGTATTGATATGGATGTGCGCCGGGAACGGCTATTCCTTCACGACCAGGACGTTGATCGCCTTCACCACGACTTTGACCGTTTCACCCTTTTTCAAACCGAGCTCTTTGATCGAGTCCACTGTCATAACCGAACTCATGACAGCATCTCCCTGAAGCTCGAGTTTGACCTGTCCCATGATATCGCCCTTCTTGATCCCGGCGACCTTGGCCGTAAGCTGATTGCGTGCTCCGTATTTCATTGAACTACTCCTTTGTCCACCCAACTTTCATATCGATTTTGGTGGTTGATACCAGCAGTAAGGTATCAATCTCGTACGAATTCTATTGAATCTTGTCGCTCTTCTGGAGGTTGTGGCGTGCACAGAGTATCCTGACGTTATCAGCTGTAATGCTAGCCCCTCCTCTGGAGAATGGGATATCATGATCGAAATGCAACTCATCGGTAGCTCCACATATAACGCATTTACCTCCGTCCCTTTCCCAAACCTCCTTCTTGACCTGTGTGGGTATAATCCGGGTGCGCCTTCTGAGACCATCAGTCGTATTGGTTGCCTCATCCTCGGTAAGCTGCAAGCGGAATCTGAACACCATCCTTTCATTTGATTGAACCTGGTAGTAGTCAACCAAATCAAAGAGACCACGATATGACCACACTCCTGAAAATAGTTTCTCGTACACACGGATTTTCTCCGCTGATCGGTTCTTCTTGCAGTACTCCTCAATAGCCTTCACGAATAGTCCATTCTGCGTCAGGCTGCCTGTTTTGGTAATGAGGGCTTGATCGACTCGTTTTGGGTCTACCACCTCAGTCGACTTCGGGACATCATGACCCTCATACTCAATGGTGATCCCATCTTCTAGGATCATGTCCGAGTAAGGTGCATTTGATCGTTGAGACATAAGCACAACCGAATGCGTCGGATTCAACTGAAAGTTCATCCCTCGTTGTAGTGTCTGGACATCTTCCAGATCACACATCTCACGATATGTAAGAATATCATCTTTCATTTACAACTTCCATTTGAAAAACTCCGGCACGGTGCCGCTGGAGGCATCCAGCCCCACTCCGTAGTTGTCGGCTCCGAATGTCGAGTCGCTCTGATCTGGCTGGAACCACAGCTCCCCATTTTTCGCCGTCGGGTGCAGGCGTGGCTCGTCCCCCTCGAACTCATAGTATTTGTCCGTGCCCCCGGCATCGATGAAACCGCCGAACGATTTGGCATAGCTATAATAGAGGGTATTTTTACCCGGGTGATCGTAGTTGTCGAGGTAACTGGCTTCACCGAGACCCGGTGTACCGGCGCCGAGCCAGTATTCATCATCGCCGCCGATGTCGATCAGAAACGCACAACTGCGTATCTGTGCCAGCCCCATCGAGATTTTAACGGCGCGGTAAAAATCGTTTCCACCCTTATCGATCAAAAAGGCGTTGGTAAAATCCCAGCCGAAACCAAGCGCCGCTCCGGCTGTTTCGAACAGCTCGTGCCGGTCGTTGCCCGATTCATCTAGTAATATCCCGTTGCAGAAATGAGCGCCGGACCCCTGGGTGAAATAACACGACTTGTATTTATCGTCGCCGTAGCGATCGACTGCGATACCGGTGCCGAACCAATAGCCGATCCCCAGCGTCCAGTTGCCGGAATAGTATTCATCATCACCGTATATATCAATAATCGCTCCAAGACCTCCGGCCCAGGCATGGCCGTCGGAGCCATCGCCGCGCCGCCCCATTCCCGCTCCCTGGGCATTATTGGCGTTGATACGTCCCTCACTGTGGTAGTCGCCGCGGTCATAAATCCGGGAGAATGGCTCGGCGCTGAACTTGTCGTTACCGTCGTAATCGGCCAATACACCCACCCCGCCGCCGATTCCTCCCATCCCCTGGCCGTCGCCGTACAGGTAATACAAATCATTACCGAGACCGTCCAGGCAAAGACCGATCCCGAAATAACCGCAACCCTGAGCGCTCACTTCGGCCTTGTAGAGGTCGTCACCCTGCCGGTCATATAATACGCCGACTCCGAACAGGCCGGTTCCCTCGGCAAAAACCGAGCCGTGGTACTCATCGTCACCCTGATGGTCCAGCAACAGCCCGACTCCGAGTAAACCGACCCCGGCAATCGGCTCATTGTGTTCGTTCTCGGTCCCGTAAACATCGTTACCGCCCATATCAATCAACACCGACACCGGATTGAGCAGATTATGATTGGCTGCAACCGCTCCGGTATAATGAATGTCCTGGCCAAAGTCTACCACCAGCAGGGTATTGTCGCAATTTATCGGGAGAACTCCGCGATGTCCCGGGGTTACCACAATTATCCGACCGTACGGCGTCGGCAGGGCATAAATCATTCTCTCCGGTAAAGCGGTGTTGATACGGCCTAATTCCACCTCCGCCCATCCGGCCACAGCGGCGGTTTTAAGAGCTGCGTAATGCAGCGAAGGCCAGTCGATCGTCGCCGCGATATCATCCAGTTCCGGGTGGTAAACTTGACCGTCCCCCTGGGTTTCGGCCAGGTCGCGCAGGGCCATCGCTTTCAGCATGGCGTCTCGATCACAGTTGCGAAAAGCACGATTGCGCCAGCGGATCGCCTCGGCCAGATTGGCCACAACTTTCGCCAGGATGCTGCGGACAGTGTCCGGCATTAGCGGAAGAATCTCCAGGCTGTCCATCCGATGCGGCGGCCAACCTGATTTTTCTCCAAAGCTCGAAATATCGGTCGGCTCGTCAGCCAGCCAATAAAGTCGATCTACAGCCGAAGCTAACGGGGTTTTGCCGTCCGGAGCCGATACCAGGTTGGCGGAATACGAACGGAATCCGCCTAATTTCCGATCGACCCCGAGACTGTAAACAAGACGATAAAGATTCTCCCCGGTTGTATCGACCGGGATAGGTGCCAGATAGGTCTCAACGTTGTTGGCCATCACCGCCGCGTAGTCGTACAGCTTGAGCGGTTCGGCATAAAGCGCCTCGAACGAGGTCAGCTTGTACGGCACGTCGAGCGGAAAACGAGTCCAATATCCGGCCGGGCGATAGCCCAGATCACTTCGTGAAAAACCGACAACCGTCAGAATCGAATCGAGCAGGTCCGCCGGCGGTGCCGTCAGAGTGGTGTCCTGAGCCGCCAAGCCGCTCACCAGAAGTAGTATTGCTAAAGCAACCAAAGCTGTTCTCAACATTTATCGCCTCCGAGTCGTTATCGTTAGCCACTTCAAACCGGACCGGAAACTGTCACTATAGTCTGGTCCGACTCCCCTAAAAACGGATCGATTCTCAATCAACGCAAGTAGTAAACTATCGGTCGACACCAATGAAAAACGCCCGCGACCGGTGCGGGCGTCAGAAATGTCGGCAATCGTTCAACGGGAGCGTTCAGACTTCCTGAAGTTCCCAGGATTCATGCTCCTCCAAATCGCGGATCATTGATTTCTTCTTGAGCCGTTTATATCGATTCTGCTGAGGGTCCTGGTATGGTTGCTCCGACTTGTTCGATTTCTTACCCCACTTTTCACGTGGCCGGCCGTTGCGCCTGAACTGGTCACGCATTGTTCGTTCCTCCAGAACGTTTGAAATTAACAGTCAACGAAAGACATTAAATTTATCGGACTCTCTCGAAATGTTCTTTCGAAGAATCGACTTCTATAACGGCTGAGCGTTGATTTTGACCGCTTTTTGACCAACATGCCTGATCATGGAAATCGTTGCAGTCTCTTACAGACATGTGAACGATTCGTCAGACCTGCGCAATCGCCTGCCTTATTGTTTTCGTTTGTTGGCAGCCCCTGTGGGAGTTTTCCCATACTACGAATGCATAAGTCCCACAACAAGTTAACCGGTGCTTCATGCGTTCTTGCGGCTCTCGGGATAAAACGGCACGGCCTGTGCTCAAAGGGGGGCAGACAACAACGCACGGAGGAAGTGATGTTAGAAGGTAAGTTCAAAAGAGGATTCTCAAACGAGAGACTGGCCACCACCCAGGAGCCGCGGGTGCGCAAAGACGACAACGGGTTCTTTGTCATGTCTCTGTCGGAGAATACGAAAGTCTATTTCGAAGATTTCTATCAGTTTTTAGAGGCTACTTATAATCGCGCCTCGGAAGAGCGTACAGCCCTGGATGAGAAGATCAAGATTTGCAATCCCAAGTCTGTCGAGACACTGGCTTATTATCGCGCCCGGGGCGTCATTGTCGATCTGCTTCTTAAGACTATCCGGCGTTTCTACACCGACGGCGCCAATCTGGGGGTGATTATGACCCCGTGGTGTTTCGGTACGGTCATGCTTGAAAAGATTGAGGTCTATCGTGACCGAATCAGCCGGGGAGAGGTCGATGATCCCAATATCCCGGAGTATCCTTACTACATCATCCGCTATATCGATGAGATCTATAAAGTCACGCTGCTGGAACTGTTCGATTTCCCGGAGAAAGCTTTCCAGATGCGCTGGCAGTATTCGGAACTGCTTAAGCGTTATTCCAAGATACTGACCAACATAACCAGTTCGCTGCATTCCGTTCTGGGTATGATTAAAAATTACGGATCTTGACGCTTTACACTGTCCATACACTTCCCTCCTGCGCACAAAACCCTCCGGAGCCACACCCGGAGGGTTTTGCTTGTTAATGGTAGCGTTTTTTCGCCGATAATGGTATAAACGGACTACCCTGTGGAGCCTGTTTTATTTGGTATGGAAACACCGACTGTAAATACACAGACTAAAGTCGAATATATGCCGATCTACCTTGATTGTATCCGGGTCGACTCGGTTCTTGATTTCGATTTGTATATAAAGCTCGACCGCCGGATGGTCCTTTATCGGTCGGCTAATTTGCCTTTTACCGAAAGAACACGCCAGAAATTACTCGAAAACAAAGTCGACCGGCTGTTTATCCCCGGCGACAAAAAAACCAACTACCAGCACTATATCGAGCGCAACCTGGACAAGGTCCTGGCCGATCCGGAAATCAATGAAGAGAAAAAAGCCGGAATTCTCTATGAGACCTCGACCAATCTGATCAAGGATGTCCTGGCTAATCCTACTTATGGAGAGAATATCCGCCGTTCCAAGGAACTCGTAAGCAACACCGTAGGCTTTATCCTTCAGGGACGTGAGGCATTCCTGAGTTTGTTAACCCTGACTTCGTTCGATTATTACACTTACACGCACTCGGTCAACGTTTGCACCTTCGCCATTGCCCTTGCCCAACAACTCGGTATGAAGGACAAGAAATTCCTTCATGAACTCGGTACCGGAGCGTTGCTGCACGATATCGGCAAATCGAAAATCTCCGACCGGATCCTGAATAAAAAATCCGCCCTGACTCCTTACGAGTTCGAGATCATGAAACAGCATCCCAAGTGGGGGCTGGAACTACTGACCGAAACCGATGAACTGACTTCAGCCTCGTACTATCCGGTGTTGCAGCACCACGAACGGGGTGATTTCAGCGGTTATCCAAACGCTATCGGTATCGAGGATATGCACATTTTCTCACGGATTGTGGCCATTGCCGATTCGTTCGATGCCATGACCTCCGAACGTGTTTACCAGAAGGCTATGGACACGTATCCCTGCCTGAAAATTCTTTTTTCTCTTCGTGAGGCTTACGATCAGGATCTTCTCCGAGCCTTTACCGAACTGATGGGCCCCAAGGGCCTGACCTGATTACCTTCGTAATTGAGAATCCCTCCAAATTGAATGGCCCCTGTGTATGTATGGGGGCGTTGAAAAACCTCTGCGGCGGCGGAGACAAGCCCCATCGCTAAGCGTTAAAGAGTCCTGACCTCGCATAGCGGGCAGCCTTGTGTCGCTCGTATTACGGTTGCGTTTGTCAGAATGTCCGGGCGTATGGCTTTTTCAACACTTTCTTTCGCGGGAAAGACGTTCCGGTTGACTCATGTCGAAACTATCGAGGGGTGGTTTTCCGTTTCAGGTTGCAAGCAACCTGACCTGACACCGAGTCAGGAACCGAAAGAGACGTAAGGCATCATAAACAGGTCGTTAATCGGGACCAAGATTATGGTAATTCGACCTGTTTTTGACGGCATAAATGGGGAGCAGAAAGGGACCTGTTAAAATGGTCTCAATACGAGGGAAAAAATCCCTTGACATTGATCGAATAAGCGGTTTCTTGCAATCCCAAGAATTGTGAATTCAGTCACAAACTGCTGAATTGACAGCGAGAGGCTATGTGAGATGTCGGAGTATTTGGCCGTTCTGATCTTTATTATCGTCGGCGCCGGGATCGTCCTGATAACGTTCTTCCTCAATAGGTTGCTTCGCCCGAACCACCCATACCCAGAGAAGAATCTGAATTATGAGTGTGCGGAGTTGCCAATCGGGAGTTCGTGGATCAAGTTTCACAACCGATTCTACATCTTCGGACTGATCTTTGTCATTTTCGATGTGGAAGCGGTATTCTTGTTCCCCTGGGCGGTGGCGTTCGGACAACTGGGCTTGTACGCCCTGGTTGAAATGGTTCTGTTTATATTGATCCTGATGTTCGGGCTGTTCTACGCCTGGAAAAAAGGAGCACTGGAATGGGCGTAGTCAAAAAAGTGCCCTATTACCTCGAGAAATTCCCCGGTGGTGGTATGGTAGCCACCAGTCTGGAGTGCGTTCTTAAAAACGCCCAGGCGGCGTCGGTATGGTATCTGTTGTTCGGTACTGCTTGTTGTGCTATCGAATTGATGTGCACGGGCGCCTCACGTTTTGATTTCGACCGGCTAGGGATGATTTTCCGCCCGACTCCGCGTCAGGCCGACCTGATCATCGCCGCCGGTACGATTACCAAAAAGATGGCCCCGCGGTTGCGTCGCCTGTATGATCAGATGGCCGAGCCGCGTTATGTCATTGCCATGGGCGGATGCACCGTCAAGGGCGGCCCGTTCTATTATGACAGTTATGCCGTCGAGAAGGGTATCGATCACATAGTCCCGGTTGATGTATACATCCCCGGCTGTCCGCCCCGTCCCGAGTCATTGCTCGAGGGATGTCTGACCCTGCAAAAAAAGATTAAATCGCAAAAGTTGCCCGATTGGCACGAAAAGTAAGATGACCAAAGAGGAACTTGTCGCATATATCGGCTCTCATTTCGAGGGCAAGCTGACTCCTGTGGAGACCGGTAAATTCGATCCCTGGTTCGAAATCAAACCGGATGATCTGCTGGAGGTGATGCAGAAGCTTCACGATGATAACTCCCTGAAATTCGATTTCCTTTGCAATCTCAGCGGCGTCGACACCGGCGAGCATTTTGAGGTAGCTTATTCGCTGGCCTCAATTGGTCTCAAGCACCGGATGGATGTCAAACTGAGCCTTCCTTACGAAGGGGCCGAGGTGGAGTCGGTTCAAAAGATCTGGGCCGGAGCCAACTGGCACGAGCGGGAAGCGTGGGAGTTGTACGGTATTAACTTCAAGAACCACGGTAATTTAACCCGTTTCCTGTTGCCTGATGAATGGGACCAGGGACATCCGATGCGTAAGGACTGGGACGGGCCGGATTTCGTGCGGCTGCCGGAGGTGTGACCATGCAGGGACTTCGTACTGAAGAATTCCAGGTCAACATGGGGCCGCACCACCCCTCGACCCACGGCGTTTGTCGCATGGTCCTGACTATGGACGGCGAGCGGGTACTGAAAATCGAACCGGTTATCGGTTACCTGCATCGCGCCATCGAGAAGGTGTGCGAAAACCGTACTTACGTGCAATGTCTGCCGTTGATGGACCGTTTCGAGTATGTCACGTCCATGGCAACCAATCAGGTGTTCTCCATGGCAGCCGAAAAGCTGGGTGGAGTAGAAGTGCCGGAACGGGCCGAGTACCTGCGGGTCATCATGGTCGAGCTGAACCGAATCGCCTCGCACCTGCTGTTTTACGGTGTTACGGCGATGGATATCGGGGCTTATACGCCATTCCTGTACGGTCTGCGTGAACGCGAGCTGATCATCGATTTGTTTGAAGAGACCTGCGGTCAACGGCTGACCTACAATTATATAAGGATCGGCGGAGTTTCGAAGGATATTCTGCCGGGTTTCGAACAGAGATGTCGTAAGGCGCTCGATACTATTGAAGCCAAGCTGGTCGAATACGAGGGCCTTCTGAACGAGAACCCGATCTGGCTGGCGCGCACCAAGGGAATTGGTATTCTTCCGGCTGAGACGGCTATCGCTTATGGAGCCTCCGGTCCGGTTCTGAGGGCTTCGGGGGTTGACTATGATGTTCGTCGTGACGATCCCTACTCGATCTACCATAAATTAGACTGGAAGGTGCCGACTCAGAAGAGCGGTGATTGTTTCGACCGATATATGCAGCGTCTGGATGAGATTAGGGTTTCCATAAAGATCATCCGACAGGCGCTGGACGGCCTTCCTGAGGGAGAATTCAAAGCCAAGGTGTCACCCAAATTCAAGCCTGCACCGGGAGAATGCTATAATCGCATTGAATCCGCGCGCGGTGAGATGGGCTGCCATTTGATTTCCAACGGTGGTCCCAAACCGCTTCGAGTAAAACTGCGCGGCAGCTCTTACAATAACCTGCAGGTGTTGCCTGCGTTCGGGGCCAACTGCATGATTGCCGATTTAGTGGCGATTTTTGCCACTCTTGACGTTATTCTGCCGGAGGTGGATCGATGAACACTCCGATTTTAGCGGTCGGCGAACTTCTGCCGCTCTTTCAATGGTGTTATGGCCTCCTGCAGGATATCGGACTCAAATCCCCCTGGATGGAAATAGTCGTATACACTCTGCTGGCTACAGGTGTGTTCTGTTTGTTGGCGCTTATCGCTCTTTTCCTGGTCTGGTGGGAGCGTAAAATCGCCGGTCACTTGCAGCAGCGGTACGGTCCGATGCGGACCGGCTGGCATGGTTGGTATCAGACGGTTATGGATGCGCTGAAGCTGCTCCAGAAGGAAGATATCCAGGTAGCTATTCGCGATAAGGGGATTTTCTTCTGGGCGCCGGTGCTTTGTTTCACCGCTGCGTTTTTAGCTTACGTTGTTATTCCGTTCGGCGACGGTCTGATCGTGGCCGACCTGAACGTGGGCATCCTTTATATTATGGCGGTTACAACTCTGACCATTATCAGTTTGCTGATGGCCGGTTGGGGTTCTCACAATAAATACGCGTTGCTCGGCGGTATGCGTTCGGCAGCGCAGGTGGTTTCCTACGAAGTTCCCATGGCGGTTTCGGTGCTGGTGGTTGTCCTGTTCGTCGGATCGCTTTCGATGCAGGATATCGTCAAGTCGCAAGCCGGCTGGATTTGGAACTGGCACATCTTCCAATTGCCGTTTGGACCTATCGCTTTTGCCACTTATCTGGTGGCGGGAGCGGCCGAGTCCAACCGCACGCCGTTCGATATTCCCGAGGCAGAACAGGAGTTGGTCGCCGGTTATAACGTTGAGTACTCCGGTATGAAGTTCGCAATGTTCTTCCTGGCCGAGTTCATTAATATGTTCACGGTTTCAGCCATTACCACGACCTTGTTCCTGGGTGGCTGGAACGGTCCGTTCCTGCCGAGTTGGTTCTGGTTCCTGCTGAAGACGCTCATTATGGTTCTGTTGCTCATGTTGTTCCGCTGGACCTATCCGCGTCTTCGGGTCGACCAACTCATGAAGTTCGCCTGGAAGTTCCTGGTGCCGGTTACTTTCGCTAATCTCGTGATTGCCGGCTGGTTCAAATATGCCGGATGGTACTGGTAGAGGCAGGATGTAACGATATGGGTGTTTTAAAAGATATTAAGAACCTCATCTTGGGCCTCACTATAACCGGGCCGTATCTGTGCAGACATGCCGTAACGGTGCAGTATCCGGAAGAAAAAAGAGACGACATACCGGAACGCTCGCGTGGTGTGGTCGTGCTGCTTTCGGATAAAGAGACCGGTGAATTGAACTGCACGGCTTGCGAGCTGTGTATGCGCACATGTCCGACCGGTGCGATCCGGATTAAATCTCACCGCGATGAGAATAAGAGAAAAGTTCTCGATAGTTTCGTGGTGGAGACGGCGCTGTGTTGCTATTGCGGCATGTGCGAAGAGGCCTGCAATTTCTGTGCGATTAAAATGGCTACGATGTATGAGTTCTCCACGACGGATATCAATGATACCGTTTGGGATATGAAGAAGCTCCAGAAGTACGGCCGCAATGTCCCCTATGAGGATACTCGCAAGAAAAAGTCGGCCGCAGCCGAGAAACCCGCACCGAAGCCTGATGCCGGAAAACCGGCTGAAGCGAAAGCTGAAGAGGCGCCCAAGCCGGTTGAAGGAGCCAAACCCGAAGCTCCTGCAGCAAGTGATGAGAAAAAAGATGAGACCAACAAAGGAGACGAGCAATGACCGGTTCCGAACCCTCGATCGTCTTCTGGCTTCTGGCCGCGGTGATTACGATCTCGGCCCTGCTGGTGGTCAGTCTGAGGAATATATTTCACTGTGCGCTGTTTTTGATAATGACGCTGTTTTCAGTGGCCGGCATTTATGTAATGCTGGATGCGGAATTCCTGGCGGCGGCGCAGGTGCTGATTTATGTCGGAGCAGTAGCGGTCCTGATTATCTTCGCGGTCATGCTTACGACCGACCTGGCCTCAGGTCGGGTGAAAATGACTTCCGAGAATGCTCTGACAACGTTCGTGGCGACGGCCGGATTCGCCGTCGGGACAATTTTCCTGCTCGGTCGCACCGATGTCTGGGATTATGCCTCGAAGGCGTTGCCCGAAAATAATATCGCCATGATAGGTAAATACCTGATGACCCAGTTCATGCTGCCATTCGAAGTAGTTTCCGTATTGTTGCTGGCGGCGCTGATCGGGGCTATCGTTCTGGCCAGAAAGGAGCGGTCGTAATGTTTCATTACCTGGTTCTGGCCGCTATCCTGTTTTCCATCGGTATGTTCGGAGTTATCACCCGACGCAATGTGATCGGAATTCTGATGTCTCTGGAGCTGATGTTTAACGCGGCCAACATTAATTTCGTGACCTTTAACAGATACGTTGCCACGGATGGTTTCGTCGGGCAACTGTTTGCGATATTCGTGGTTGTCGTCGCGGCCGCTGAAGCGGTCGTGGGGCTGGCGATCGTGTTGCTGATCTACCGCAACTGGCGCGGTGTCGGCACTGAGAATCTCAGCATCATGAAGTGGTAGGATCGAGCAAATGACCGAACATGCATATTTAATCGCTTTACTTCCGCTGCTGTCGTTTGTCATGATCGTCTTCTTCCTTCGTTGGAAGGAGAAGGTCTCGGCCGGTTTCTCGATAGCCATGATCCTGACCTCATGGGTTATGTCGATCTGGGTGTTAATCGAGAATATCGCGAACCACGGTCAACCGTACGAGTGGTTCTACCGGTTCATCGACTTCCCGCATTTCATTCCGGAGATCGGCATTCTGGTCGATCCGCTCGGGGCGGTGATGTTGGTGGTGGTATCTACGGTCGGCGCTTCTGTTGAGATTTACTCGGTCGGCTACATGCACGGCGATCCGCGCTTCTCGCGCTTTTTCGCCTACCTGTCGCTGTTCCTGTTCTCGATGCTCGGCCTGGTGCTGGCGAATAACTTTTTCATGATCTTCATCTTCTGGGAGCTGGTCGGTCTGACTTCGTACTTACTGATCGGTTTCTGGTTTGAAAAGGTTTCCGCAGCCAATGCCTGTAAGAAGGCCTTCCTGACGACACGTGTCGGCGATTTAGGTTTCCTGATCGGCTTGATGCTGATCGCGGCTTATGCCGGGACTTTCAACTACAACGGCGTTTTCGAAATTGCTTCGTCCGGAGTCATTCCGGCCGGCATCCTGACGTTGATGGCGGTTGGCGTGTTCTGCGGTGCCGTCGGTAAGTCGGCCCAGTTCCCGCTGCATGTCTGGCTGCCGGATGCGATGGAAGGTCCGACGCCGGTGTCGGCGTTGATTCACGCCGCAACGATGGTGGCCGCCGGTGTTTACCTGGTAGCACGCGCCATGCCGTTGTTCGTGACCTCGGCTACCGCCTCGCTGATCGTAGCCACGATCGGTTTGATCACCTCGTTCATGGCTGCCTGTATCGCTCTGACGCAAAACGACATCAAGAGAGTGCTGGCCTATTCGACCTGCTCTCAGCTCGGATATATGATTATGGCCCTGGGATTGTACGGTTATGACACCGCCCTCGGTCATCATTCACCCGGTTTCTACGCCGGAACGTTCCACCTGATGACCCACGCTTTCTTCAAAGCTCTGTTGTTCCTTGGTGCGGGTTCGGTCATTCATGCCGTCCATACCAACGACATCAACGATATGGGCGGATTGCTCAAGAAGATGGGCAAGACCGGCTGGACGTTCATTATCGCGGCGCTGTCCATTTCCGGTATTTTCCCGTTGTCCGGATTCTGGTCCAAAGATGAAATCGTGGCGGCTTCGTCGCATCATACGATTTTCTTCATCGGCACCCTGTTGATTGCGTTCATGACCGCTTTCTACATGTTCCGACTGGTGTTCATGACCTTCTTCGGCGAACCGCGCGATCAGGAGAGATTCGATCATGCGCATGAATCGCCGAACAACATGACCTACCCGCTGGTGTTCCTGGGCTTCCTGGCGATTTTCGCAGGCTGGGTGGGAATGCCCTGGCTCAAGCACGGCTTCGCCGCTTATGTCTATAGCGGCCATGAGCCGTACCATGTGCATGCGGATTACCTGTTGATGATCGTTTCTACGGTCGTTGCGCTCAGCGGAATTGCCGTGGCGTATATGATCTACTTCCGCAGGGCAATCAGCGCCGACAAGCTGGCAGAGCGTTTCGGACTGCTGTATAAGCTGTCGTTCAATAAGTTTTATATCGATGAGATATACGATGTGATTCTGTTGAACCCGATCCTGGTGTTTGCCCGGTACATGTGGACTTTCGATGCTCGTGTCATCGACGGTCTCGTCAACGGTGCGGCCTGGTTCAGCATTCTCGTATCGAATATAAAGATGTGGATCGACAAGTGGATCATCGACGGTGCGGTCAACGGCGCCGGCTGGCTGGTTCGTTCCGGAGCCCGCGTCGGAAGACTGTTGCAAACTGGTCGTGTACAGTTCTATGTACTGTTCATAACCGCCTCGGTGGTCGTGCTCGGGATGTTCAAGTATGAGATGGCTTTTATCGAATACAACGTGCCGCTTCTGGCCCTGTTGTTCATCCTGGCCCTTGTTGTAGTGGCTTATTTGAGCCGAGTCTTTGTCGGACGTCGTAACACCGACGAAGGCATTAAAGTAGAAGAGTAGTGTTGATTTTGGAGGATAAATCTTAGTTATGGATTTTCCAATTCTAAGTTCGCTGATATTCCTCCCGGTTATCGGGATGGTGGCCGTCATGTTGTTGCCCAAACAAAATGAATGGGCTATAAAATGGACAGCTACCGGGATCAGCTTCATACCTATGGTACTTTCCTTCTGGATTACCTGGGACTATTTCTGGGGTCACTCCGGATCGGCGGCGATGTGTTATGTCGAAGGTCCGTTTAGCTGGATCCCGTCGCTCAATATCCAGTATTATCTGGGTGTTGACGGTATCTCGGTACCGATGCTGTTCCTTACCGGATTGCTGTCGACGATTTCGTTGATCGCTTCGTTCGGAATCAAGAACCGTGTGAAGGAATACTTCGCTTTCTTCCTGCTTCTCGAAGCGGGAATGATGGGCGTGTTCGTAGCTCTTGACTTTTTCCTCTTCTACGTGTTCTGGGAGATCATGCTGGTCCCGATGTACTTCCTGATCGGCGTCTGGGGCGGCCCGCGCAAGGAATACGCGGCTATCAAGTTCTTCCTCTACACATTATTTGGCTCGATCTTCATGCTGGTGTCGATTCTGATCCTGTATTTCACTTCGGAACCGCACACCCTGAACATAATGGCTCTGGTGGAGCAGGGCTCATCGTTGCCGCATACGCTGCAGATGGTCTGCTTCATCTTCTTCTTCATCGCTTTCGCGATCAAAGTCCCGGCCTGGCCGTTCCATACATGGTTGCCCGACGCTCACGTCGAGGCGCCTACGGCGGTATCGGTGATTCTGGCCGGTGTTCTCCTTAAGATGGGAACTTATGCCATGATGCGTATCAGTTGGCCGATGTTCCCCGATGCCCTGCATACACTCAGTTTCTGGATTGCAGTAATCGGAGCGATCGGCATCATCTACGGCGCTTTGGTCTCGATGGCACAGAAAGACCTGAAAAAGCTGGTGGCGTATTCCTCGGTCAGTCACATGGGATATTGCATGCTGGCTCTGGCGGCTTACGGCTCGGTGACGGCGATCTCGGGCTGTATGTTCCAGATGGTTTCGCACGGTTTGATTACCGGCGCACTGTTCCTTTTGGTGGGCGTCATTTATGATCGCGCCCACACTCGTGAGATCGCGGCATTCGGCGGTCTCGGCGCCAAGCTGCCGGTTTATACCGGTCTGATGGTGATGTTCTCGATGGCAGCGCTCGGTCTTCCGGGCATGTCCGGATTCGTATCGGAGTTCATGATCTTTGTCGGCGCATTCAGCCAGCTCAACCGGGTACTGGTCGGTATCTCCGTTCTGGGTGTGGTGCTGGGAGCGGCGTACATGCTGCGTATGGTCCAGCACGTGTTCCTTGGTGAGTTCAATATGGAACGCTGGGGCGGCCTGACCGAGATCAACATCCGTGAGATCATCACGGTCGCACCGCTGGCGGTTCTGACGCTCTACGTCGGTATTTTCCCGAAGGCGCTGGCTGATCTGATGTCGGCCACGCTGGAGAACTTGGTAACTTTGATGTCCAGGTAATGAAATGGATTTGCAGCTACCCGCATACAACCTGAGCCAAATGCTCCCGGAGATATTCCTGTTCATCTGGGCGCTGCTGGTAATTACGTTCGACCTGGTGACCAGTCGCAAGCAGGGAAGCGCCACCGGCTATATGGCGATGCTTGGCCTGCTGATTACCGGTATTCTGCTGGCGTTGAGAACGCCGGGAAGCGGCTTTGGCGTGATGTTCGAAAACGATGCCATGTCGTTGTTCTTCAAGGTGATCTTCCTGGGCGCGGCATTTATGGCGATCGGCTCCTCGTTCGGTTCGTTGCACCAGCGTATTGTCAACCACCGGGGTGAATTTTTCGGGTTGATCCTGCTGTCGACGGTCGGGATGATGTTCCTGTCCTCTTCCAACGAACTGCTGCAGCTCTACGTCGGGCTCGAACTAACGACTATCCCGCTCTTCATTCTGGCCGCGTTCTATAAAGACAACAAGCTCTCGGTCGAATCCGGTATTAAGTATTTCATCGTTGGAGCTTTTTCGTCGGCGCTGTTGCTTTACGGTATCTCTTTCCTGTACGGACTGGGGGGAACGACCGAGTTAGTGCAGTTAAGACTCAATTTGGCCGTATTACACCTGTCAAATCAGGGAATAGGCGCGATTCTGACGCTGGTGGTATTGCTGATGCTGGCCGGTATCGGTTTCAAGCTGGCCCTGCCGCCGTTCCATCAATGGGCGCCGGATGTCTACGAGGGCGCTCCAACCCCGATCACCTCTTTCCTTAGTGTGGGATCGAAGGGCGCCGGTCTGGTGGCTTTTGCCAAGATATTCCTGAGCGGCCTGGTGGCATTCTACGGCGAGGAAATGGCTCCCAACGACTGGGGCATCGTAACGGCGATAGTTGCCGGAGCGGCAATGCTCTACGGCAATGTGGTTGCCATTCGACAAACGAATATCAAGCGCATGCTGGCTTATTCCTCGATCGCTCAAGCCGGTTACATCATGATCGGTATGGTGTCGCTCAACGAGCAGGGTCTGGCCTCTGTGGCATACTATATTTTCGCGTACCTCTTTGCCAACATGGGGGCATTTGCCATCGTGGCGGTGTTCGAGGACAAGACCGGATCGTGTCAGATTGCCAGCTATCGAGGGCTGGCGCAGTCATCGCCCGGAATGGCGTTGATGATGTCGGTTTTTCTGTTGTCGCTGGCCGGAATTCCACCGCTGGCGGGCTTTATGGCGAAGTACAAAGTTTTCGCCGCCGCGATCAGTATGGCTACCGGGCATGCTTATTACCATTGGTTGTATTGGCTGGTTGGAGTCGGCATGCTGACTTCGGTCTTTGCCCTCTTTTACTATGCCAATATCCTGAAGCAGATGTATTTCTCGGGCGAAGTATCACCGTATAATATCAAGTTCAATTTACCGGCCGCGACGGTAGTGACAATCGGTGTTGTCGGTGTGATTTTGTTCGGTGTGTTCGCTGAACCAGTGTTTAAGTATGCGGCACAGATACCGGCTGTCTACGGTTTCTTTCCGCATTGATAGCCCAAAAACGTTGACAATAAATTAGGGCGCGGATATACTCATGGCACAACACTGAACAGGTGGAAGGCCGTATGTCCGTTGCTAGTTCGATTTCGTCCATTATAAAGCGGTATTTTCTATCAGGCGTTTTAGTTGTCGTACCGCTTATCCTGACCTATCTCGTTCTGCGCCTGCTTTTTCTCGCCGTTGACGGTGTTCTCCAGCCGTTTTTGCATCAGGTGCTGGGGTATTATATCCCGGGACTGGGATTGCTCACCACGTTGCTGGTGATCCTCTTAGCCGGAGTACTGACACGAGGCTATTTGGGATCCCGCATCTATCGTATGAGCGATCACGTCCTCGAGCGGGTGCCGATCATCCGGCCAATCTATACGGCGGCCAAACAACTGCTGAGCGCGGTAGCGGGACCGACGATCAATTCGTTCAAAGAGGTAGCATTAATAGAGTACCCTCGCAAGGGATTATGGGCGGTTGGTTTTGTATCGAACCGGATATCGGTTGGAATTGGCGCACAGACCCGTGACGTAGCTACTATTTTCGTTCCTTCTACACCGACACCGGTTTCCGGATTCGTGGTGCTGGTGCCGGTGGAAGAAGTCTATCCGCTTACCCTGTCTGTAGAAGACGGAGTTAAGTTTCTGGTGTCGGGCGGTGTGGCGTCACCGGAGATGATTAAAGAGAGAGCCGACGGCGGCACGCACAGCGAGCCCCAAAACAGAGAGGTGTCTTAAGTGAAATTGGCCAATTTGTTGATGGAAAGACGCATCAACATCGATCTCAAGGCCCGCACCAAAGATGAGGCCGTAAGGGAGTTGCTTCGGATGATCGAGGATGAAGGAGTCAGTCTCGATTATGAAGCGATTCTCCAGACAGTTCGCGAGCGTGAGGAAGTGGAAGATACATCCTACGGTCACGGTTTTGCTTTTCCGCATGCCCGAACCGACGCCGTGAATGAGCTGTATATCCTGATTGGTGTCTCTCGTCAGGGACTCGAGGGCAAAACGCCGGATGATATCCCGGTTCATGTCGTATGTCTGCTTCTTACACCCTCGACTATTGCCAAGCTGTATTTACAAATGCTTTCGGGGCTGGCAATGTTCGGTCGCACGCCCGGAACGCTCGATAAGGCTATGGCGGCGGAACACCCCTCGGATCTGATCAAACTCATTTCTGATTATAACATTCAGGTCGATAAAGAACTGACGGTCCGCTATGTGATGCGGCATAAAGTAGCCACGGTCACACCGGACGATACGCTCAAGGAAGTGGCCAATCGGATGTTCCGCTATCGCCTCTCGGCGCTGGCGGTGGTAGACGAAAATAATCGTTTGCTGGGAGTGATCTCCGACCGTGATCTGATCAAGGCAGCTTTACCCGATTATCAGGCGCTGATCTCTAATTTGAATTATTCGATGGATGTCGAGCCGTTCGAGGAGTTGTTAAAACAGGAAGATAAAATCAAAGTCTCACAGCTTTACAGAACCGATTTTGAAGTTACGACGCCGGATACGAGAATCGTGGAAGTCGCAGCGATGATGATTTTTAAGGATGTTAGAAGAGTTTTCGTGACTTCAAACGATAATCTGGTCGGTGTTCTGCTCCGAAAAGACATCGTAAATATGATAATAAGAGGGTAGGGCGAATCGCATTTTTAACAGCGGGGGCTATCATCTGCCATGAGTGAGACGGAACACACCCACTACGACGTATCCCCGTCGCACTATATCCTATTGATCGTGACGACGCTGGTGACTTTGCCGGGTCTGTATTTTGGCCTGACTCATGTTGAGTCGGCTGCCTGGGTGGGCTCTTTGGTTTTTGGCCTGGCAATTTTTGGAGCGGCATTCATTCTATCCTGGGCAGCCGAAGCGGCTCAAATCGATATTTCCGAATCGTTGGCGGTGGCAATTCTGGCGCTCATGGCCGTGCTTCCTGAATATGCCGTCGATTTCGTGTTTACCTGGGAAGCGGCTCATGATCCCTCTCAGGCTCATCTCGCTATAGCCAACATGACCGGCGCCAATCGACTCCTGGTAGGACTCGGCTGGCCGGTGGTGCTGTTTCTGTATGTTTTCGCGAAAAAGCGCAAGGAGATCGTGCTGCATGAGTCGCAACGGGTGGAAATTTTCTATCTGGCTATGGCGACGGTCTACTCTTTTACCATTCCGCTTAAGGGTAATCTCAACCTGATCGACACCGTTATTCTGGTAACGCTGTTTGGTCTCTACACGCGCCGGGCAGCGCAAATGGAGACAGTGGAGCCGGAGTTAGTGGGGCCGGTACGTGTTGTTGCCAACATGAGCACATCCTGGCGGCGCATCATGACCATTCTGCTATTCTTATGGGCCGGCGCCGTGATTTTCGTTTCAGCCGAGCCTTTCGCACACAGTCTGGTTATGATGGGGGAGGAGTTTGGCATCAATAAATTCCTTCTGGTGCAATGGCTCGCGCCGATTGCCTCGGAAGCACCGGAGTTTATCGTGGCAGCAACCTGGGCGTTGCGCGGGCATGCCGGATCGGCTCTTAAAGCTCTCATTTCATCTAAGGTGAATCAATGGACGCTCCTGGTCGGCACCATTCCGTTGGTGTTTGCTATCTCGGGAGGAGCGATCCATCCCTTCCCGCTCGATTCCCTGCAGCAGCATGAGCTGTTTCTTACGGCAGCGCAGTCGTTGTTCGCGGTTGCTGTTCTGGTGAACCTGCGTCTGCATCGAAGCGAAGGGATTTTGCTGGTCGTACTCTTCCTGGCGCAGATGATTATTGAACAGATCAGAATCGAAGTGGCCATAGCTTATCTGATTCTGGCCGCGGGATTCCATTGGTACCACCGCAAGGCTTTGATACCTGCCATGCGTATGGGATTGGGACTTAAAAGCAAAAACTGAAACGAATCAATCTTCTTCTTCGTCAACGACGCCCGGCTTGGACTTGAAGCCAATTTTGGGGAAGGGATTAACGATCGAACTGGCGATATTGGTCAGGTGAGCGTTGATCCGTTTCAAATACCGGGCATACAAAGCCAGACAGACAGCGTCATGGGAAGTAAATTCCGGTGAGAGGCCACGGGCGAGATCATCCATAATCTGTTCGGACTTGGTCCCGATCTCTTTTTCGTGTCCCATTAACTCACGAGCTTTGGCTTCTTCCTGGTTCTTGAGAATATCGAGCACCTGCGGAAATGCTTCGGAAATATGTTTTTCGATTTCAACGATCGTTGCTTCATATTTACCGGCCTGGAGACGCTGTTTGTGTTTGCCGGCCAGGTCGGCCATGTTCTTGGTGTAGTCGCCGATACGTTCGACATCGATCACTATCGATACCAACACCAGACCGGGGACCAGATGCTGGGTGCCGGCGATGGAGAGGTGGGTTAACACCTGCCGCCGAACCTCCCATTCGTACCGGTTGATTTCCTGGTCGGCTTTCTTAACGTCGAACGGCAGTTGGTCGGTATCTTCTTCGCGCAGGGTATGACGGCAGGCATCGAACAGTTTCTGATCGAACTCGATCATGGTCAGGGTGTTCTTGAACGCCTCATCGAGGAGGTTTTCAGGGCTGAAGAGTTGTTTGAACGTTTCGAACATACTATCTCTCCATAATGTAGAAGATGATCCCGGGAATAATAAAGAACACCATGCCAAGGTAAACGAGCGGCAGGGCCCGGGATATTTCAGCGGCCCGACTCAACTGGCGTGACATCCACATGGGAATACGCTGCAGGGGCCAGAATATAAAAATGCCGTAGACGTTAAACAAGAGATGTGAGAACGCGACCGTTACCGCTGCGGGCGACCCGGTCACGAACGAAGCCAAAAAGGCGGTTATGGTGGTACCTACATTGGCGCCGAGGAAGTAAGGGTAGATCTGACGTATGGTCAATACCCCGGCTCCTATCAACGGAACGACGATTGAGGTTGTGATCGACGAGGACTGCACCAGGACCGTGATTAGCATCCCAAGGATGAAACTCAGAACGGGTGTCCTGAAGATGTATTTTTGGAAAAATCTCTCGACGCGTTCCAGCACCAGCGATTTGAGTATCTTGACGATGTAGCGTAAAGCTATGAAGAGGAGAAGCAGGGCGAATACCCCGGATACGTACGGGTTCTGATTGAAAAGCTCAATCAACCAATGGGAGACCGGTTTGGTTACGATAGCCAGCGGCGAGGAAAATTTCAAGCCGCCGAAGCCTTCGAACATCTTCTCCAGGAACACGGCTCCTCGTCCGATTATGTCGAACTCGATCTGTAGCGGCAACAGTACAACCACTGAGCAAAGATTGAAGAAATCGTGAACCGTGGCTCCTTCAAGCGCCTTGCGGAACTCGTCTTTTCGGGAGACGTGTCCGAGAGAGACGATGATATTTGTGATCGTCGTTCCGATGTTGGCGCCCATGACCATCGGAATGGCGTTTGGGATATCGAGCATGCCGGAAGCAACCAGACCGACAACGATCGAAGTGGTAGTCGATGATGATTGGATTATGGCCGTTGCCAGAAGACCGATCATGAGACCGGCAACGGGATTGGAAGTGGCATGGAAAATCGCCTCAGCGAAATCATTCCCAAACAACTTAAACGAGGCGCCTAAGAGAGTAATGGAAAGAATGAATAAATAGAGGAGTCCGACGATCGCGAGTAGTCGTACTGCGACCGCTTCGCCGCGCGGGAAACGGCTTTCCGACGATGTCCCGGGCCCGGAAAGGTCAACCATCCTGGCAGAGGTCCTTAAGTTGTTAACAAGCTATGAGCAATTGCGGGGAATATACACGTGAGAAAGGCTAAGTCAACCGTAGAATCCGGAAATGTTTTCTATGAATGGAATTGGGATAAATAAGCCCGTAGGTATCGCTTTTAAGCAGCAGTCCGTAAAACACCGTAGTACCCGTTGACAGCGATGTAATCACGGTGTTAATTCAAGTCAGGAGAACAAATCAATCATACGATCTCGGCGCGGAGGGACAGCGCGCAAAAGCGGGATGAATTGCGTAGTAGGGCAGGTCTCACCGAGACCTGCCGAAGGATGGACAAGGGCGGATCCGTCTTCGAATCCGCCAACACATGGACTCGCCCCTGGTGGCCCGCCCGTCCACGGGTGGGGTCACGGATCGCGAAGCGAAGTTTTGACATCGAACGAGGCCGTCAGGCAGAGACGCCTGACGGCACATTATGCCGGGGGTTACGGATTCCGGGGCAGACCGGGAGGTCTGCCGCCCACGAAATCGGCGGTAGGGCAGGTCTCCCCGAGACCTGCCAACGGACCGAACGAAAGGAGGTGCAATTGAGACACTTGGTTTGAGACAACGAGCTGACTTTGACAAGACCTCATGAAAAGGAGTCTATTATACGACATAGGAAGATGTTGCGGACGATGTTTGGATTGGTGATGCTGCTTTTGCTGGTTACAGCAGCGGCCGGTTTCGCCGAGGACGATGTCGCGCCGGTGGGTTTCACAGCGGAACATCGGATAGTGAGCAAGCCGGAGGGGAGTTCAGGTACGGTACAACTGTGGATGAAGTGGATTGCAACAGGAAGATGTCCCGATTGTTCAGAGTTGACGTTTCATGTTCGCACTGTCGGCGATCTGATCGTAGACGGCCCGAACGAGTGGACGGCTCCGGTGAGCAAGGACGACGGGTACGAGAAGGTGGTTTCGGTAACGGTACCGGAGAACGATACGTGCCAGCTTGATGTGGCTGCGCACACCGGCGCCCTATGTCTCTCCGGGGGCGTACGGGTCTTCTTCATATCCACCGGCGATACGATGGAGGTGCATTTCAACCAGATCCGGGCGGCGGATCCACGGAGCTCGAATCAGAAGGCGGCCGATGAGACTGAGGCGATGCTGACAGAGGAGCAGCTCAACTATGAATACGATGTGAAGTTCTTCCTCACAGAGGATTTCAAGTGGGAAATGGACTTGGTTGACAGTGTCGCCGGGCCGTTGAAAGCCGGTAATGAGGAAGGTGTCTATTACGGCCGCATAAAGAAGCGAGGCATTCTTCATCTACTTCGACACGGTATCGGATGTCAGAAGCTGACGCCGGAATACCCTGATATACAGCGCATGTCCGACAGTGTGGCCGCCCTAAGATTCCCCCCCCCGCTGATTCAGCTAACTCAGATCAATCTCTGAAGACAGGCGGCGGTCCCGTCAAGCTGCCTGAATCCAAGCTCAATCGCTCGGATAGTGAAATAGAGCTTAGCTACGTCGACGGTCTGGTGGCCCACCCGTCCACGGGTGGGATTAAAATCATATCGACTTGTACAACCGCGGCGTCTCCCATATATGACTCCCGTAAATGACCTCGCGAAGAATCCAACCGTGTTGGTGGGCGGCAGACGTCTCGTCTGCCCCTGCAGCAGCACACCCCACAAAACGTCTTTCCCGCGAAAACGGGAATCCATCTTCATCTTTTCGGTGCCCCACCCCTCGGGTGGGATTCGCGAAGCGAAGTTATGATGCCTGTTGAATCGAGTATTGCCGTAGCGCAGGTCCGTCTTCGAACCTGCGCAGTATATAATGGTGCCGACGAAACGTTGACCGCCCACCAAAATAACACCGTAGTACCCGTTGACAGCGATGTAATCACGGTGTTAATTCAAGTCAGGAGAACAAATCAATCATACGATCTCGGCGCGGAGGGACAGCGCGCAAAAGCGGGATGAATTGCGTAGTAGGGCAGGTCTCACCGAGACCTGCCGAAGGACCGGACGAAAGGAGGTGCGATTGAAACGATTCATTTGAGACAATGAACTGACTTTGAAAGACATCATGAAAAGGAGTTTATCATGCGACATAGGAAGATGTTGCTGCTGCTATCTGCGGCCCTGCTGACGGTGTTAGGTGCAGTCAGGGCACAGACGAACCGAGAGGTTCTCGGACTGCGCCCAACCGGCGTCACGGGGGAGCTTCGTGTTCTAAGCAAACCCGATGGCAACTCGGGCCCGCTGAAGCTGTGGTACCGTTTCGGGCCAAATGATCATTGCCCTGAATGCGAGGCTGTGGTATTCCAGGTACGGGACTTGGGGGGAGTCGGGTATTCGGGCCCGATGGAGTGGAAACTCCCGGCAACCCTGGAGAAGCCTGCCGAGGGTGTCATGGAGTTGGAGATTCCGCCGAACGACACTTGCAAGCTGGAAGTGAATGTTACAGCTCCATGCCCCTCCGGGATGATTCTGGTGTATTTCGTCTCGACGGGCGACACGATCGAGTTTCATCAGGGCAAAATCCGAGCTGCGGATCAGCGGAGCTCGAATGAGAAGCGGGCTGACTTGTGGGAATCGATTCTGAGCCGGCAACAGCTTGATTATGAGTACGAGATCGAAGTGTCTCTGGGATACGGCGGACGCCCCGGCTCACGAGAGCGGAAAGCCGTGGAAGAGCTTTTGGGGCCCGTCACTCCAAGCGAGCATGCAGGCATGTACCTGGCCAAGGCAACGCGCCGTGAGATGTTGCAGTTGCTGCGACGGAACATCGGCTTCCGGATTATGTCGGATGAGTATCCAGACGTAAAGCACATTATGGACAGCGTCCGTGCGGCTTCTCCCCCCCCGCAAGAACGACAGAAAAGCAGTAAGCCTGTCGGCTATTATCCCCATGTCGAATCTGATTCACTGCGATCTCTGATCGATTCGGTCAAGAAGGCTCTGGAGGCCGAGGATTCAACCGGCGGTTCATCATCTCATTGACACACACGTCCTGGTTGATGTCATAATATTTCTCATCCGGTTCGCACGTAAACGAACCGACAATTCCCTTCCAACAACGCTCTACCATTACAATCCCGATCAGGATTCCAGCATTCCGCGAAACAAGGTCGAAACCGAAGAACGTCTGCTGCTCACCAATTCCCACCCGAGGGGTGGGTCACCTTAATGCGGACGGGAAGGTGTTGGGTGCTGTTGCGAACTTCCCACCCGAGGGGTGGGCACAAAAATCGATACAAATTGTAGGTCGAAACTCCTGTCCGCCGAAGGCGGATCGCGAAGCGAAGTTTCGACACCTGTTAACGTTTGCAAACTTCCCACCCGAGGGGTGGGGCACCTTAATGCGAAGCTTTCAGATATATCCCACCCGTGGACGGGCGGGCCACCAGACCGAAGAACGTATGTCGCTCACCAACGCGTTTGGATTCTTCGCGAGTTCATTCATCGGAGTTTGATAGGGTAGATTCCGCGGTTGTTCAATCGTAAGTTAGGTTAGCAACCTGACACCGGACTATTGCTTATTCTCGGGTCGGTTACCGGCGCTCGACAGGATATAAGCATCGGTGCGGAACCAACGCGCCATTGCCCGGCGGATCGAATCAATCGACACCTGCGACACCGCCGTCAGGTAAGCTTTGTCGTATCCCAGGCCGAGTCCGAGGTATGCGTTTTCAGCCAGGTAATAGGCCTGGTTAATCCGGGCCAGGCGGCTGGATGACATCCGTCCCATAATCTGGTTGCGA
This sequence comes from Candidatus Zixiibacteriota bacterium, assembly GCA_035380245.1. Classification (NCBI taxonomy): domain Bacteria; kingdom Pseudomonadati; phylum Candidatus Zixiibacteriota; species Candidatus Zixiibacteriota bacterium. Next base: position 425,303 of record DAOSXA010000001.1, on the reverse strand, counting down.
GCTGTCGCGAGTTCTTCGGCTGTCGGACCATCGAGCTTAAGTTTCTCGATCTGGAGAATAATTCCCTCGACAGCTTTATCGTAGTTATCGCTGCCGGTGCCGATGCTGCAATAGGTCCAGCCGAAGTCGCGATCGAAATAAGAGCTGGCTCCTACCGAATAGGCCAGGCCTTGTTTCTCGCGCAAGCTCCCGAACAGCCGCTCCGACAGAAGTGTTGTGGCAACTTTGATCGCGGCTACGTCGGGATCCATGATGCCCGGGAGCGGTGAACCGAGAAGAATCGATATCTGATCCGATTCCATCTGCTGGTGAGTGTTGCGGACTTCAAGGAACGACTCAATCTCTACCTGCGGCAGCGACGATAAGCTGTCGGCGGCAAGACGTCCGAACGTTCCCTCGATCCAATTCAGTACCTCATCGGCAGGCTGGTTGCAGGCGATGGTCAGGATCATGTTGCCGGGAGAGTAAAACATCCGATGGTGCTCAATCAGGCTTTCACGAGTAACGGCGGCAATACTCTGCGGTGTACCGGCGACCGGGCGGGCGTAAGGTTGATCTCCGAGGAGGCTGGATATGAATTGCTGTCCGGCCAGATAACCGGGTGAGCCGGCTTTGCGCCCCAGGATTGCCAGCATGGAGCGCCGCACCGATTCGACGGCGGCGGAATCGAACGCCGGTCGTTGCATTATTTCGGCGAACAAGTGGAAACCGCGTGAGGCGAACTCGTCGATCGTTTCGAATTTGGCGAACGAGTACCGCCGATTCGTGTAGTGATCATCGAACGGGATCCAGGGATTATCGTAGAGACTAACACGGGCCCCGATTTTGGCCAGATCACGGCTGAGTTCTTCTTCCGTTCGTGTAACGGTTCCCTTTTCGAGACAACGGTTGACGAAATCAGTTATTCCCTCAAGACCTTCCGGCTCTCGCAACGTACGGTTTTTACCAAGTATGTTAACGGCAAACACCCGGCTGTCGGGACTGGACTTGATGATATACTGAAGGCCGTTGTCAAGCACACCGGAACGGTAATCGGCCTGGTCGATATAAGTCAGCTCAACCGAGTCGGTCGATGGAAATTCCAGCGGTACGCCCTGGGTAAGATCGTAAACAGGAATCTGAACCGTATCAAAATAAGCGACAACCTCCGTTTCGCTCATTTCTATCGGTTCATAAAGAATCTGTCCGGAATCGGTGCTCGGCCGTACGACTGTCGCGACATAGTCGGGCCATTGCAGCCAGCGTCCGGCTGCTTCCTGACTCTGCTGCCAGGTGACCTCGGCCAGGCGGTCGGCATAACTGTCAATGAAATCCCAACCGGCGGACATCATTAGCGGTGAAATCATGAAGGCGTAATAGTGCAGTCGCTCGGCGTTATAAATCCGGTCGCATTTGACGCTGACCTTGATCCCTTCGACGGTCTCGGCATCGGCCTGGAAGGTCATCATATCGGCCAGTTTGGCCAGGATCGTCTTGACAATTACTTCCGATTTGTCCGGTTTGTCGGTTAAAACCGATATTTCCAGGCGAGAGAACTCAGCGTAGGGGGTAAGGCCGACAGAAACTTCGGTCGCCAGCGGCGGATCAGATTCCAACAAAGCTTTCTTCAAAGGAGACACGCCGTCCATGGACAGGTACTGACTCAGTAAATCCAGGGCAAGATAATCGCGGTGCCCCGGTTCCGGCAGGTTGATGGAAACGCCGATATGGGTTTCGGTGACATTGGCTACTGTGTCCAGAATTTTGCCCGAAGAACTCATCTCGTGAGCTTCGAGGCCATTGGAAGGATTATTGCGACTTTCGATGAAATCCTGAATTCCCGATTCGGTCGGAGGTTGTTCCGGTTGGTTGGGGGCCGGTCCGAAAACGGCCTCGGCCATTGCGATCATACTGTCGGCAACGAAATCACCGACGATCAGGGCGACCATATTTTTCGGCTCGTAAAACCGCTTCCAATAATCGATAACGGCTGCGCGGGGGATATTCTCGATAAAGGCCTCATAGCCCAGTACCGGACGAGCATAGTCGGTACCACCGTAGGCTTTTTCGGTAAAAAAGGCATCGGCGGCATAACCGGGGCTGTCTTTGTCCCGTTTGATTTCCTCAATCACCACTTTTCGCTCTTTGGCCATCTCGGCTTCGGGGAAATTGGAGTTGAACAGCATATCTGCCTGAACGGTAAGGCCGTATTTGATATGTTGCCCGGGCAACAGCACCAGATAAGCGGTCAGGTCTTTGGCGGTAAAAGCGTTGATATATCCGCCCAGATTACGGATGCCCTTGTCGAGTTGCTCTCGGGTTTGATTGATCGTACCGTCGAAAAGGAGATGCTCCAGGAAATGGGTAATGCCGTTTTCAAATCGGGACTCGTATTTGCTTCCGGATTTAACGAAAACTACGCTGGCTACCATGTCGGAGGAATGATTTTCCTGGAGAATAAGCTCCATGCCGTTTGCCAGCCGGTGAGTAACGGCGGTAGTTGCCGAAGAATCCGGCGAGATTAAAACCAGACTAAATATGCAAATGAGTGCCGTTTTCAGAATGACAGTTACCCCTTTATCGTTCATCACTTTCTCCCGATATATCAAATATGTTCACAACCGGCCCCGCGGGGCTTCCTTGAAGCCAATAATAAGCTGTGGGGTCGATCCCGTGTCAAGGGATGGACGAGAATTGAATTGACTTATGGGTGCTTTTAGTTATATTCGCGGCGATTTACGTATGCAGAAACTCATCCAAAAAGCTGTTGAAACCGGAAAAGCTACGACTGTGTTAGTGGCTTTAATCAGTCTCGTTATAAGCGGGTTGATAGTTGTCGATCAGGTTTCCGTGACGATTGACAACAAAGCCAAAGCAGTCGATGAACCAGTCGTGGTGATAGTTGATGATCCCTCGGCTGATCTGGTACGGCTTGAAGAGTCGGACCAGCCGGCTGACCCGAAAGATGCCTCGGAGAACATGACTCCTTCCGGCAAACCTAACTGCCGTCCGGTAGCCTTTTTGGTTTCAGCTGAGTTCAGTAAACCAAACAACAGCAACGATCGCACGCCTTTGGATGAACGGAATGAAGACGTCGTTTTGATCGAAACGACAACGCGATCGACAGGTACGACTGCCTGTGCCAGTTGTGCCCAGGTCAAACCCAGCCTTGGCCGACAATTCACTCTTGTCGGCGCCCGTCCTTCCGGCACGAGCTAACGTGTCCCCGTTTTGATTCGCCGCTGTTTGGCGGATCACCTTTCATCTGGAAACGAACGAATCATTAAAATAAACTAACGCTGGAAAGGAATTTCCATGTCCATGAAAAACTGGCGTGTCGGCCTGACCATAATCCTGATCTTAGGATCCCTGTTTGCCCTGTGGGATACCTTCCGGTTGTGGTCGATGGACGACACCGCAAAAGCCAAGATGGCCACCGATGAGCCTGGTGAGTTGCTTGCGCTGCAGCAAAAAGCTATCCGCCTGGGTCTCGATCTCCAGGGTGGTATTCACGTGGTATTGCGTGTTAAGCTGGAGGAGATCGATGATGCCCAGCGCGACGATGCCGTTGACCGGGCCATGCAGATCATTCGTAACCGTGTTGACGGTTTGGGTGTGGCAGAGCCGACCATCGTTAAGCAAGGTCGAGAACGCATCATTGTCGATTTACCCGGCTACACTGACGCCGAACGCGCTGAGGAGTTGATCGGTCAGACGGCGTTGCTTCAGTTCAAGCTGATGGAAACCCCGGATAATGCTTCAGTGCTCCTGCAGCGGTTGGATTCAGCCATCTCGGCGCTCGAAATCTCGAAATTGAGCGATGAAGAACGCGCCAGGCTCGAAGCGGGTGAAGAAGCCGTGACCGAGGAAGTCGATCTGGCGGCTGATCTGCTCGGAGATACGGTTTCCGATACGGCTGCTCTGTTTGCTTTCGAAGAGAATACCTCGACTGCCGAAACCGAATTCCCGCTGACCTCCCGTCTGGAATGGGCGCTTTATTCGAGTCGGACCAACACCAACTGGCCGGCCTTTGCCGTTTCCAAGAACGATAAAGAGAAGGTCGATCAGTGGCTGAACGATCCTTCGGTTGCATCGCTCATTCCGATCGATGTTGAATTTGCCTGGTCGACTCGTATCGAGACGCGCAACAGCAAGCAGGTCTATATGCTGTACATGCTCAAGCGCAAGGTTCAGTTCCTGGGCAAGTTCCTCGAAAATATCGCACTTGCGACCGACAACATGGGTGCGCATGTGGTTAATTTCCAGCTCTCCGGACAGGGAGCCGCTCGCTTCTCGCAGTTGACCGGCGCTAATATCGATAAGCCGTTGGCGATTGTTTTGGACAACCGCGTCGAATCGGCCCCGATTATTAACAGCAAGATCCGCCAGCGGGGACAGATCACCATGGGAAGCTCGGCCTCTTTTGAGGACGCTCGTAATATGGAGATCGTACTCAAGGCCGGTGCTCTTCCGGCCCCGGTGGAGATTATCGAGAAAAACGTCGTGGGGGCTTCGCTCGGAGCAGATTCGATCAAGAAGGGATTTTACTCGTCATTGCTCGGTCTGGTCCTGGTGCTTTTGTTTATTGCCATTTATTACCGCCTGTCGGGGATTATTGCCGATATCGGTCTGCTTTTCAACATCTTCTTCCTGCTGGCCGTATTGGATGCCCTGGGAGCGACGTTGACCATGCCCGGTATCGCCGGTATCATTTTGACGATCGGTATGTCGGTCGACTCGAACATTCTTATTTTCGAGCGTATCCGAGAGGAATTGCGAACCGGTAAGACGGTTCGAGCCTCAATCGATGCCGGTTATGATCGAGCCTTTGTGGCGATTTTCGATTCCCACGTCACTACCCTGATTACGGCCGGAGCCCTGTTCCTGCTCGGCTCAGGACCCATCAAGGGTTTTGCGGTGACGTTGTTCTGGGGTATTGTTATTTCGCTGTACACGGCGTTTGTCATTACCAAGCAGGTGTTTGACATTCGCAAAGGCTATCGTACGCTGAGTATTTAACGAAAGGGTGCCAAAACCATGTTTAGGATTATTGGTGATACCAACATCGACTTTATCGGTGCCCGAAAGATCGCCTTTGTGATTTCTTTGGCGCTGATTGCCATAGGCGTTTTCGCCTTTGTTATGATCGCTTCCGGCAAAGGGAACCTGGGGATTGACTTCGCCGGCGGTAACCTGGTCTACGGTTATTTCGATCAACCGGTACAAATTGATGCTCTCCGGTCCGCTCTCAGTTCGGATTTCCCGGATGCCAAGATTACCGAACTGAAGAGCTTCGAAAAAGAGAATGCCTTCATCATTAAAATCAAGCGGCCGGAGTCCGAGGCTCAGGGTAAGGAAAGAGCCGCTCAGTTGCGCAATGATATCGCAGCCGCCTTTACCGACAACCCGTTCACGGTCGAATCGGAACATATTATCGGTCCGGCCGTCGGTGAGACTTTGCGTAAGGATGCCCAGTGGGCGGTGCTCCTGTCGCTGTGCGGCATCATTGTCTACATCTGGATCCGGTTCGATTTCCGTTCGGGAGTTGCGGCAACGATCGCAACTTTCCACGATGTATTGGCGGTACTGGGATTAACCTATCTGTTGGGGGTCGAGTTCGACCTGTTGCTGGTGACCGCCTTGCTCACCCTGGCCGGTTATTCACTCACCGATACGGTGGTTGTGTATGACCGGATTCGTGAAAACCTGAAGCACTTCCGCACCAAGGGGCAGTTCGCTGCTGCCGTGAATGCCTCGATCAACGAGGTGCTTTCACGGACAATTAATACCTCGTTGACTACATTGCTTGTGGTCGGGACGTTGTTTTTCTTTGGCGGTGAAGTGCTCCGCACGTTTGCTCTGGCGCTAATCCTGGGGATTATCGTCGGTACGTACAGCTCGGTGTTCGTGGCCAGCCCGATCGTCGTGGAATGGGAAGCCCGTCACCCGCGCCGTTTCAAGAACTGATCGATATTTTAGATTGTCGATATACGAAGACCGGGTTGCTCGATCAGAGCAGCCCGGTTTTGTTGTGATATTAACGATACATGGGCGGTAGACGTCCCGTCAGCCTCTGCAGTAGGGCATGTCTCTCCGAGACATGCCATTGTGTTGTTGCTATGATCTCTTATCCAACCCGTGGACGGGTTGGCCACCGGGGCGTGGTTGATTCGTTCGCCGCGATTAGAACGTCTGCGAGAAGCCGAGGAGCAACATGCCCAGGGCTCCCAGTAAGGTAGCTTTACGGGCAGCATCCATTTTATCGAAGTAGCTGTATTCCGCTATACGGATATCCGAGGGAGCTATCTCTATCGGATTATCCTTATCCGATACGCCTGTCAGTAAATCCCGCGAGGCGTCATAACGACCACCTCCACGACCGAACTTCACTCGCTCCCAGCAGGGATTGACGCCGGGGTCGATCATTTCCTCGTCACAGGTAGTGTCGACCATACACATCTTGAGTGAGTCGGGCCACATGTAACGAGTGCCGTGATTAATCTGACGGAATTGAAGGTATTGGATATTTTCCATTAGTCGGCTGAACGAGGAGTCTCCGGTCCGGCCGGCGACCGACCAGTCGTTCGGGTCGATTTTGCCTGAGCCCTGATCGAACTTTACCAGCACCAGGTTCGACTCTTCCTCCGAGGCGGTCTGCGCCCCACCGGTTGTGTCGGTTTCGACCACGGCGCCGACGAGATCAGCCATGCGCACCAGACTGACGAATTTCTTGTCGGCGTGCTCGGGGATTTGATCCGGTCTAATCGTCACGCGTTTGACCGAGCAACCCGCGATCAGGATAATCCCAAGCAATAAAGCGATCGAACCGGCAATAGTTATTTTCCCAGTCATGATCACACCCTACGGACGGAAACCGATTGATAGAGTAAGCTGGCCGCCGGTAAGATCGGCCGCATCGTTATTGTGACTGTCGAGTACATACCAGGAGCCGTTGTACGACGTACCTGGACCAGGGGAGATGTTGTCGTTGTTGAAGTCGCTCGCGAAGTTAACTGTGTATCTCAACTCAATGAAAGCACCCCGGTTGAACAGGCGCAGATCACGCTGAAGTCCGCCGGTGACAAAGAGGCTGGAGCAGCCAAGATTATCTATCGGACCCGATGTCTGGCCGGTTTTATCTGAGGGACTCTCAGGCCAGGACCAGTCAACATCGGCATAACCATAGGGAGTGATTGAGAAACCTGCCCCCACAAGCGCGCTGTATTTCTCCAAACGTTCTGATGGAAAGCCGAGCCGAAGAGAGGCCGATAGTTGCAGAGAGAACAACCTGAGCGATTCCTTGAAATGAATCGCACCCTCGGGTGCGAGATAGTCGTACTCTCGGGTTCCACCGTGTGAGACGAAGAGCAACTCCAATTGTCCAAATGCCCCTTCCGCCAACTTCTTTTCCTCGGAGACGCCGATCTCGAAACCGGCCAGCAGACCTGGATTGTCGCCGGTTCCGTCACCGTGATAATTTGACAGCGAGGTCCCGAGCTTGAATCCGAGTGGTCCAATCGCACCGGTGGCAGGCGCCAGTGCAAGAAGTAATAATACAATTCCCACAAACGTTGGCCGGAGTATCATGCCGCATGATATAGATTGCGCCGTCTACTATCAAGGCATAACTTATTGGATAAGCTGAACGCTCTGGTTGGATCGATTACCGGAATCAGGAGAATAATCTTTGCCGAGTACCCGATGGATCAGCAGTGTGTCCACATTGCGACTAATCGTATTGGGAGTAACGATACTTTGTGCTTCGATAGTTATTACCTCATGTCAAATCACTGAAAGCTCCCATGCCGAAGGCTGGGTGCTTATGGATTCTTTGACCAGCGCCGACCTTAACGCCATCGATGGTGCTTCGAACGACTTGATATACGCAGTGGGGGCGGAAGGGACGGTGTTGACCAACTCCGACGGTGCGTGGCACATCGTCGATGTCCCGGTCGAAACGGATCTATACGACGTCTGGGTCGGTTCGGCGAACAACATTTTTGCCGTGGGCGCCAATGGCACGATCCTGCACTACGATGGCGTTTCCTGGAGCGACACGAGCGTCAGCAGCTTTGTCACCCTTCGTTCCATTTGGAGCGACGACGAAGGACACCTCATGCTGGCCGGAGATATGGGAACCGTCATGGAATACACCGATGGCGCCTGGCAACTCATACCGAGCAGCAACTCTTCAACCCTCGCTGCCGGCTGGGGTGGGCAAGTGCTAGTGCATCCCGGTCTTGACCTCAAGCAGACCTTCCTGACAGTGGCACGCGGTCACGGTCTGGCGCATTACGACGGAGACGAATGGGACTTCCTCGGCGTTGCTTCGGGCGGGTATATCCAGAGCATTTGGGGAGACTGCTGGAACGACCTGTTCGCGGTCGGTACTGACGGTCTGATCGTTCACTTCAATGGGCGCACCCTGTCCCGTCAAACCTCGCCGACCATTCATGATTTACGCGCAGTTTCAGGTCGCTATCGAACTGTAGCCCTGGCAGTTGGTGATAACGGCGCGGCTGTTTTCTACAACGGCAGCACCTGGTCCAGCGTTTCCGAGGATGATCTGGAAATCAACTTTCGGGGAGTCTGGATGAGTAAGGACCATACTGCCTACGTAGTCGGTGAGAGCGGTACCGTCTATCACTGGTCAAGTCGTTGATTGACCCTTCGTTGACAATTAAGATCGCATTACTTATCCTTGTGGCCTGACCCGGGGAACCGGATTTATTAACAATATGAATATGTCTGTTTCATATATTGATGTTACCGAGAACGTCGATAAGGCCAAAGGACTCAAGTTAGTCTGTGAACCGGAAATGCTTCGTTTCTTCAAGGGTCGATTCGAGGAGATTGATTGAACATGTTGCGTATTGTCAGAACATTATTGGCGCTGTCTCTGGTCATGGCCGTTGCCTGTGGTCAGAAAGAGGCTTCACCGGATGCGAATAAACAAGGGAAAACAGCCGAATCACCAATGCCGTCCGTAACGGCTTCGTTTGACAACCGTGTCGAGTTCGCTGCCTGGTTGCTGGAGCAGGCTCGGGCGGGTAACGAGGAAGGTTTGATGAAGGCTGTAACACCGTTCGAGTACGTGATGAAATTACGTTCCTCGAAAGGATTTTCTAAACCGACCGACCAGCTCAGATTGCAACTCGAAGAGAAGCATCGGAAACACTACGAAGAACAAGTCCGACGATTCATGGCGCGTTTCAAGTCCACTACTCCGGACCAACTGAATCTTGTCGATATCGGCATGGATGAATTCGGAGACGAAGAGATAACCGAAATCGAAACTCAAACCCGCAGCGGTCTTCATTCCGATTTTGGGGAAGTGGTGATTGTCCGGGGCGACACTACCTATAAGTTACGGCTTTTTCGTTACGGTGGTAGCTGGTATGCCGCTGAGTTGGGTGGATAATAACTCGTAACTATAAATTATAGTTCGATAAAGAGCCGGTTCTTATATGAGAATCGGCTCTTCTGTTTTTTCTTCTGAATGTTGACAGTGGCTGCCGAGGTCGAACTGTGCCACCAGACCGGTTAATCCCTCGGCCTGGCCGTTAAGAGTCAGAGCAATATCTGAGAGATCACGAATAGAGACATTCATATTCTCAGTGACATTGGCCGTTCTGGCTACGTTCCGAGCGATACCGGTAGCGCCGCTGGAAGTCTCATCGACAGAACGAGAAATCTCGATAGTACCGTGGGCCAGTTCACGGGCGTTGTTGGAAACCGATTCGGCTCCGGACGCACTGCCCGAAATCGAACCGGAGATATTGTTGATGGCAGTGCTTTGGTTCTCGATGGCATGAGCGACTTCAGCCGAAAGGCTGTTGATCTGTTCCGTAACTTCGAGGATTTTTGCGATAGCTTCAACTGCTTCATCAGTATCGGATTGCATCGACCGCACCTGTGAGGTAATCTCAGCGGTGGCCATTGCCGTTTGTTTGGCCAGTTCCTTGACTTCATTGGCGACCACGGCGAAGCCTCGACCGGCCTCTCCGGCTGAAGCGGCCTCGATGGCGGCGTTAAGAGCCAGCAGGTTGGTCTGGTCGGCAATGTCGGTAATCGATCCGACAATCTTGTCGATTGCCCGGGCGTTGGCAGCGAGTGAATCCATTTTTTCCTTGGCCGACCGAGCCGTGCGGTCCGCGTCACCGGCAATGCTGGCGGTAGCATCTGAATTCCGAGTAACCTCGTCCATAGCGCTGCTTATCTCATGAACCGCGGATGATACCCCTTTTACGGAACTGGACATATTGGCGGCTGCCGTTGATAGTTCCTCGATATGGAGAGAATTCTCCTTTACCGCTGATGCCACTACGTTCATGTTGGTGCTGATCTCTTCCGAAGCGGAAGCTGAGGTATTGATAGAGCCGTAGACCAGAGTCGCGCCCTCTGAAAGTTGTTCACTGGCCGTCCCGATCCTTTGTGAAATCTTCAACAGAGCTGCGGCATCGGATTTTATCTGTTGCACCATAGTCCGGAAGTTGTGAAGCATTTTGGCGAAGGCTTGTCCCAGGACATCGGACTCCGACATCGTTGGGATTTCAATGGCCAGATTGTTATCGGCGATGGCTTCGGCGGAGTGCGCCAATCGCCACAGATAATCTCGGAGGGCTGCGAACGATACGGCCAGATCTCCCAGTTCGTCATTTGAGGTTGCAGCCAGATTGTGGTCCACTTCGCCGATCGACATAGCGCGCGCAGTTGATGATATTCTGTTGATACGACGGGAAATACGCCGTGCGGTATAGCGATTCAAACCCAACAGCAGGATAAACAAACCGGCGCCTATGCCCAGGTCGATGAACAGGTTTCGTTTAAGACCCGCCAGAACTTGTTCGTCGGGGATAACGGTAACAAGAGAAGGTCGCCAGTGATCGAACATACCGGGGCTGTTTGGATCTTCAGTCCCAATGGCCGATGTGCAAACAAAGGCTCCGCCGCGGCTGAGATTAAGTTCATTGATGATGGTTGTCTGTTTCTGCCGATGAGTCATGCCGTAATTAGCCAGGAGAGTCAAATCAGCGTCGGTAAGGACATTATCACCGGCTTCGACGGAAGCCGCGACTTCGTTTGATTGAGCGAACAGTAAATACACGCAGGCTTGATCGTATTTATAATCCGCCAGTGTTTTCGAGCAGTCCTTAACAAGCTGGTGGATCGGTGCAAAGTCCATGAAAGCCATGAAATAACCGTTCTTTTCTCCTGAGGTGGATTTTGTCGGATAACAAAAGACGGTCGTAGTCGGATATTGCGCTCCCCAGCGGCTGAGCATGGGGCTCCAGCCGTAGTGGATAATGGTAGTGTCGTGACGGTTGTAATATTCGAATTCCGGTAACTTTTGACCGATCAGGTCATTCGCATAACCTTCGAGTTGATTACTTTTTTCCAGGTCAACAACTGTACCGTCCAATGTCACCAGCGCCCAGGCCAGTACCCCCGGCATTGAGTTAATTTTCCGGGTTATCTCATCGTGAAAGTCAATGGTGGCGTTGAATTCAATGACATATCCAAAAATGTCTTCCCGAGTCAGATTGAAAAACATCATCTCCTGACCCATAAGGGGAAATTCCAACTTTTCAGCGTATTGTTTCGTGGCGTTGCTGATCAATACTTCGCTGTTGTGTAAAAACTCTGTTTTGGAGCTGAAATAGAAATAGGTTACGGTGCCTATCAAGACAATCAGACTAACGATACCTGGTAACATGATCTGATTGCGGATACTCCATCTCATACACATACTCCACTTAACGAAATCAGGTTCTGGCGTAACATCGGATCTGATCGTACGCAACTGCGCCGCACGCAGCTATCTGGACCAAGACTGAACGCCGCTTTATTTCGTTTATTCGGATCAGGCGGGATTTGCCACCCTTTTTCGTGCCTGTATTGGTGAATATCGGCCCGGGATTGGGATCGCTTAACCCGTTGAACCGGTTGATATAGGGGTATTTGTAGAGGAGTAAATGGGGATTGAGGAGTCGGTTGGAATTAACTTACTAACGAATACCGACTTTTCAAAAAGCCGGGGCGGTCATAATCTCCGCCCCGGTCAAGATATTTACTGCTTTTCGGTTCGAGTTACAGTGAATTTCTTCGAAACCAGTGTCTGTCCGGAAGCATCAACCACTTTCACTTCCCAGTTCCCGTCCCATTCGGGAAGGATGTTCTTGGAACTGTATGTCCGCCAGTTAGCGCTCTTGACAGACAGCTCAACACTAGCCATCTCCTTCCCCTCGAAATACCAATTGTGTTTGATGAAGGTTGTGTCGACGGCGCCTTTAACTCTGGTCCAGAGGCAGACTTTACCGATATCATCGCCGAAGCTGTCTGCTTCACCTGTCGGCAGACGATCCACCACGTCGGAGCACAGAACTGCTTCGATGGTTATGCCGGTGGTTTTATCCGGCGTTGCTTCATCTCCGGTTTGAGCGGCTCCCGCGGCAACCAGGATTAACAAAACTGCCAGGAATGAGAAAACCAGTTTACCCATTTCTTAACCTCCATAGGGTGTGGTCTTTTACAGGAGCAAGATGAAATATAACAACCTGTTGGCATTAGTGCAACCATGTCGACATCCGGCTATCCGGAAATCGCTTATTCCCGGTTCATTTCGCCGATGATGCGTAAACCATGAAGCGTCAGGGTCGGTTCCACCAGTTCGACGTGCCTTGAGAATTCTTCTATTCCATAAGCCAGCCCGCCGGTGGCAACTATATGACATTTTGAGAAACCGGTTTCACGAAGAATCTCGTCGACAATTCGATCAACCTGCCCGAGCGTGCCGTAAAACAGTCCTGATTGCAGAGCCAGTTCAGTCGATTTACCCACGACAGCGGAGGGATGTACCAGACTTATCTCGTGTAACTGTGCAGCCTTGCGCGCCAGCTCCTTCATTGAGGTTTCCGGGCCGGGAATAATGACTCCGCCAAGATATCGATTATTGGCGTCAACGACGTCAAAGGTGGTGGCGGTGCCGAAATCGACAACGATCAGCGGTTTGCCGTAAAATGCCAGGCCGGCCACACCATTGGCGATACGATCAGCGCCCAATTGTGCCGGTCGATCTATCTCAATGGACATGGGCAGCTTGCATGAGGATGTAACTACGACCGGGTGACCGGGAAGACGGGATTCCAGCGCCCGCGTAAGAGCACCGGTCAGACGCGGCACTACTGATCCGACAACGCTGTGAGTTACAACGGTGCTGTCAATCCCGGAACGCCTGAGAAATCCGTCGATCAAAAAGCCGGCTTCATCGGAGGTCATCCGTTCACGTGTTGACAACCGTGCTGTCGCCTGGAGTTGATCTCCGGAGAACAATCCCAGAACGATGTTCGTATTGCCGATATCGACGGCTAGTAGCAAGAGGAGTGTCCTTTCGGTAGCATATTTCTATCCTACATCATCGGTTGATGAGTAGGTCCCGGTCCGTAGGTCATTTCGCGGTTGATCTTTTCAGCTGATTTGTAAGCGTCCCATATACCCCATATCCAGAGAATCGGAGTTGTAATAAAGCCGATCAGGATCAACATCAGGATGAGGGAGATAGTAAATCCGACTATAAAGGCTACGCCTTTGGCAATCTGCCCGTTGTATATTTGCCCCAGCCCCATATAGAAAAACGATAAAACTGCGGCCAGGCCGGGATTTTTAAGGATCAGGGGCGGTGGTTGATAGTTCATTATGTCTCCTTGACTGCTAGGTCAATTTACTAATCCGTATATAAGTATCGCAACTCTGTTTGTTTATTCAACTGATTTTCCGTGCAGATATCCTTCTGATTGCCCGATATCAGGATCAAGGAAGACTTATGTAATCCCTGAAGCGTGGAGATGTTTTGAGAATTGCGATTTTTCTGATCCTGACCGGGATAATCCTTTCCTGTGGAAATCACCCGGATGTAATCAGGACCAATCACCAGCCTTCTCAATTAGCAACTCTTGCGGTCGACAGTCTGTCCGACAGGGAGGCGGATTCGGATGCCTCGCTCAAGGAAGGACTGGCGTTGTTCCGTACCGGTAATTACGAACGGGCTCAGACATTGTTCGAAAAATCGCTGGAGGAAAATTACCGCAACTGGAAAGCGCATTATTATCTGGGATTGACTTTACGCCTTAGGGATATGCCGGATCAGGCCCTGGCGGCTCTCCATCACGGCCTTCGTCTCGCCCCCGATGATCCCCGCGCCAGAAGCCGGATATATGTGGCTATTGGCGAAGTTTCGGAATCAACCGGCGCGATCGGCAAGGCTCGGATCAGCTTTATGACCGCCTTGCAGATTTGGCCGGAATCGGATTCTGCCCGGGACGGATTAGCCCGGCTGGAAAACCTCGATCCGGCCGACAGTCGCTGAAAAAACTTCTGTCCCGAGACCGGGCTGCCTATATTCTCTGTCATGAATAATCCCGCTCCGACTTACTGCCTCGATTCAACGTTCCGACGTCGTCTGCGCGAATTTACCGATGAGTTTATATCTTCAGGGTATGATCGTTTCTCCCGCGAATTTAACGGTCTGGATCGGTATATTGAACAAGCCTTAAAAGATGACTGCGGAGAACGACTGCGGCGGACTCCAAAGGTTAAATACCTGTTGGAAATGGTTTCCTTTCAAATTCTCGATGATCTCAATCGCGAGGCTTTTAATACTGCTCCCAAGACCCTTCTGGTTATACCGGATTGCCTTTCTTTACATAATCCGGACTGCCTTAAGGAAGATGGACCGTTCGGTGATATTTGCCGGCAATGTACTCCCTCCTGTCAGGCCAATCAGATGGTCGCTTTGGCCGATCGTTATAATATCCCGGCAGTATTCTCCAAACGGAATTTGGAGCAGCAGTTGAAACACTATCGAGATGAGTTGGGGGATTACGGAGTAATCGGGGTAGCTTGTATCAATATGCTGGCTGCCGGTATGCGCTCGGCGGCTGAGGTCGAAGTTCCGGCTCGAGGTGTTCTGTTAAACTTCAGCGGCTGTGAACACTGGCAGAACCAACCTTGTGCGTCTGAATTCAGTATGACCTGGCTCGAAGAAATTCTCACGGAGAAATATGGAAAACCGCATAAGACAACTGACTCCCGATGATTACGACGACATTATCCGGGTTTGGGCCGATGCCGGATTGCCGTATCGTCCCGACGGACGGGACAGTCGCGAACATATCAACAGCGAAATGGAACGTTCCGATACGGCTTTCTACGGATTGTTCGAAGACGACCGCATGGTGGCGGTTGGAGTGATGACTTACGACGGTCGCAAGGGATGGATCAACCGGGTCGCGGTAGATCCGGACTGCCGCGGTCGTGGTCTGGCGGTGGAAATTGTCGAAGCCGGGGAGAGGTTTCTTCGGGGGCTCGGAGCGCAAGTTATTGCCTGTCTGATCGAAGGACAGAATTTACCTTCAATGGCGTTGTTTGGGAAAATGGGTTACAGCTACCATGAGGATATCCTATATTTCTCCAAGCGCGACTCCAGCAATGTTTGATTTTGCTTTCTCCTCAGTAAAGAAGATTTTAACTATCTTACAGTTATAGTTAAAGATGATGTCTCACTTGACCTTAAGTGTGGACTATATATAGATTTACGAAGGCGACAATTTAACAAAACTTGACGCCTTTGGGGGCACTTACTAAGATAAAACAAAGCTAGGTTGAGCTTACCATACACGGAGAGTGATTCATGGACTATCCTTTTTGGGACACCGGTCTGTCATACGGCTGGTTGATGGCCGGTATCGCAGTGATCCATGTCTTCGTCTCGCATTTCGCCATCGGAGGGGGCCTTTATCTGGCCGTGGCGGAAACTCGAGCCCGGAGGAAAAACGATGCCGATGCCTTGGGGTTTCTTCAGGGTCTGAGCAAATTTTTCGTACTGACCACCCTGGTGTTCGGCGCCCTGACCGGTGTTGGGATCTGGTTCATTATCGGTCTGCTTAATCCGGCGGCCACGGAATTATTAATCCACAATTTCGTCTGGGGCTGGGCCACCGAATGGTGTTTTTTCCTCATCGAAATCATGGCGGCCATAATCTACCTGTATGGTTGGAAGTCGATGTCGGCGAGGAACCATATGACCGTTGGCTGGATTTATTTCGGAGCGGCCTGGATGTCGCTGTTTATTATTAACGGCATCCTCAGTTTTATGCTCTCGCCGGGAGACTGGATCGTTACCGGAAGTTTCTGGGACGGTTTCTTCAATCCGACTTTCTTCTCTTCGCTTATCCTGAGGACGGGTATTTGTGTCATGCTGGCCGGTCTGTTTGCCCTTTTAGTAGTCAGTGTGCGTAAATCGGACGATTTCAAAAGACGCACGGTGACTTACAATGCCTGGTGGGCGATAGTCGGTTTGGTAATCATGGTCCCGAGTCTCTTTTGGTACTGGGCATCCATCCCGGCCAATATCACCCAGACGGCGCTCAATATGATGCCGACTCCGATTATTTCCTGGGGGCTGACTTTCAAGCTGCTGATTGCCGTGGCGGTCCTGGTGCTGCTGTTTGGCCTGTTGCTGCGTAAAGCGGTTTCCCTGCCGGTAGCGCTGGTGATGATGGCGCTGGGATTGGTGTGGTTTGGAGCTTTTGAATTCTTCCGCGAATCGGTTCGCAAGCCGTATGTCGTCTCCGATTACATGTACGGTAACGGTATGGAGGTAGCCAGGGCCGATCAGTATCTCCAGGAGGGACTCTTGCTGAATATGAAATACCGTACTGGCGACGACGGTGCGGATTTGTTTCGTCATGCCTGTCGCTCCTGTCATACGGTCGACGGTTACAAGGCGCTCAAGCCGGCTTATGACGGTATGGATGAAGAGCTCATTGCCAATACGATGGTCGGTTTGCATGTCATGCGCGGCAACATGCCGCCCTTCCTCGGAAATGAAGATGAAGCCGGATTACTCGCTGCCCATATTTACAAGCACACGGATCATAGGTCAGTGGCTGAGATTTACGGTCTTTCGAGAGTTGATCTGGGACGAAAGGTGTATGACCTGCGCTGCGGCAAATGCCATGTTTTTGGCGGGTATAATGATAAATCATCGTCGATTCTGGGGCTCAGTGAACAGGACATCTATGACCTGCTCGAAATGGCCGGTGATCTGGCCGAGGAGATGCCGCCGTTTACGGGCGACAGCACTGAGGCGGCAGCTTTCGTGGAATTTCTCATGTTTAAGACTAAAGCTGCGGAAGGAGGTGCACTATGAACCTTCCCGACTACAACTTTCTGTCGGCCCCGCTCTGGTTGATCACGGTTTTGCATATCCTGACGCTGACGCTGCATTTAGCAGCTATGAATTTCGTCCTGGGCGGCGGTCTGGTATTATTGCTGGCTAAGTTCAACAATAAATGGCAGGATGAATCGATCCAGCGTTTCGTTAAGCTGTTTCCGACGCTGATGGCCGCAACGATTACGATAGGGGTGGCGCCGCTTCTGTTCGTACAGTTAACTTTCCATAAGCAGGTTTACGCCTCGACCATCGTAACGGCCTGGCCCTGGCTGGTGATTTTAGCCGCTGTGATGTTTTCGTACTATTTCCTTTACGGAGCATCGTTCACTAAATCCAGGGAGCGGGTCGGGATCTATCTGGGTCTGGCAATGCTCGGGATGGCATATGTCTCGTTCGTTTACAGTTCATCGTTCAGCCTCTCCGAGAATCCTTTACTGACGCAACAATTGTACTCCGGTAACCAGTCCGGTTTCGTGTTGAATCCCGAGGTCGGTTCCTATCTGGTGCGCTGGTTTCACATGATCCTGGGAGCTATTACCGTCGGGGCGTTCTTTGTCGGCTGGATCGGCCGGAAAAGTCAGGCCATGTATCAAATCGGCAAGAAGTTCTTTCTCTGCGGGATGTTGGCGGCAATGGTTATGGGGCTGATTTATTTATTCACGCTGGGTGATTATCTCGTTCCGTTTATGCAAAGTTCCGGAATCTGGCTCGTGACGGTTGGCTTTATTCTGTCGCTCGGTTCACTGCATTTCTTTTTCAAGAGGAAGTTCGCGATATCCGGGCTGATGGTTTTCGTTTCCATGCTGGCCATGGTTTCGGCCCGTCATGTTCTGCGGCTTGTTCATCTTCAGAAATTCTGGGACCCGGCTAATATCCCGATCCGGTCGCAATGGTCGGTCTTGATCGTTTTCGTGCTTTGTTTCGTACTGGCTTTGGGATTAATCTGGTACATGCTGAAGTTGTTCTTCAGTGACAGCCAACAACCGGCTTAGTCCGTTATATGGCATAAATAAAAACGGGTGCAGCCTTATCAGGTTGCGCCCGTTTGTTATATCAGATTCGTTTTCGAGCTAGAGAATTTGTTCGAAAGCCTGCTTGAAAGTTTCGTAATCGCGACCACCGACAAACCTTTGTACTTCGTTGCCGTTGCGGTCGAAGAAGATCGTGGTCGGCACATTCCGTATATCCGGGAAACCGGCTATAACATTCTCATCAACCATGAGCATGGGCCAGTCCATGCCGTTTTTTCCGGCGAACTGCTTGACGTTGTTCGGTTGGTCCCTGACGGCAATGCCGACTAACTCAATTCCCTTGTCGCGGTAATCGTTGTAAATACGTACGAGATCGGGTATTTCGGCACGACAGGGGGGACACCAGGTGCCCCAGAAATTAATCACCACCGGCTGTTTACCGATCCACTCATCGGACTGGTGTAAAAAACCATCGACATCATACGCCGCAAACGAAACGGTTGTCCCGGTGGAGGCGGGTACTTTACTCTGTGTAGTCGTGCTTTGTGCCGCTGCCTGTGTCCCGGAGTTGTGTTCCTGGGTGGTGTCGGAACTACCGCAGCCGAACACCAACAACGCTATCAGGGAAGGGCCTATCATCAAGATCTTCTTCATCAATGGTCGTTTCCTTTCAGTTTGATCACAGGTCAGTCTGTCGGCTGTTTATTGCCCCGAGCTATCGGCTTTTTGGTCTTCAGTTGGTGGTTTCTCGTATTGTCTTTCCGAGACGATCTTCAAGGCTTGAGCCAATTGGGCTGAACTCTGATAGCCACGTAAAGCGCCAAGTTTAGTCCCGTCGGATTCGAGGAACCAATAGGTGGGATAACCTCCGACGCGATAGACGGCTTTGGCGAGATCCCGTTCGGTGATCTTGTAGCCGTCGATGTCGAGGGTGTCACGAGAGTCACCATCGATCTTAACGGCGACGAAATCCTTATTTATGGCGGCTACGATAGCCGGATCGACAAAGGTCGTTTTGTTCATTTTTTTGCAAAAGCCGCACCAGCCGGTCGTGAAATTGGCTAAGATATGCTTGCCGTTTTCCTTGGCGGCGGCCAGTCCTTCGTCGTATTTCATCCAGTTGATTTCTGTAGCGGAAGGTTCAGCGCCCTTTTGGTCGTTTTTCTGTTCGTCTGCTCCGGCCGTTGAAACGGTGAGGAGCAGAAGCAGGGCTGAGGTGATCAAAAATCTCATACGGCTCCATTCGCTAAGCTGATACATCGTTCTTAGATAACGGTCTAAAGTAGGCGCTGGTTTCCCCCAGCAAGTCTTTTAGGTCGTTTAACAACTCGAAATCCGGTTTAACGGCGTACCTCTTTGATCTGATATATACTTCAGATCCATTGTGTTGCGCCGCCAGAAGCACCGGTGATTTCCCGCTGTGTTCCTCAAGGGATTTAAGGGCGCGGTCAATTGTTTCATCGGAGCAGTCGGTATTGATCCTTATAACCAACTGACAATCGTAGCGTTCCGTCAGTTCTTCCAAAGGAACTACTTCCTGGGCAAGGATTTTCGGATCCTCACCCTCTCGGGTAGAAACCCGGCCGGTAGTCAGGACAATCCGATCCGATTCAATATACTGTCGGTGTTTCTCATAGCAATCTGAAAACATGATTAACTCGACCGATCCCGTGAAGTCTTCCTGAGTCACGAAGGCCATGTTGTTGCCCTTCTTATCGATCATCGTTTTGACCTGTGTGATGATCCCGCCGATGGTAACTTCGCGGTCGTCCGGAACTGATTTCAATGCCGCCGAGTCGGTGGATGAAAAGAACCGGAGTGACTCACGGTAACGTTCCAGCGGATGTCCCGATACGTAAAATCCGAGCACTCCTTTTTCCCGATTGAGGCGATCAGAGTTGGACCATTCCGGTATGTCCGGAAGACTTGGGGCGACTCGTTCGACTTTGCCGCCGCTTCCGGCGAAAAGGTCGTGACTGGCCGATTGCACCGCTGCTTTATGCCCGAACTCCAACATCGCCTCGACGGCAGCATGTTGCTGTGACCGATGTCCCGGCAGTGAGTCGCAGGCACCGGCGGCGATGATCGATTCCAGCACTCGCCGGTTAATCGACTTCGGCGCTACCCGTTCTGCCAGGTCCGCGATATCGATGAAGGGACCATTCTCCCGGCGTTCCTCAACGATCGCCGTGGCCGGATTACTGCCGACGTTTTTGATCGCCAGCAGGCCGAAGCGGATATTGCCGTCCACCACCGAGAAATCCACCTCGGACTCGTTGACGTCGGGCGGCAGAACTTTGATCCCCATCCGGCGGCATTCCTCCATGAGGATACGAATGCGGTCGGCATCGGAGATTTCCGAGGACATCAGGGCCGCCATAAACTCCTGCGGATAGTAGTGTTTGAGCCAGGCGGTTTGATAAGCGACGAAGGCGTAGCAGGTGGAATGAGCCTTGTTAAAGCCGTAGCGGGCAAAAGTCTCGATCTGGTCGAAAATCTCCTCGGCGACTTTGGCGTCGACCTTCTGTTCTTCGGCTCCCTTCATGAACTCACGCCGTTGCTGAGCCATGAGATTGGCGTCTTTTTTGCCCATCGCCTTACGGAGAATATCCGCCTTGCCGAGCGAATATCCGGCAAGCTGATTGGCGATTTTCAGGACGTGTTCCTGGAAAACGATAATCCCGTAGGTGTTGCTGAGGATTTCTTTCAGTTTCGGATGATCGTATTCAATCTTCAACTGATTTTTTTTGCGCTTGATATATTCGTCGATCATCCCCGAGTCGAGCGGCCCGGGACGATAGAGCGCGTTCATGGCGGTAATGTCGGTAAAATTCTCCGGAGCGAGACGCCGCAGATACTCGCGCATGCCGCTGGATTCAAACTGGAAGATGCCAATCGTGTCGCCGCGCGCGAAAATATCGTAGACAACGGGATCATCCAGCGGGATTTCGTCGATCTCGATATCGGTTTCGGGATGATTCTGTTTGATCATTTTGAGGGCGTCGTCGATCACCGTCAAGGTGCGCAGCCCGAGGAAGTCCATCTTGAGCAGGCCGATCTGCTCCACCCGCTTCATATCGAACTGGGTAGTTACTTCGTCCTTGGCTCCCTTGTAGAGCGGTACATAGTCTATCAAGGGAGCTGGGGCAATCACCACGCCGGCGGCATGAGTGGAGCAATGTCGCGCCAATCCCTCAAGCGTCTTGCAGATGTCGATCAGGTGCTCCACCCGCTTGTCCTGTTTGACCATTTTGGCCAGTTCGGAATCTTTGGCGGTAAGCGCCTTTTCGAGCGTCATATCAATCGCCAGCGGGATCGCCTTGGCGATTTTATCCACCTCACCGTAAGGCATGGCAAGCACGCGGCCGACATCGCGCACCACCCCGCGGGCAGCCATGGTGCCAAAAGTTATGATCTGACAAACATTGTCTTTGCCGTACTTTTCGATAACATACTGTATTATTTTGTCGCGTCCGCGATCGGCGAAATCAATATCGATATCCGGCATGGAGATTCGTTCCGGATTCAGGAACCGCTCGAACAGCAGCTCGAAGCGAATCGGATCGACGTTGGTAATGCCGCAGAGATAGGAGACCAGCGATCCGGCAGCGCTGCCGCGCCCGGGGCCAACCCGGATCCCATGAGAGCGGGAATACTCACAAAAGTCGCGTACGATCAGGAAATAGCCGCCATAGCCCATCTGCTTAATAACGCCCATCTCGTATTCGAGCCGCTCTTCGATCTCTGGTGTTACTTCCTTGTAACGGACCGGCAGCGCCTCGCGACAAATGTGTTCCAGGTATACTTCAGGGGTAGTGAATTCCTTTGGGAGCGGGTAAACCGGAAGGAGCATTTTACCCATTTCCAACTCGAGATTGCAGGCCTCGGCCACCTTAATCGTGTTTTCCAGGGCCAGCTTGAAATCTCCTAAAGCCTCTTCCATCTCCTCGGCCGATTTGAAGTAAATCTGGTCGGTGTTGTAGCGCATCCGGTCGGTATCGGACACCTGTTTCCCGGTCTGAATGCAAAGGAGGGCGTCATGAGCTTCGGCGTCCTCGCGACGGAGATAGTGGCAGTCGTTGGTCGCCAGCAGCGGTATGCCTGTTTCGCGGGCAATAGCCTCAATTTTGGGGATGATCTGCAGTTCCTTGTCAATGCCGTGATTCTGCAGCTCAAGGTAGAAGTTGCCCGGTCCGAAAATGTCCTGAAGCTCTCGCGCTGCCGCAACGGCTGCCTCGGTGTCGCCGCGGAGCAAGTGCCAGTTTACCTCTCCCTTGAGACAGGCGGAACTGGCAATCAGATTACCGGCATATTTCCGGAGTAACTCTTTGTCTACCCGGGGGCGATGATAGAAGCCTTCGAGGAATCCATACGACGAGAGCTTCATAAGATTATGATATCCCTCGAGGTTCCTGGCCAGCAGAACGAGATGGAAGCCACCGTCGGGATATTTCTGCGAGGGGCTTTTTTCATGGCGACTGCCGCCTGCCACGTAGGCTTCCATGCCGATGATCGGTTTAATTCCGGCCTTGATCGCCTTCTGGTAGAACTCAATAGCACCAAACATGTTGCCGTGGTCGGTCATGGCCAGGGCGGGCATTTTCAACTCTTTGGCAAGAGCGATGGCATCATCGATGCGACAGGCCCCATCCAACAATGAATACTGGGTGTGGGTGTGCAGATGTACAAAATTGGCGTATTTCATAATTCGATCGTAGTCTGGAAGGCGGATCGGCTTTGTTTGCAGGCTCCTTATTCCCTGCTCGACATTTTAAGCAAAACGGGCCGGTCCTTCAACAGAATTCTCCACCGGTGGTTCCTACATACATGAAAAAAGCGGCCGACAGGCCGCTTTTCCAATCACTTTGTTCAGCGGATCAGGCGCTTTTACGCATCACTGCAATAGCTAATAGACCAACTCCTACGAGCAGGAGAGCAATGGGTTCCGGGATGGGGGTTACCTCACCTTCCGGTGCTGTTTGCTGTTGTACGGCGCTGGCGTCATCGGCCGGGATTCTATCGGGATGGGTGTCAATATCGGTCTGAGAGTTTGCCGTGCGATGTGTTCCGGTGTTGTTGTTGACGGTGTAACCGCTGTTGGGATAACCAACAGCTTGTGCGAAATCAACCATCAAAAACATGACGGCCAGGGCGCACAATAATGGAATCAATCTCTTCATAAGAACCTCCATCCGGGAGTTGTCGGCCAATCCATTAGCTTCATCTATAACTTGATCTTGAAACCGGTATTAAGTCAAATAGTTTTTTTGTCACAAATCGATGTATTTCCTATAAATCCGGCTTTGTATTAAAGATCTACGTTAGGTGAAATCCAATTATCACCTGAGTTTATTCGTTAAACTGATCCCTGAATTGGTTGGTTCCCGCGGTTATGAAGACCTGTTGTAGAAATACGTTCATCCCCCGAAAATACTGACATCCCCTGTCAGCGGACTATTTCATTTTATTGTCGAGCGAAATGTGATATATTAACGACCTGAATGCTGTTTTCTTCAGGTTATGCCAAAAAGTAAGATTAAAATAACGAAAGGTAGCTCTAGCATGGCAACATCGCACACGGCGGTAGACCGCAAAAAAGCGCTGGAGGCGGCCCTGTCGCAGATCGAGCGATCACACGGCAAGGGCTCGATCATGCGCCTTGGCGGCAGCACGGTGCTCGAGGTAGAGGTAATCCCGACCGGATCACTCGGCCTCGACCATGCCCTTGGGGTTTGGGGCGTACCGAGAGGGCGGGTGACTGAGGTGTTCGGTCCGGAATCCTCCGGTAAAACCACTCTGGCGCTGCACATTATCGCCGAGGCTCAGAAAGTGGGCGGCGTCGCGGCATTTATCGATGCCGAACATGCTCTCGATGCCAACTATGCCCGAGCGCTGGGCGTCGATACCGACAATCTTCTTGTTTCTCAACCGGATACCGGTGAACAGGCGCTCGATATCACCGAAACGCTGGTACGCTCCGGCGGTGTCGATATCATTGTCGTTGATTCCGTCGCCGCTCTGACTCCCCGCTCCGAAATCGAGGGGGAGATGGGGGACAGCCACATGGGGCTGCAGGCGCGGCTCATGTCGCAGGCATTGCGCAAGTTGACCGGGATCATCTCCAAATCCAAGACGGCGGTGATTTTCATCAATCAGATCCGCATGAAAATCGGCGTTATGTTCGGCAATCCGGAGACTACCACCGGCGGCAACGCCCTCAAGTTCTATTCGACCGTCCGCCTGGACATTCGCCGCATTGCCACGATCAAGGACGGCCAGGAGGTAATCGGTTCCCGCACTCGCGTCCGGGTCGTGAAGAACAAAGTGGCGCCGCCGTTCCGCGAGGCGGAGTTCGACATCATCTACGGCACCGGTATTTCTTACACCGGCGAGTTGATCGACAAAGCGGTCGATGCCAACATCGTGCAGAAATCCGGCAGTTGGTTCAGCTATGGCGATGAACGTCTCGGCCAGGGCCGCGAAAACGCTCGGGCGTTCTTGAAGGACCATCCCGAAGTGACCAACGAGATTCTCGTGAAGGTCAAAGAGGCGCTGGGCATGAAGCTCGCCGAACACGGCGAGCCGGTTCTCGAGGAGGAAGAGGCGATCGAGACCGAATAGGCTTGTCCGTTTCGATAAGTATCTGACAGCGGCGTCCGTTTCGGGCGCCGCTGGTATATTAGACTAGATTCTCGCCTTCACGCCCCGGTGGCCGGGCTCTTGTCGGATTTTATCACGGCTAATAAACGATCCAGATCGGGGAAATCACGGAAATTAGTCGCTGCGCCGTCGAATAACTCCGCCAACTGGTATTCCATAACGTTACAATTTACCATGACGTAGCGGATGCTGTGGGTCATGCACATTTGAGCCATTTGCAGCAATTCCACTTTTCCGGTAAAGTGTGCGTCGCAAACGACCAGGTCGATTTCTCGTTCAAAACCGATAGGCGCATCGTCGATACTCCCCGCAACAAGCAGGCGGGTGTTGGTTTCACAGGCTCGCTGGTGATATCGACTGATGATCGACTTGTCCAGAGTGAAGAAAAGAATCTTGTGACCGGTATAGTCGATTCCGACCAGGTTGTTGTCCTTAGCCGTTGTATTGTACGGCAGAGTGATAATGAACGTGCTCCCGATTCCCTCAATCGATTCAACTGTGATATCACCTCCGTGCTCCCGCGCAATGTTACGACTGATCGACAGCCCCATGCCGGTTCCGACCAGTTCGTCTCGTCCCCAGACTCCTTTGGTCGAGTAGAACGGATCGAAGATGCGTTCGAGTTTATCCTCGGGAATGCCGGTACCGGAATCGCCGACTTTGATAACGGCACGGTCACCGGCATTCATCAGGGCAACGGTTATCACCCCATTGGTTTTAATGGCGTGCTGAGCGTTTATCAAAAGGTTCAGGAAGAGCTGTTGGATTTTCGAGGCGGACATTTCGAAGGTCGGGACATCCTCGATATACCTGGCGATTTCAATAGTGCGATTGCGCATCTCTTTTTCAACCAGGCTGATTGATTTCTCGATCAGATGGGCGAGACTTTCATGAGTCCGGTCCTCCGGCTTGGCCTTGGAATAGCTGAGCAACGACATGGCTACTTCATTGGCTTTGTCACCCATCTCAACTATTTGTTCCAGAGTTTCGCGAGCGGTGCTGCAGCCGTCCGACTCATCGATGTGATCGATCGCAAAGGAAGCATTGCCTATTATGCCGCCCAGATAATTCTTGAATTCATGCGCTACGCCGGCTGCCAGCATACCAATTGCGGATAATTTGTCCGATTCGGCCAGTTTCTGCTGGGAAATAATTTCATGAGTGATATCGTTTCCAATGGCAAGGAAGTTGATAATCTCTCCATCAATGTTAAAAATAGGCGAGATGGATTCTCGCTCCCAGAATATCTCACCGCTCTTGCGGCGGTTTTGCAAGTTCCCGACCCAGGTGCCGCCGCTTTTGATAGTTTCCCACATACTCTCGTAGAAGTTGTCCGTTTGCTTGCCTGAATAGAGAATGGCCGGGGTTTTACCGAGGATTTCCTTCTGGCTGTATCCCGTTACATCGGTAAAGTGCGGATTGATGTATTCGATAATACCGTTCGGATCGGTAATAAGAATCATGATAGGGGATTGACTTACCGCCGCTGACAATTGGTATAAATCTTTTTCTTGTTTTTTCAACTCGGTAAGATCGGTAAAGCATTCTACCAGATGGCGACGACCGTTTAGTTGTACGGATGCGATACTTTTCAGGACGCTAATCTGTTTACCGTCAACTCGAGGCAGTTCTGTCTCGATATTGTTTATCGACTTATCGGCGGAGGCGAACCGGCATGGTCCCTTGTCGGAGTGGCATACAATCTTCTGACAGGATTGGCCGAGGAGTTGGAGTCGTTCAATCCCAAGGATATTGGCTGCCGCCGCATTGGCGTCGACTATCTTTTGACTATCGGGATCGACAATGACAATGGCCGTGGGCACGGATTCAAGGATGATCTTCAGCCGTTCTTCGCTTTCCCGGAGGGCTTCTTCGGTAATTTTACGATCGGTAATATCCAGAACCGATCCAAAAGCGCCCAGGAAGTTGCCGTTGCGATCGAGACGCGGCGATACCGATACCGCGATGGTTTTATGAATGCCGCTCCCCGTGACGATTTCCAGCTCATACCGCGAGGCATTCATCAGTTTGCGTTGATCGGTCTGACGGATGACTAAACTGCGGTTGTTTTCGTCTACGAACTCCAGCAGACTTCTTCCAACCAGTTCCTCCGATGAGTCAGCATCGAATATCCGGGCAAAGGCGGGATTGCAGAACTCAATTATCTCCTCCTGATTAACGATGCCGATTCCTTCCTGCACGGAGTTGAAAAGCTCAGAGTATTTGGTCTGAGTTTCATCCAGAGCTTCGCGGGTAGCTTTTTCATCGGATATGTCCGTTATAACGTTTTCCAGGTAACCGTGTTCGAGGAACACTCGAGCCGAGAAACGCGCCCAGAAGATGGAACCGTCACGTTTGCGAAAAGGTGTCTCGAAATTGTCAATATGTCCCTTTTCCCGTATGGTGGTTATCATCGTCTGTCTGGCGCCGGGGTCGACGTAGAAGTCCTGCATGCGAGTTGATGCAGCCATTTCTTCGGGTGAATCGAAGCCGAACATTTCCGAGGTGCGCTTGTTTAGAGCGAGGATGCGACCATCCTCAATCGATGTTCGGTACAGGCCGACCAGGGTGCTGTTGTACAGACTGCGAAACTCCTGTCGACTCGCAAGCAACTTATCCTCAGTGTCTTTGCGGGTAGTTATATCGGTCAGGAAACAGAGAACGGCCGGAACACCCTCCCATTGAATCAAAACCAAGTTTGCTTCAACCCAAAGCGATTTATTTATGCCGTCGTACGTTCTAAAGCTGTAGCGGTTGGGAATATCCTCTCCCGAAAGACGACGACGGTGATATTCTTCCAACATAGATCGATCATCGGGATGGATATACTCCAGGTAATGTCTTTCCGGCAGTAACTCGCGCGGGACACCGAGAAGTTTGCAGAGTTCATCATTGAAGTAGAGAAGTTTACCTTCACGAGCAACTAATATGGCTTCATTCGCATTTTCGACTAAATGTCGGTAGTTTTCTTCTGATATTGCAAGGGCGGAGGTGGTTTCGATGCGTTCTCTGGTTGTCCCGAGTAATTCTCCGAATATCCGGAGAGTGTGGATATCTTCCCTGATCCAGAATTTATGGTAGCTGCTGTTGGTTACGACTATACACCCACGAAATCGGTCGGAGTGATCGACGATGGGAATCCAGATTCCTGCCTTGAGACCGAACTCCTGAATGTCTTGGGATTCGTTGGGATTGTTGAACCCGGTAGCATCCGGAAAATCGACAATAATGCATTCATGTTTACTGAACTTCTCTATCCAATCCGGGTAATCCGACAGGGTAACCACCGGTATCAGGTCAGCGAGTTTCGTCTCCGGCAGACGATTCCATTCTTCCTCGATGAAGGCTTCACCATAACCTTTATCCACCCGGTACATGGCTGCGTTGTCCGCGCCAAGAGCCTCACCAAGTAGTTGCAGGATCGGATAGAGAGGCTCATTTGACCAGGTCGCCAGCATGCGTGAGCACTCGGCAATAGCTTTTTCCAGGTTTATCCGTTTTAACCAGCGCTGTTCATCTTCACGGTGTTGAATCGTGAAGTTAATCATCCTGCGCAGAAGGGGCGAATTCAGTTCACTGTCTTTGATTAGTTCAAAGCCTGCCTTGATATTGTCCGGGATCGGTCCCGAATCATCGGCTAAAAGAACAATTACCGGGTAGTCGGACCAGGGAGGAGTTGCGAGTAATGATTCCTTAGTCCAGATAGATGAGATTAAGACAATATCGACTTTTCTTTGATGTAATGCTGTGAGGCAGGTTTCACAATCAGGGCTGTTGCCGACTTCCAGGGCATACTCCGATTCAGAGAGCATAGAGTCTACGTTCTTGATCCGCTCACTATCACTGTCGACGAGTAATACTCTGACCAAAATATCCACCGTAAGTTGTTACGGACTGATCCGCACGACTGCCGTTGCAGTGCATGCCTGCCATATCCTGTGCCCCGTTTTAATCGATTATGTGCCGGATTTCCCCGCCCGACGTTTATATGAGTTATTTCGGAAGGATGGAGCGGTTGCTTAAGGGGCAGTTAAAAAGTCGTATGCCCGACATGGATTGAAAATTCGACTCCAATGCCGGCAACACAAGGTTGGCTGTTACATGAAATTGGAGTCAGAGGTCGGAATTCGTTACATAATCCGGTGGAATTATCAACAGATCTTTGGATGAGAGCTACATCAACGGGGATAAGGTGTTTATATCCCCGTTGATGTACGTGTCCGTTAGAGCCTTTCAAGCCTCTCACGAGGAGGAGGAATTTTGGCTATTCCTTATGAACAATCATGGCGGATCGCTGGGCTGTGGGGAAAATTATGACCTCGGCAATCTGAACATGGGGTGGCCGCGAGGCAATCCATACGGCCGTTTCAGCGATATCAGCTCCGGATAACGGCTGGTAGCCCTTATAAACCGAACCGGCGCGATCTTTATCGCCGTCGAATCTGACCTCGGAAAATTCCGTTTCTACCAGACCGGGATCAATTGTGGCAACACGTATCGGGCTGTCAACCAGGTCGATCCGCATACCCCGGGTGATTGCTCCTACGGCATGTTTTGTGGCGCAATAGACGTTCCCTCCCGGATAAAC
The DNA here is from genome assembly GCA_035380245.1 of Candidatus Zixiibacteriota bacterium. Classification (NCBI taxonomy): domain Bacteria; kingdom Pseudomonadati; phylum Candidatus Zixiibacteriota; species Candidatus Zixiibacteriota bacterium. The sequence goes on along the minus strand of DAOSXA010000001.1, from coordinate 395,872 downwards.
CTCATGGCCGGCTATCGAACCGATATTGATAACCTGACCGCTGCCTCGATTGACCATACCCGGTAATACCGCTCGGCTGACGTATAAAAGACCCTTGATGTTGGTGTCGATCATTTCATTCCAACCGTCCGGGTTTCCTTCTTGCAATTTATCCAGACCTCGCCCGAGACCGGCGTTGTTGATGAGTACATCGATCGCAGCAAAATCGGCAGGAAGGTTTTTAAGGGCTGTTTCTACAGCTTGCCGGTTGGTCACATCGAGTTCGATTATATGAACCGGCGTGTTCAGTTTTCTCGCCAGTTCGATCAACCGTTCTTTTCTCCGTGCCGCCAAAATCAGCCGGGCTCCCTCTTCAGCAAATTTCTCGGCACAGGCGCGGCCTATTCCGGAGGAAGCTCCCGTTATCAGCACGACCTTATTATTCAAAGACTTCATGTCCTTATCTCCTGGATGCAGTTAGCTGTTTAGTCCAAGCTAATCCGTCGATCGGTTGTCGTCAATACAAAGGCTAAAGATGATGCTGTCTTAATCGTTGAGGGTACGAAATAATCTGTTAAAATACGTCATGGTGGCTATTCTTGTATGTCTGCCTTCACATGATCTTTGTAATGTTCTCATTAATATAGTATTGAGTTTGCTATGGGAGGTGAATGCTCAGACATTCTCTAAAAAATAACTGCGATGAGAGCAACCTGTCGTCTTCCTCAGAACGATTTGATTTTCCACTAATAGCCGAATGTACTCCCGGATCAAAGCTCATCCTAGATTCTCACTTGTATCTTATTGATAGCTGTTCACCTGTTGGGCGAAGTAGTCAAGGATAGGACAGGCGCCTCACCTTTTAATCCTTGATTTGCCCATTAGGGGAGATTCCCGAAGCCGGTATAATAGTGTTAAGTGCTTATTGTTAAATGGGATGCTCTATGGTGGTTGTCGCTCTCCATTTTGTCGCCGGAGGGGCATGGTTTATGCATTGTAAGGGGGCGGAACAATGTGGCGAATTTTGTAAGCCGGGATTTATGGGGCAAAGAGATTAGGATTTTCCGGTTTGTGACTGGTAACCAGCGGAGGCGACAAATGGCGAAAGCACTCAAGAAGCGACCTTTCATTGGCTTGCCCAAGAAGACTTACTGGCATCTTTACAGCCTTCAAACCCTTGAATCGGCAAAGCTTGCTCGAATTGTGAACAAAGTTCTCAGACGAGAATATGTTCTGATTAAGTAGTATCAGGCAGTTTTTGCCCATTTTATCTTGACTTGCAAAATGATGGGGCCTATTTTCCACGCCAGTTTTTAGGTGATAAAGCTGGCGTGCGCCGGTTTACGACCGATACATAACAGGAGAAGGATAGGCCTGACCGGCCACGATTTATTCTTGAAGTGATGTTTAAGAAAAAATTCACATTGATGCTTATCCCCGGCTCAAAGGGGATACTCAAGCAGGTCAACGTTCCGGCCCCGCTGGTTTATGGAGCGGTAGTGCTGGTTTTGATGCTACTGGGGATCAGTGTAGCGCTGTCAACTCAGTACGTATCCGATAGAGTTTCCCGTGCTGAGATCGAAAAACTAAAGGCGGAAAATCTCGAACTCAAGAACAAATTCGAACAGATCCGCTGGACTCTGACCGAATTCGAAAACCGCTATCAGGACATGGTCCAAAAAGAGGTAGTTATTCGGACTGCCTTTGACCTGCCGGAAATCGATCCCCAGGAGCGTCAGCTCGGTATTGGTGGTCCGATTCCGAAAGCGGTGGAGAGTATGACTCCGGCTCAGAAGTCTGCTTATGTCACCGAGCGTCAAGTGGATCGCCTTTTACGCCTGTCGGAATTCGAGTTGGATAAATACTCGGAAGTCGAACAGAAGCTCGATGGTATGAAGGATCGCCTCCGGCATACCCCGTCGATTTGGCCTACCAAGGGTTGGGTCACGACCGGTTTTCAAATGCGCGATGATCCCTTTACCGGCTATCGGCGGATGCATGCGGCGATCGATATTTCCAACCGTACCGGCACTCCGATTTATGCCACAGCCGACGGCAAAGTGGTGGAAGTCGGACGCCAGGGCGGCCTGGGTAATATGGTGGTGATTGACCATGGTTACGGTTTCAAGACTCGTTACGCTCATCTAAAACAAGCGACGGTTAAGAAGGGGCAGCGAGTCAGCCGGGGTGAACAGATCGCCCTCATGGGTAATACCGGTCATTCCACCGGTCCGCATCTCCATTACGAGGTGATCAGAAACGGCAAGAAGCTCAATCCAGCCGATTATATTCTCAACGAAATGGATTGAGGTTCGAATTGATTGAAGATAACGAGGCCGCATAATCGCGGCCTTTTTTCGTTGGTGTGATTCAGTTCTTGTCCGGGACGATAATGGTTCCATCGTCGGCAATCGGAGCGGCGGTCGGACCAAAATCATCGCGTGATATCTTTTGCAGGAGTGGAATAATCCGACCTTTCGGGTCAAGTCGAGGTATTCCGGGGTATTGCTGATAACAGGAAACGATTCTGCCCGAAACGAGGGAGCCGTCGGCCGCCAACTCGGCTTTCAGGATAAATGTCAACTCGCGTACTCCCTCCATGTTGAACATTTCGTAAGTGGCGAAATTCCCTAGTGAGTAGGCAATCAACCTGCCGTGGTAGTATTCAACGGCTCTTGGGATATGAGGTCCATGGCCGATCACCAGGTCGGCGCCCGCGTCAACTACGGCATGAGCGAACGCGCGTAAATGACCCCGTTCTTCACCGTAGGCTATTTCCATTGAATCCGGGACATGCAGGAATGCCGGTCCTTCACCGCCGCCGTGGAAGGATACGATGACCAGATCGTAGATAGTGCTGAATCCGGCTACCATCACCGCGGCTGTTCCGATGTCCAATAAATCATATAACTTCTGGTAGGGAGCGAATCCGAGCACCACTACCCGCAGGCCGTTGACTTCGAGTGAAGCCACATCGCCAATCGGTCCGGTGTACACCTTGCCGAGACTGTCGAGCAATGCCCGCGTGCGGTTGAGTCCTTCCGGTCCAAAATCCCGGGCATGGTTGTTGGCCAGGTTGAAAACATCGAACCCGGCTTCATCGAGGTAACTCAGATAATGCTCGGGGCTACGGAAGACATAACAGGACTTGGGATCCTGGCATTTCTTGGCCGGAGTACCTCCGTCTATGTAACAACCTTCGAGATTGCCAAACGTGATATCGGCTGAGCGCAGTTCAGGGGCGACTTCAAACAGCATGTGGCGGCCGTCATCCTCGGGCAGATAGTTGGAATCCTCGGGAAAGGTGGTCCCCATCATGATATCACCGACAGCCGCAAACGTTACTGTAGTCGGCTGGAGACTGTCGGTTGATTGAGCTGCGACGGATGTGGCCATCATAATGGCTGCCGCTGTAAGCAGAGCGGTGAGCCGGAGTCGAATGGATCGATTCTGATTAAACATAGAACCTAAACAAGCAACGTCAACTTCCATAGCACAACTACAACTTCAGTTACCCCCGGGGATTTCAAGTTCTATTGATCTCTGCGGGCGAGGTTCGGTTCCGTGGTGTAGTGGGGCGCTGCAGGAAGGGGGGATTTTTCAACAAACTCGTTTGGAACTGATTAGAGGGCTGCGTTGTTAAAAAATTAGGACCGCTTTCCGGAAGATTCACGGGTTCCGAGAAGCCGGCAGGATCGGGGTATTAAGAATCCTTCTCACCCATTTAGCTGTCATTTAGCAACAAGCTGTAACCCGATATCTCGGAACTTTACCTGCAAACGGTGGTTAATGGTATAAATGACAATATAAGATAAATTTAGTTTGGATTGTGGCGATGGACAAGAAACCGGATATCGAACGGATGCAACCGGCTGAAGACGACCGGGATGAGGTTAATACCAAAGCTCTCGTCAGTCGGATCAAGCGCGGCGACCAGCGTGCCTTCGCTGAATTGATGAAACGATATCGAAGCCAGGTAGCGGCGCTTGCCTATCGCATGGTGGGTGATTACGATGAAGCGGCTGATATCACTCAGATCGTTTTCGTAAAGGTTAACCACAATATCTGGCGCTATGACGAGAAGAAAAAATTCTATACCTGGCTTTATCGTATCACGGTAAACGCCTGCATCGATTACATCCGCAAGCATCGTCGGCACCAACACGAACCGCTGGACAATTACCACGAGCTTCTTCAATCGGACGATTCTACTCCTGAAGATCGTTATCATAGAGAGCGGATCAGGGATTACATTCATCAGGCTACGCGTAAGCTCAACGAGAAACAGCGTTCTGCTTTTATGCTCCGAGATATCGAGGGTTGCAAGCTTGACCGTGTGGCTGAGGTTATGGACATTCCCGAAGCGACCGTGCGCTGGTATCTTCATCGTGCCCGCGGGAAAATTCGTAAGGAGCTTCAACGTAAATGTCCGCAACTACTGCTGATGCTCGGAATAAAATAATCATCACAAACTTTCCAGGCGATCCCGTCCGGACTATATTGTTCTACCATGACCCAATTGACTGATCTGAACTTCAATATCGAAGGTATGCACTGTGCCGCTTGTGTGCGGTCAATCGAAACCGCGGTAGGCAAGCTCGATGGCGTGCAGGAGTGCCGAGTAAATCTGGCTACCCGCTCGGCATCGGTGCGCCTTGATCCCGAAATCGTTGATGCCGCTGCGATCATGCATGAAATCGATCAGCTCGGTTTCAAGGCCAGTGAGGGGCGGGTGGACGTACTAAAAGCCTCGCAAAAGGAAACTGCCCGCGCCCTGTCGCAACTTCGGCAAGCGTTAATTATGACGGCGCCGTTGTTGGTGGTGGCAATGTGGAGCATGATCACCGGCGGTCCGATGATTGGTGTCCTTTTCGACGCCGTGATTCAGGCCGGCTTCGCAGCGGCTGTGCTCCTTTGGGGGGGCCGGGCAATTTTGTTCGATGCCCTCAAGCAATTGGGGCATTTCAGCGCCAACATGAACTCCCTGATCGCGATGGGAACTCTGGCTGCTTTTGGCTGGAGCATCTGGGTCATTATCGATTCCGCCGGAGCGCCACCGCCCGGATCATTATATTTCGAGTCGGTTGGAATGATTATCAGTCTTATCCTGGTCGGACGTTATCTTGAAGCCCGGTCGCGGGGGCGTGCCGGAGAGGCGATTAAGTCGTTGCTGGAATTGCAACCGAATAAGGCGACGGCTATTGTCGACGATCATGAGGTCGTTATCGATGCTGCCGCCGTGCAACCCGGGATGATTCTAATCGTTCGTCCGGGTGAACGCGTGCCGGCCGACGGCATCATTATCGAAGGTCGTGCGGTCCTGGATGAATCTCTCCTGACCGGGGAGTCTCTCCCGGTGGAAAAAGATTCCGGCGATGAGGTTTATGGCGGCACCCTCAACGGTAATATGAGTTTCCGACTCGAGGTTGGCACGGCCGCGGCTGATTCGGTATTGGCCAATATCGTCCGCATGGTCTCCGAGGCTCAAAGCCGTAAGGCTCCGGTACAAAAATTAGCTGATCGCGTATCCGGGATATTCGTTCCAACCGTTATCGGTCTGGCGGTATTGACCGGTTTGGTTTGGTACTATTTTGATCCGGCTTCACCGATGCTGATCAAGTGTGTCGTGTCGGTGTTGATTATAGCCTGCCCCTGTGCGCTGGGATTGGCGACGCCAACGGCGATTCTAACGGGGTCGGGTCGCGCTGCCCGCGAGGGGATCATTATTCGAGGCGGCGATATTCTGGAAGAGCTGACAAGAATAGATACTATCGTATTCGATAAAACCGGCACCCTGACCCACGGCCAACTCGAACTGATCGACGAGAAGGCTTACAATGATTTGCCTCTTAAAACCATGCTCCAGATCGCCGGTTCGGCCGAGAGTCAGTCGGAACACCCGGTCGCCGATGCCATCGTGCGACGGATGCGCCAGCACCAGATTCCGATCGTTACCGTGACCGAAGTGGAAGCATTGCCCGGATTCGGTCTCAAAGGGATCTATGCCGGTAAAAAGCTTTTGCTCGGCAATCAGGAGTTGATGGAAAATAACGAGGTCAATATCGATCCGGCTCGAGAAGAAGCCGGAGCCCAGATGTCCGAGGGCCGCACCACTATTTTCGTAGCTCTTGACGACAAGGTAGTCGGGCTTATCGCTCTCGCCGACCGTATCCGCAATGATGCCAAGGACGTCGTGGTGGCTCTTAAGAATCAGTTCGCACGTGTGACTATGCTCTCCGGTGATGCCTATAGAACGGCAGCCGGTGTTGCCCGGTCGTTGAACCTGGACGAGTTTGAAGCGGAGATAAAACCGGCTCATAAAAAGCTGGTGGTGGAGTCATACCGGAAAATCGGTTTCACCGTTGCGATGGTCGGCGACGGTATCAACGATGCCCCGGCTCTGGCTGCGGCCAACGTGGGGATCGCCATTGGCAGTGGAACGGATATTGCCATCGAATCGGCTGATGTGGTGTTGGTACGCTCCGAGCTTTCTTCTATTCTTCGATTGTTCGAAACAGCTAAAGTAACCATGAAAATAATTCGCCAGAATCTGTTCTGGGCTTTCTTTTATAACATCGTGGCCATACCCATAGCTGCCGGGGCTCTTTATCCTCTTACCGGATTAACTCTCGCACCCTGGGTGGCGGCCACGGCAATGGCTTTTTCATCGGTGTTCGTAGTAACCAACTCACTTCGCCTTAATCGCCTCGATCTGGTTTAGGGGAATGACCGAACCAGGATGGATTGACCGAGAACATGAAGAAAAATCGTCTGACTCATCGCACTGCTTTGGTTCTCTTCATCATTCTGGCGCTGACGGTTTTTGCCCAGGCGGTGTGGTGGACGGTTTTCATGGCTCGGCTGGTGGATGAGAAAGTCGACATAGCTCAGGAACTGGGGGCCGATACAACCTACGTGGAGCAGCTTCATAGTCAGGAAATCGAACGGCAGATAATGGTGGGGCTTGAAGGGGTATTTTTCCTGCTGGCGATTTTAATCGGCGCCTGGTTGATATATCGAGCCCAGGTGCGATCGGAGGAATTAAAATTCCACCAGCAAAATTTCCTCATGGCGGTAACTCACGAACTCAAAACACCGTTGGCCTCAATGCAGCTTTACCTCGATTCGCTGGAATCTGACCGAATCTCGCTCGAAAAGAAACATCAGGTGCTGCCCCGTATGCGTCAAGATATTGCCCGGCTCGAAGCCATGGTCCAAAACGTACTCGAAGCGGGTCGATTCGAACGTTCCGGATACGTGGTGGAGTTGAAATCGGTGCCGTTTTCCGAAATGGTGACAAAAGCGGTCGACAAGTTGCGAGCGATACCCTCACAGAGAAAAACCGAGGTGATTGACGAGATTACCCCCGGTATTACGATCCAGGGGGATGCGGCCGCACTCCAGCGAGCGGTCAATGCCATCCTTGAAAATGCCGTTAAATATAACGACAAAGATACCCCCCAAATTGCCGTCTCTCTGCGTATGGCCGATAAGTGTTGTATTCTGGAAGTGTCCGACAACGGTATCGGCATTGCTGCTCGTGATCTGGAAAAAATCTTTGATCGATTTTATCAGGCCGGGGAAGAGCTTACCCGGAGCGGTTCCGGCAGTGGTTTGGGATTATATCTGGCTCGGGAAATAGTTCGAGCGCACGGGGGCACTGTCAGGGCTTGCTCGGATGGTCCGGGAAAAGGGGCCAAATTTACCGTCGAACTCAAAGCAGGCTGATACGATGAAGAAAATCCTCCTGGTCGAAGACGATCCCAACCTGGCTGACGGTCTCCTGTTGAATCTGGAAGCCGAAGGTTTCGAGTTACTCCATGTCGATCACGGTGCTCGGGTAATGGAGGAGTTCAATCGGGGGAAGTTCGACCTGATTTTGATGGATATCATGTTGCCCGGAATCGATGGCCTCACTTTAACCCGGAATATCCGCAAGACCGGATCGACCGTACCGATTCTGTTTATCACCGCCAGGGATGCCGTTGACCAAAAAATTGAGGGGCTGGTGGCCGGGGGGGATGATTATATCACTAAGCCGTTCAGTACTGCCGAGTTAGTGGCCCGAATTCAGGGGATATTCCGGCGACAAGCCTGGCTTCAGAGCGACCGGCCAATGGATCGCGAGTTCAGTTTTCAGGGCCGCCGAATTGATTTTAAAACTTATAAAGCGGAAGGCCCCGGTGGAAAATTCGAATTGACTCGCAAGGAATGCATGGTCATGAAATATCTGGCCGAACGGGAGGGGGAGGTGGTCAGCCGGGATCAACTGCTCGATGCCGTTTGGGGCTATCATGTTTATCCGACCAGCCGGACAATCGATAATTTCATCATGAAACTGCGCAAGATATTCGAGGATGACCCGGCCAATCCGAGGTTTTTCGAGACTATCCGGGGTGTCGGATATCGCTTCAAACGGAGTAATTAAGCTCAACAGAGGCAGTCAATTGGCCTTGACTTTCGGTGGCGTCGAACTTATACTTCCAAGCTGCCGAAAGGTGGCTTTGGTATGATTTCGATTGTCTTGGGTTTGGGCAATATCGGGGCCGAGTATGAGGCCACACGTCACAACCTCGGGTTCGAAGTGCTCGACCGGGTGGCTAAGCTGCAAAAGGCTGTGCCGCAGAAACCGACAAGAGAATATACCTGGTCGCTGATCGAGCGCTCACCGGAACCGCTGGTTCTGGCCTGGCCGCGAACGTATATGAACCGTTCCGGTCTGGCGGCGGTGGCTCTCCTTGAGAGAGTCGAGCGTGAACCGAGCGAAATGTTGGTTGTGGTTGATGACTTCAACCTTCCGCTTGGGGCGCTTCGTTTTCGGCAAAACGGATCGGACGGCGGGCATAACGGCCTTGCCTCGATCATCGAAATCCTCGAAACCGAGGATTTCCCCCGGCTGCGACTGGGGATCGGTCCGGCGCCTGAATACTCAAGTACGATCGATTTCGTACTTGGCAAGTTTGACAAGGAGGAGCTTAAGAAAGCATCCGACCTGACAAATACTGCCGCTGAGGCAGTCATCTTCGCAAGCAACCATCGCCTCGACCAGGCGATGAGCGAATATAATAGAAACCCTGCTCAGCTGTAAAATAAGATGTCCGCGGCTGGGCCGTTTGAACCTTAAACCAACGTCCGTAGGGAGGATATTGAATGCGCCTTTACGAGACGACCTTTATCATCAACCCCCAAACTGACGACGCCACAATTGACCGCCAGGTTCAGGATGTGGTTAGCGTCATCACCAACGGTGGCGGCAAAATAATCAAAGAAAACCGGATGGGAACCCGTCGGCTGGCCTATCTCATTCAGGGCTTGTCGCAGGGTTATTATGCCAACCTGGTTTTTGAAGCACCGCCGACCGTTATCAGCGAGATAGAGCGCCATTTCCGTTTGAATGAAGCCTACCTTCGCTTTTTAACTGTCATCTTCGAGGGAAGTCTTCAGGATGATACCGTAGAAGAAGAATCCTCGAACGACGATGCAGCTCCCAGGATTCAGGAACGTCCTGCGCCGTCCGGCGATGGTCCGCATGGCCGTCGTGAGGATAAACCGGTTGAGGTTGCCGACCAGGCTGAAGAATCAACCGAAGAGGCCGAGGAACCTGCTGTTAACGCTCCTGAAGAGGACAAGCAGGGCGAAGAGACCAAAGAAACCGGCGCTGCTCCGGCTGCATCGGAAAGCTATGACGAGGACGAAGAACTCTGATTGGCGGAGTTCCCTCGTTCATCGTAAAAACAGACAAAGGATTTAAGAAATGGCAGTTCATAGAAAACGTAAGATCTGTCGCTTTTGCGAAAACAAGATCAATTACGTCAATTACAAAGACGAGCGGACCATGCGTCGTTTCGTCAACGAACGCGGTAAGATTATCCCGCGTCGTGTCTCCGGCACTTGTGCCAAGCATCAGCGCATGTTAACCCAGGCCATCAAGCGTGCCCGCGTGCTGGCTGTTATGGCATTTGAAAGTGAATCCTATCGCTGATCAAGCACCATCCGGCGTCACCGAAAGCGTGTCCCGTCGCGACCACAGCTCGTGGATGATGTTTGTCATGGCGGCTGCGATTCCGGTTTACGCCATTCTGCTTTTTGGAAGCGGAGTGGGTAGTTTGTCCATGCCAACGGCTACGGCTCTGGCAGCTTTGACCTACTTCGTTTCGATTTGCGTCTATTTCTTTGTTGCCCGTCTCGCTCTGGCCGGACAAACGGTTCTGTTATGGATCAGTTCTGCGCTGGCGGTGATGGTGGGCTTCCTGCTGGCAGGAACCACAGGATTCTGGAGTGTTCTGACCGGCATGGGTATGGTGCTGTGCGGAGGCGTTATTGTCGGAATTATGACCGGATTGGGTTATGCTCAATCGAGGGTATTCATCCTCGGTACACTGGCCGTGGCACTGTTCGCCGTCGGTCAGTACTGGTCGATCTGGCCCGAAGCTATGGCCGCGGCGACCGAGGTCTGGAAACCTAAATTGGCGGAAATGCCGTCGCTTTTACAAACATTCGGCTACAACGAAGAGACGGCGATAAAGCTGTCCGGTCAAATGAGCCGGATGGTCGATCTGGTAATCCGTTTGATGCCGGCTTCAACCCTGTTGGGTTCGCTGGCGCCGTTCACCGTCGGCTATCTCTGGTTCGTTCACCAGGCAGATCGCGCCAATCCGGCGCTGGCTTGTCGATCACCGTTCACGACCTGGCACGTACCGTTCGGTTTCACGCCGGTAGTGATTGCGGCTGCCGCCGCTCGTTTGCTGGGCGGGGAATCGCTGCAATTGGTGGCCGACAACGTACTGGTGGGACTTTCGGTTTATTACTGCGTTGGAGGTCTGGCATTGGTAGAGTACTATCTTGGTCGGCTGCATATCTCGCGCCTGCTCAAGGTTATTTTCTATGTGCTGTTATTCTTCACGCAACTGGCCGGTTTCGTAACGGCCGCCATATTGGGATTTATCGATAGTTTCGCCGACTGGCGCAGCCGAGCCGAGGCTGCCGACGCCGAAGAAGCATAGGAAGTTAATCTAGTTGCCAACAAATGTTTGAGGTTATACCATGAAAGTGATTTTGAAAGAAGATATCGCTGACCTGGGTAAGGCCGGCGACACGGTTGAGGTAAAAAACGGCTACGGTCGCAATTACCTTATGCCGCGCAACCTGGCGATTCCCGCGACCAAAGCCAATCTGCGGGCGATTGACGAAGTCACCCGCCAGAAAGTCGCTCGTGACCGCAAGGCGCGTAAGCAGGCCGAGGTGATTCGGGATCGTATCGAGCAGCTCGAGCTGTCGGCCGAGGTCCTGGTCGGCGACGAGGACAAAGTATTTGGTTCGGTCGGAGTTCACGATATCATGGAACTCCTGGCTAAAGAGGGTGTGCAGATCCCCAAGAACCAGATCGAACTGGAGGCGCCGCTCAAAGCGCTTGGCGTTTACACTATACCGATCAAGATCGAGAAGTCGGTATCAGCCAACTTGAAGCTGTGGGTGGTTAAAAAGTCCTGACGATGCAGATGCTTGAAGCCAAAGTCGAGGGTTTGGCCCTCGACATGACCACCAATTCACCGGTAGTGATTCTTTCACCCATCGGGATCGAAAAAGTCCTGCCGATATGGATCGGTCATGCCGAGGCCTGGGGGATAGCAATGCAGCTTTCCGGTGTGACGTCGAAACGCCCGCTCACTTATGACCTGCTTAAGACGGTGATCAACGAACTTGATGCCCGCATGGTTAAAATAGAGGTCACCGAGTTGCGGGAGCAGACGTTTTATGCCAAGATCTATCTGTCCTGCAACGGCAGGGAGATCGTGATCGATGCTCGTCCTTCGGATTCGATTGCTCTGGCGCTGAAGATGAACGCGAAAATCTTCGTCAACGATCAGCTTTTTGCCGATCGGGCCGGCGACAGCGAGGAATCCCCGAGTGAGGAACCGCCGATGCCGACCGATCCCGAATCTTTGCGCGAACGGCTGAGACGGATTAACCCCGAAGACTTTGGGAAATACTCACTCTGATGTTTAGCCGACCGATTAAGACAACGCTCCTGGTATTGATGACGTTTTTGCTTGTCGGGAACGTTCTGGCTGAGATCAAAGACAGCGATGAGGTGACCAGGCTCTACGAGCAGGGGCGCCGCTATCTTCGCCAGGGAGATTTCTTCGGTGCGGCCCGTGTGTTCGAGCAACTGTCGGGTCAGTATCCCGATTCTCCCAACCAGGACCTGTTCGTGTTCAACCGGGCCAAGGCGGATTACTATCTCGGTGATTTGAATAAGGCAATAGCCGGACTGGAGTTCTATCTCGGTCAGTTTTTGGATCGTCCCGAGGCAGCCTACGCCCATTTCTTTCTGGCCAACGCTCTCTATCGCACCGGCAAATCCGAGCGAGCACTTGGGGAGTATGTGAGTGCGCTGCAGCAGTCGCGCGATCAACGACTTGATAAACTGGCCGAAGCGTCGATCAAGGCGGCTCTGGAAAATGCTTCACAGATTCACATCTCCGAGAAACTGTTCGATGGTCTCGACGAACCCCGGCGATGTCGTCTGATTACCGCTGTTGCCGAAACGATAGCACGTAAGGGCTCGTTGCCGGCGGCGCGAAGGTTGATCGAATCCTGCGGCGGTCAACTCGATCCTGACCTGCTCAGCCAGGAGACGCATCGAGCGGAACGTCAAGGCCTCCGGATTTCATTTGTCCTGCCGTTCAGCGGCGAACTGCAGACCTGGGCCGATGACATCTACAACGGGGCGGTGATTGCGGCCGAGGAACTCCGCGAATCAGGTACGGTGATCGATCTCGGAACGCACGACAGCGAGGGAGATCCGGTTGAAGCGGCCCGGGTGATTGCATCGCTGGCGGAGGATGATCCGCCTGATGCGGTGGTGGGGCCGTTGACATCCGAAGCCGCTGCGGTGGCGGGAGCTTCACTGGCTTGCACCAGATTGCCATTGTTGTTCCCGGCCGCGACTCAGGCGGGGTTGACGCAAATGTCCTCAACTGCGTTTCAGATGTCGCCCAACATCGAGCTTCAGGGGATTCGCATGGCGGAATATGCCGTGGACAGCGTCGGCGCCGATACGGCCGCGATTATAACATCGACGTCGGTCGATCACCTGCGTATGGCCCGGGCGTTCCAACAGCGCTTTGAAAAGCTCGGCGGGACGGTGCTCGCGGTGGAATACTATCGCTCGCGCGATAACGACTTCGGTCCCTACGTGCGCGACCTCAAGGCGATGCTGTTAGGAGCGAATCCCGATTCGACCTTCTTCGTCACGCCGGACGGCGATACACTTGCCCAGGACGGTGTTTCGGCTTTTATCGACTGCCTCTATATGCCGGGCAGTTCACAGCAGCTAAAGCTGCTCTTGCCGCAGATCCGTTTCTACAAACTGATGGCTGCTTATCTTGGCAGCGATGGCTGGGGAGACGATGCGGTCCTTCGGCTCGGTGATGATGTCACGCGCAATGCGGTGTTCACCTCTCCGTTCATCGGAGCCGAACGCAGTCGGGCGTTTCTTGATTTTGCCGCAGCCTACGATACTCGCTACGGCGGACGTCCATCACGTCTGGCCGCACTCGGTTACGATGCCGTGAATTTGATCGCAAAAGCAGCGGAGAACGGACGGAAACCGGAACAACTCACTAACGGCCTGACCTCAATCAAGGATTACGAGGGAGCTGCCGGTATTGTCACGTTCGGTGAAATCCGCGAAAACACTTATATGCCGCTTTACCAGATCCGTTCGGATCACCCATATCCGCTCGATCTCGATGAGATGACCCCGGAAAATACCGGTGAAACGAGTGGAACGACGACCGCAGAACCGTAGTCATTCTCCGGCGCAGGTCGTGCTGAGAAAGCCCGATCGGTGTCGTTGGAAGGGAGTTCTACGATGGAAGACAGAAAAGTTGCCCTTAAAATGATTATAAACGGCGAGGAACGCGATATTACCTTCGAGGACCTCGTTCTTTCCAACAACCTGGCCCAGGAGGCGCTGGTGCGTCTGTTGATCGACAAGAAGTTGATCGTTGCCAAGGATCTCATGGAATATATGGAGAAGGTCAAGAAAGAGCGTTATCGCCAACCTGACCAGTCCTGATATGGCTAACGAGCCCGGTCCGACCGACAACAATCTCCCCGCCGATCAAAAGGATACCGAGGATCGCGTCATTCTCGAATGGACGTGTCATCCGATGCGCAAGCGTCCCGTAGCGACCGTGATCGTGACGCTGTTCGTGTTCGTGGTGACGGCGGCGGTGTTCTACACTACCTATTCGCGCACTTTCGCCGTTCTTGCGCTGGTGATCTTGCTGCTGTCACTGGCCAAGTTTTATTTTCCCACGACCTATCGCTTCACTGAAAAGCAGGTGATTATCAAGACCACCACTCAGCGTATCGCGCGGGACTGGTCACAGTATCGCACTTGCTGGCCCGATAAAAACGGGGTGTTGCTTTCGCCGTTCACTCGCCCCTCGCGGATGGAAAATTTCCGTGGTATCTATCTTATGTTCAACGACAATCGCGATGAGGTCATGGCTGAAGTACAGATGCACATTGCCGGACCGGACGACGATGAACTCGATGATGTAAGGGATGTCGTGTGAGTTTTTTCCGCGATAACATACCCCTGCTGGATCCGGACAATCCGCCAATTCCTGAGGATGAGAATCGGGTGTTGGACAAACTCGCACGCAAGGTAGTGGCGTGGAAAATGACCGCGCCGGCCATAATGGTCATTGAATCATCAAAGCCGGTGAATTTCATCGGGTCGCAGGCGCTGGTGTTTTTCGAACCGATTATCCAGACTATTTTCAACATTGCCGACTACGATACGTTTCGGCGAGCGCTGGAGCGGCGTGAAACGCTTGAAATTCTCCTGCGTAAAATCGAGAAATTCGACGCGATTGCCAAACGTCGCGAACAACGGTTCAAGAAATGGCTCAAACGCGAGCGCAAGAGCTGGAAATGGTACCAGCGCTATTTCGGTCTGTTTGCACCCAGGTTCGATCCGCCGGACGAGATCGGCCTGATTTACGATGAAGCGTATACAAAAAATCCCTATATGTTCGGTCGCGATGAAGAACCCACCCTTCGGGACTTCGCCCGTTATATCGATAAAAGACATCCGGTGCTGGACGTCGGGGTAGGGCAGGGACGCAACGCCCTGTTTCTGGCTCGCCGTGGCTATGAAGTCGTGGCTGTCGATCCGTCGCAGGTGGCGATCGACCTGATTAACGATGTTCGTGAATCGGAGAAGCTCGACATTCAGCCTCACCTCGGCCGCTATACGGTCGTTGATGAAGAGGACCGGTTCTCGGCGATTCTTCTCTACGGGCTTTTTCAAATTCTCAAGCGCGATGAAATCGAGGATCTCATCACTCGTTGCCGTGACTGGCTGATTCCCGACGGCATGGTATTCGTTACGACGTTCAGCGTCGAAGACCCCGGTTTCGAGAAGTACAAACGGATGCCGCAGTCAGGAAAGAACTCCTTCCTGACCGACACCGGCCAGGTGCGGACTTATCTGGAAGCGGATGAAATCCTCGAGCTGTTCAAGGGCTGGGAAGTGGATTATCATCGCGAAGAACTTGGCCCGGAACATCAATACGGTTCCGAGGAGCGCGAACGGCACCACCTGATAGAAGCGGTTTTCCGCAAGAAACCGGAATAGCTCCCCCTCCCGGTCTATAACGTCTCTACCCGATATGACCAGAATTCACCGCCCGATGCGGGCAAATAAGCCGAGCGGCCGTCGCACATGAGTCTTATCTTGTCCCCTCCACAAGTAGCCATGAGGATGTAGGTGTCGGTCGATTCGATGATCGCGTCGTAAATTACCCCATCCTGAACCACACAGCTTCTATTGTCGAATAGGGAAGTGTCGACCGGTTGACGCACCTCGATGTTGTTGGTGATAAAACCTTCTTTTTTCCAATATATCGGGTTCCCCTGGGGGATTTTGCGTAAGCGAACGGTTTGATAACGGGTCATCCCTTGTTCGTAGAAACCCAATTGGGAAGCGGCGAAGTAGAGGTTGGCATTCGCGCTGTCTCCCTCGCTGGAGATTACGAAATAATGATCGTCGGTATAGACGGTGTAGGTCCCGGAGCCGCTGATCCAGACACCCTTCTGCCAGGCCCGCAGCTTCTCGACATTGGTGAGACTCTCCCGTTCACCTTGACAGGCGGCAAGCAACGCCAGGGCAATCAGTACCATCGACAGGGATACGACCCTGAGGCTGTCCTTCATCGTTTCTTCTCCTCGGATTCTATTCAGAATGTGTCCGACTTCAGAATAGTCGACGGCAGAGGTTTTGTCGAGCAAAAAGACTCACCGAGCGTTCAGGATCGGTACGGCCGGAGCCTTGATGTGAGAGCAGCCCAGACGTATTCTCGTAGGGGATTGTTGACAAACCTCCAACGCGGCGGAGACAAGCCCCGCTGCTACGCATTAGAATGCCTTAACCTTGCGTAGCGGGCGGCCTTGTGTCGCTCGCATTACAGATGTGTCTTGCTGAACATCCGCGCGTGCGTCTTTTTCAACGCTCTCGTAGGCGGGGATCCCGCGCTACGATTCTTCTTCCTCGTTCCGTTGCTCCGCGTCCTTTCTTGTATCAGGTTCCGAGGAACCTGATCTACCTGAGACGTGAGAGGATTGACCGGTAAAGCTGGAAGACGCCGTCGTTCTGGTTGCTGAGAAGACAGACGTGATGACCGGAATCGACCAAATACTCCGAGATCATGGCCACCCCGGGGTCCCAGCCGGTTACGTAGTAAGAAAGCGTTTTCTCCTGCTCGCGACGCAGCCATACGCCGAGGCCGTACCAAAGATTATCCCCTTCTTCCCTGGCTTCGATTTGCGGTGTAACGATCAGTTCAGTCAGGGTCGGTGAAAGGAGGCGTTGTCCGAGCAAAGCGCTCCAGAACTTGTCCATGTCTTCGGCCGTGGTGTATGCGCCGCCGTCGCCGCTGCCCACGACCGGGAGAGCGAAAATGTTGCTGCGCATACGGCCGTCGGTATCGACAATATAACCACGGGCGGTTTTTTCGGGGAGCAGCTCGGTGCAGAAATACCCGGAGCGGGTCATGTCGGCCGGTTCGAAAATATACGACTGGATATAGTCGAGGAATGGCATATGAGCCAGGTCCTCGATCATGATCGCCAGAATGATAAAGGCCGCGTTGTTGTAACTGAATTTTTCACCCGGAGCGAAGTGCTGTCCGTTTTCTCGAAAAAGCGGCAGGAAATCGCGCGGCGTGCGATAGTTGTAAACCGGGCGATCTTTCCAGATATTCTCATAATCCTCGCCGCCGGCCTCATCGAAATAATCCTTAATGCCGGAGCTGTGGGTCAACAGATGGCGAACCTTGAGGTCGAGGGAGAAGTTGGGGAACTCGGCGTCAACCACCGCTTTGATCGGTGTTTCGAGGCTGATCCGTCCCTGATCGATTAGCTGTAAAACGGCGACGGCGGTGAAAGCCTTACTGCCGGAAGCGACGGCAAAACGGGTTCCGATCTCGTTCGGGATTTCGTCGGGGATATTGGCAAAGCCGAAGGCGCCGGTGTAAAGTTGTCGGCCTTTTTCGGAAATAAGTATGCAGCCGGAAAATCCCGATAGTTTCGCCTGTTCGGCTATGGCTTGTTCGAGGTCTTTGAGGTCTTCGTTCGTCACCGTGTTTACTCCTCGCTGTGCAGTCATTCCCGCAGGCCGGGATAATCTATTCGTTCTCGTGGGCGGCAGACGTCGTCTGCCCCGAAGTAGCGCATGTCTCTCCGAGACCTGTGTGGGCGGCAGACGTCCTCGTCTGCCCCCATACCGAGGCTTCGTTTGCTGTCAAAACTTCGCTTTTCGATCCGCCTTCAGCGGACACGATTTTTGACCTACTCAAGATTCGGTGCCCCACCCCTCGGGTGGGACTTTCGATTCAACAAGTCATCCTTGTAGAGTATGTCTCTCCGAGACCTGCTCTGCAGTGTCAGGTTGCAAGCATGCAAGCAACCCGACCTACGTGACTTGCTTTGTAGTCAATCCGCAGGCCGGGATCCCTGTGATCCCGGCGAACCGAGATCGACATCATCACAACGGACTTCTATTTAGCACAGAATCGCGATTTGGGCAAGGGGGAATTAGGGACAGGTGAAATGCATATTGGATCAGGCCGGCAAGCTCTGCGATTTGCGGTTTGTATAAATACAAGAAGCAACGCTGTAAGTCAAAATCCCCCGTCCGCCGAAAGCGTATCGCGAAGTGAGATTTTGACAACAACTATGAAAAAAGGGCAGGTTCGATGACGGACCTGCCCTATGGTTTGCCGTTCCCGACAAAACGGCCGGGATCACAGGGATCCCGGCCTACGGGGAGTTCAGTCCACCTAAGACCTATTTCGTTTCGGTGCGGCGGGTGAGGAACATTGTATGAGTGGGGTCCGGCTCCTCGCCGAATGCGGTCGGGCGAGTGCTGGTTGGCGAAGTGAGAATCTCGACGCGCCCATCGTCCAACATCCTTATGATCCCAAACAAGGTAGTCCATTCCGATTGACCGCATTTACCGAGGCAGATATCGATCCCGCACGGTGTCTGGTCCGGATAGAGTTTGTACTCACCCTTGTCGCCGACTTTACCGTCGGAGTGTTCCTCGTTCTTCTCGTAAGCGCCTTCCGCCGTGAAAGTGATATCCCCGGACAGTATCCGCTTGTTCGGGGTAATGTCCCATACCCCTACCAGGTACTCGGCCAGAGTCATCTCTTTTGCAGCCTCTTGCGTCGTGACAACGGTATCGGCGTCAACAGTTGTTGATTCGTCCGTTGTCGCCGGTGTGTTTTCATCAGCGGCAACCGCCACCGGCAGGCAAAGCAGGGAAGCGATCAGTAATGTGAAAAAGAATTTCATATTGTTTCTCCCGAATGGATTTGTGAGCCTTGCGTTCGTACAACGTTACGAAATGTAATAATTGATGGCAATATCTTTGTTGACGGTCTGTGGTTCTCAAGACGAGTCGGGTACCCCTCGAGCCGGTAACGGCCGGGATCGCGAGGAGCCCGGTCTGCGAGCTATGAGAAAAAGGCAGATCTCGGGGAGACCTGCCTTACAATTCGTATTTTCGAGTGGGTTCTACACGTCCAGGTTGCGAACGTATTGAGCGTTTTCCTGGATGAACTTGGCCCGAGGTTCTATCTCGGTCCCCATCAGCACGCTGAACAAATGGTCCGCTTCCTTGCCGTCTTCGAGCGAAATCTGCAACAAGGTCCGCGTCTCCGGATCCATCGTGGTCTTCCAAAGCTGCTCGGGATTCATTTCACCGAGACCTTTATAGCGTTGGACACTGACACCGGTTTTCGGGAAAGTCTTGCGGATTTTATCCAGTTCGGAGTCATCGAAAACATATTGTTCGTTGTTGCCGTGCTTGAGACGATAAAGCGGCGGCTGAGCGATGTAGACATAACCCTGATCGATCAAGTCCCGCATGTAGCGGAAGAAAAACGTCAGCAGCAAAGTACGGATGTGGGAGCCGTCGATATCAGCATCGGTCATGATAATGATCTTATGATAACGCACTCGGGAAGTGTCGAACTCATCCCCGACGCCGCAACCGAGAGCGGTGATCATACTGCGGACTTCGTTGTTGCTCAGGATCTTGTCGATACGAGCTTTTTCGACGTTGAGAATTTTGCCGCGCAACGGCAGAATTGCCTGAAAACGACGGTCACGGCCCTGCTTGGCGGAACCTCCGGCCGAGTCGCCCTCCACGATGTACAACTCGCAGGATTCCGGATCGCGAAGAGAGCAGTCGGCCAGTTTGCCGGGGAGTGAGGCGGAATCAAGAGCGGTTTTACGGCGAGTCAATTCCTTGGCCTTACGGGCCGCTTCACGAGCGCGGGCGGCTTGCAGAATTTTATCGACTACTTTTTTGCCGATTGCCGGTGTTTCCTCGAAAAAGGCACCGAGATATTCGTTGGTTACTTGTTCGACAACGCCTCGAACTTCACTGTTGCCGAGCTTGGTTTTCGTTTGTCCCTCAAACTGAGGATCACGCACCCGAACGGAAATAACCGCCGTGAGTCCCTCGCGGGAATCATCGCCGATCAACTGGAGTCCGTTGCTCTTGCTCTTGCCGTTTTTAAGCAGGTTATACTTGATGGCGTAGCTGTTGATCGAGCGCGTGAGAGCGGTACGGAAACCGGTCAGGTGAGTGCCGCCCTCGATGGTGTTGATGTTGTTCACGTAAGAATAAACCGACTCGTTGTAACCATCGTTGTATTGCAGGGCGATCTCGACCTGGATATCGTCCTTTTCCTTGGCGAAATGAATCGGTTTCCTGAACAACGGCGTTTTATTCTCGTTCAGATATTCGACAAATGAAGAGAGACCGCCTTTGAAGAAGAAGGTTTCTTCCTTCTCCTGGCGGTGATCTTTCAAGACGATAGTCAATCCCTGGTTGAGGAAGGCCAGCTCGCGCATACGGGCGGCGAGAATGCTGAAGCGATATTCGATCTTTTTGAAAATTTCGGTGTCGGCTTTAAAACAGGTTTTAGTTCCGGTCTTTTTGCCTTTGCCGACCACTTTGACTTTTTCACGCGGGACACCGCGATCATAATCCTGGCGGGATACTTCATCATCGCGAGTAACCTCAACCCAGCACCATTCGGACAGGGCGTTAACGACCGAAACGCCGACACCGTGAAGGCCGCCGGAAACCTTGTAAGACTCATGGTCGAATTTTCCGCCCGCATGGAGAGTGGTCATGACCACCTGGAGGGCGGAGACTTTGGTGTCGGGATGTATTTCCGTTGGGATACCGCGACCGTTGTCGGTGACGGTGATCGATTCATCTTTGTTGATCTCGACAATGATCTTGTCACATTCACCGGCCATCGACTCGTCAACGGAGTTGTCCACTACTTCGTAAACGAGATGATGCAGACCACGCTGGCCGACATCGCCGATATACATAGCCGGGCGGCGACGCACCGCCTCGAGGCCTTTGAGTACCTTAATTGTCGCAGCGTCGTATTTATTATTCGTCTTTTTGGGCTTGGTGACTTCTTCAGTGGTAGCCATCGATATCAGTTCCTTTTCAAACCGGATTCAAAATGAATCTCCTGCACGGCCCGTCCGTAAGGCCGCCGGTGAATCTCATCCAGGATGGTCTCAAGTTGCATGGAGAGTTCCTGCCGCCAGGAATCATCCTCGACGGCAATATAAAGCACCCCCTCGGCGTAACGTATCGCTCGGGCGCGTGCGGCCAGGGTAGAGCCAACAATATCAACCCAGTCTTTAACCACTCGCCAGCCGTCGTAGCGGCGAGAAAGGCCGAGGTTGGCCATCAGCTTGTCCACCAGCCCGGATATTGGCTGAGGATAGCGGAAATCGTTGTCTGATGGCTTCTTAAGGCGCAATCCAAAGTCTCCTATCATAAGTCCCTATGATACCATTTTCGGTCCTGATTAGCAAGTAAAAAACAATCTATATCCTGTTGTAAAATAATGGCTTATAAAGAATTTAAGGTCACATTTTTATGTTCTTTGCGGCTTTTATCGTCAGGTTCAGAAATCGCATTGTATTAATGCGTTTTGATAGGGAAATCGTTTCCAATTGATAGAAAATCGGAGGCCTGGCGGGTGCTTTTGCAATCCGGGGCAGGTTTTCCTTGCCATGTCACAATTCTTTATTATACTTAAACTTATAGAGGTATATGGCGATATGCCAGAGCTGTTATCCACAGAATGAAGGCCCGATGCCACAAGGGTTAAGACGATACTCAATCATCGGAGGAAAGGACGCTATGGGAAGGAATGTTCTAATTGGACTGGTATGTCTGATTTTGGCGGCGAGTGCGGTTTCGGCCGAGCATGTCGAGTTGATCAGCCACAGCGAAGATCTCGGCGTATTTGTCGAGCAGTCATCGCCTGATAAGATCGTGGTTCGACTCGACGTGGGAGGATTCGACCAGGCGCCGGTCGACATCAACGGGCAAGCCTACTTTTCGATTTCAAGCGGCGATGCGACAATCATGTTGGAGCGCGGAGCCCCGGCTCTGCCGAGAATAAGCCGCAGTGTAATTATTCCGGACGACGCCCGTATGGCGATCGAGGTGGTCGCACAGGAGTATGTCGAATTTACCGATTTGCCGATCATACCTTCCAAGGGGAACCTTTCGCGTACCGTGAATCCCGAGGATATTCCGTATGAGTTCGGACCGGAATACGGGATTGATGAGTTTTTCCCGGGTCGTCTGGCCAGTCTGCGGGATCCTTATATCCTGCGCGACTTCCGTGGCACGGTGATTGACTTCCAGCCGTTCCAGTACAATCCGATAACCGGCGTTCTGAGAGTATATACGTCGATTACGGTGGCGCTCACACCTGACGGACCGGGTGAGATCAACGTGTTCAATCGCAATAAGGCGATGAATTCGATCACCACCGATTTCGAAACGATTTACCAGAGACGGTTTATCAACTACTCTCAGACGCTTGAGAAATACGCCCTGGTCGAGGAAACCGGCGACATGCTGGTAATAACCTACGACAACTTCGCCGACGAGATGCAACCACTGGTTGACTGGAAGAACCAGAAGGGGATCAAGACGACGATGGTGAATATCAGCGACGTGGGTAATACGGCCTCCAGCATCAAGAGCTTCATCCAGGATTTCTATGACAGTACCGATCTTTGCTTTGTGTTGCTGGTCGGCGATGCGGCCCAGGTGACGACCGATACCCACAGCGGCGGCGCGGCCGATCCGAAATTTTCTCTGGTGGCCGGTTCCGATACTTATCCGGATATTCTCATAGGACGTTTCTCGGCCGAGACCGAGGCTCATGTAAACACCCAGGTTCAGCGGGTGCTCACTTACGAGCAAAATCCGCCCACCGGTGACTGGTTCCATCAGGGGACCGGAGTTGCCTCGAACCAGGGTCCGGGACACGACGGTGGTGAGTATGACTATCAACACATGAATTATATCCGTAATGACCTGCTCGGTTACACCTATACTCTGGTGGATCAGATTTACGATCCCAGCGGTACCGCCGCGCAGGTATCATCGGCGCTCAACTCCGGCCGTAGTATTATCAACTATTGCGGTCACGGCACGACCACTTCATGGTCGTCGACCGGGTACAGCAATTCCAATGTCAACGCCCTGACCAACGACAACATGTTGCCGTTCATTATCAGCGTGGCTTGCGTTAATGGCCAGTTCCGTTATTACACCTGCTTTGCTGAAGCGTGGATGCGAGCCACCAACGGCTCCAATCCGACCGGTGCGATAGGGACCTATATGTCATCGATCAACCAGGACTGGAATCCTCCGATGGACTGCCAGGATGAAATAGATGATTTACTCGTTGCTGATGTGGTTAACAGCTTCGGTGCTCTCTGCTACAACGGCGGTTGCCGGATGATGGATGACAACTCCGGATCCGACGGCTACGACATGTTCTACACCTGGCACGTATTCGGAGATCCTTCGGTGCAGGTACGGACCGACACGCCGGCCTCGCTGACGGTCAACCATTCCGGGGCGGTGTTTTTCAACTCACCGACGTACGAGGTGGAGATACCGGGTGTTGAAGGAGCCCTTTGTGCGCTCTATAAGGACGGGGTTTTATACGGTTCGGCTTTCACCAATGCTTCCGGGATGGCGACGATTACGATCAACCAGATGTTACCGATCAGTGTCGATCCGATGAAGTTGACGGTGACGGCGTACAATCACGAGACGGTTGTCGAGGATGTGGTGGTTACGACCGATCTGACCATCCTGCACGAACCGCTCGGCGACACCAAGGATATCCTCAACGACTACGAAGTGACCGCGACGATCTACAGCGATACTACGCTTGATTATGACTCGGTGCTGGTTTGGTACGGTATCGACGATGTCTGGTCGGCGGCCCTGATGACAACCTCCAAGTTGGGTGAAGATTTTATCGGGTATATCCCGGTCCAGCCGGCCGGTACTCATATCGATTATTACATCTGGGCTAAGAACGTAGCCGGCTTCGTTGACAGCACCGACATTTACAGCTTCAAGGTGATCGACTACGGTTTCTTCATGGGCCCCGATGGCCTTTCGCAAACGGGACCGGTGGCCGACACGTTGTGGTATGATCTGTATGTAACCAACGACGGCGTGTTGGATGATTCTTATGATCTTACCCTTGACGCTGCCTGGCCGACCGCGCTCTACGATGCGACGGGTTCATACGAAATCAGCGGCACGGCGGTAATTTCAGCCGACGATACGTATGATTTCAAACTGCGGGTGATCGTCCCCACCAGTTGGGAAGATGAAGTCGA
Organism: Candidatus Zixiibacteriota bacterium; assembly: GCA_035380245.1. Classification (NCBI taxonomy): domain Bacteria; kingdom Pseudomonadati; phylum Candidatus Zixiibacteriota; species Candidatus Zixiibacteriota bacterium. The sequence continues at coordinate 371,605 of DAOSXA010000001.1, read as the reverse complement.
TACCGCAGCCGTGACGGCGGTTTCGGTCGGTGACGCCTCGTTTACCGATGCGATTGAAGTCGTTACGGTTTCCGCCGGTCAACCCTGGGTGATTCCGTTCGGCGATGATTTCGAAACGACCGAGTTCGACAATACCAAATGGGATCGCTGGCCGGGTGCGGCAATAAGCACGCTTGGTTTGGAAGAACCCACTTCACCGTACTCGGTGAATTTCGATGGTTCCCCGAATCAGGGCGACACGCTGGTGACGGAAGCGATTGACTTACGCGGTGAAGTCAATGTACTGCTCAAGTATCAATACCAGCGCACGGGCGGCGGTGATTCACCTGAAGCCGGTGATGATTTGTTCGTCCAATATCTCGATTCACTCGGTACGTGGCAGTTGTTGGCACAGCATTCCGGTGACGGCGATGATATGACCGTTTTCGAGCCGGTGGAACTGACGCTGCCGGGAGCGGCTTACCATGCCGGTTTCCGGGTGAAAATGTATAACCATGCTTCCTCCGGTTCCTACGATGACTGGTTCGTCGATGATTTCTTCGTCGGATATCCATCGGATTATGATGTCGAGGCGACTCCGTACAGCCAGTTCCAATCCGGTCCGGCCGGATTCACGGCATCGTATCAAATTACGGTGACCAACCGCGGTCGGTTGGATGACGCTTATGATTTGTCGGTAGCGGAAAACTCATGGGGTGTTACTTTCACCGATGAAAGCGGACTGAATCCGATAACTTCAACCCCGATCATGGCAGCGGGCGATTCGCTCAAAATCAAAGTCAATGTGAGTGTTCCGTCCGATGCCGGTCCGCACGTGGTCGACACGGCCGAAGTAACGGTGACTTCACAGGGCGACGGTATGGTAACCGACCTGGTGATGGTCATGACCGAGTCCGGTGGACCGCCGATTGATTTCCCGGTCTACGAACCGTTTGAGACGACCGAATTGACGATCGACCGGTGGTTCGAGAATTACGGGGCGGAGGTTTCTTCTGAGGCGATGAATCCGCCCAGCAGCCCCTATGCGTTGTTGCTGGACGGCGGCGATGATACGTTGATCTCCAGGCTGGTCGATCTCTCGGGTGAAGACGGTGCGATTCTGACCTATTACATCGAGATGGGTGGCTCCGGCGATGCTCCGGAAGCCGGGGAATTCCTCTACCTCGAATATAAGAACAACGTCGGTGAATGGACGGTCGTTAACAGCCATGAAGGTACCGGAACAGCCGAGGAAGAGTTCACGTATGTCAACGTGCCCCTTCCGCTGGATGCGGTGCATTCCGGATTCCAACTGCGTCTGATCTCCGACGGCAGCAGCGCCGACACGGATTACTGGTTCGTGGATGATATCCGTATTGACTATGCCCCCTCGATTAGTGTCACACCCGCTGCCATGACCAAGACTCTGGCGCAAGGCGACACGGTGTACTGTCCGGTGGAGATTGCCAACGCAGGACCGGGCGGTCTCAGCTACCAGGTGGCGGTGCATCTGGATTATTCCCGTAAGGCCGATTTGTTGACCTCGTTGTCGGCGACCGGTATGGAGCCGGCACACCGTGATTATCCGGCTGATTTCTGGGATGGCTATATCGACGAGAAGGGTGTCGATCAGCCTGATCGCGGTTTCGACGTAACTCGTAATTCGGGTGGTCCGGACACGTTCGGCTATTTCTGGGTCGATTCCGACGATCCGGGTGGACCGGTGTTTGACTGGATCGATGTCTCGGCGACCGGCCTGGATATCATTGGCTCGCTTGATGACGACAACTATGCCGGTCCGTACGATATCGGTTTCGATTTCGAGTATTACGGTGGTATTTACGATCAGGTATATGTCGGTTCCAACGGTATAATCGGTTTCGCTTCGAGTGATATGGGGTCGAGATATAAGGTCACGATTCCAACCGCTTCAACACCGAATGCGATTCTGGCCTGGATGTGGGACGATCTGGATCCGACCGACTCCGACAATCTCAATGCGCACGTTTATGTCGAGAGTGACGGCTCCCGTCTGGTTATCCAGTTCGTTGGTTATCCCGAGTACCAGGCTGCCGCCGGGGATGTGATCACCGCCGAGGTGATTCTCAACGACAACGGGACGATTAAGTTCCAGTACCAGTCGATTGCGACAGGATTCGATGTCGCTTCCGGAACTATCGGTATCGAAAATGCCGACGGCACGGATGGTCTCGAAGTGGCTTATGCCACCGACTATCTCAAGGACAACCTGGCGATCTTGTTCGTGAAACCCTACAACTGGCTGAGTGTCGACCTGACCGGCGGCACGCTGGCTCCGGGTGAAGCGGACACGGTCAACTGTATGATCACTTCCGGTGAGATGGATGAGGGCAGCTATGACGCCCTGGTAACGGTAACGAGTAACGATCCCGATCCGGCCGATAATCCGATATCGATTCCGATCACACTTACCGTGAGCAATGTACCGCTATATGTTTGCGGGGATGTTGACGGTGGCGGCAGCGGTCCGGATGTTGCCGATCTGGTTTATCTCGTAACCTACATGTTCCAGGCCGGCCCGGAACCGCCGATCATGGAAGCCTGTGACATCAATGGTGACGGTAAAGCTGTGCCTGATATTAGCGATTTGGTTGATCTGGTCAGCTATATGTTCTCCTCCGGTCCGCCGCCGGTCTGTGGTGGCTGATCGAAAGGATTAAGTGTTTTCCCGACGGCTGCCCCGTTGTTCCGGGGCAGCCGTCATCCAACCGCCCTTATTCGGTCCTATCACCTTTTTACTTCTTTTCTCCCACGCGGGTGGTTGTGTGATGAATAAAAATGGGAGTTGTTCATAACCACTCCCACGGATTGATACCAGAAACGGTGGGACGATGACAACACGACTATTCTTGCTTACCCTTGGCGCTTTCCTGATTACCCTGGTTGCGGCGGCAGCTTTGGCCGACAATCAGAAGTTATTGCCGATCGGATTAACCGAGGAAGAAATGACACGGTTGGATGAAATAGGCAAGTACCATATTAGTACCGCGCCGCCGACCGGCAAAGTGCGCAACCCCTCCGAATGGGAACCGATGCAGGGTGTGATCATTCGTTATCCGTTCGGTATTTCTTATTCCATAATTGCGGAGCTGTCCGAGGACCTGATGGTTACGACAATCGTCGCCAGCACCTCGGAGCAATCGACCGTGACGACCAACTACAACGCCTACGGTGTGAATATGTCTCATGTCGATTGGGTAATCGCTCCCACCAATTCCATCTGGACTCGCGACTATGGTCCCTGGTTCATTTTCGAAGAAAACGGCGATATGGGGATCGTGGACCCGGTCTACAATCGTCCGCGACCGTACGATGATTTGATTCCGGGAGTGATCGGCGACTTATGGGGGCTGAATGTCTACGGCCTCGACCTTTCTACACCGGGCGGTAATCACATGTCCGATGGTCTCGGGATGTCGATGTCAACTCGATTGGTCTGGGATGAAAACACGGAGTGGACCCACAATGAAATCGACTCGCTCATGCTGGCTTATCTCGGCAACGATTACACCGTGCTAGAGTACATTGAATCAAGCGGAATTCACCATATCGACTGTTGGGCCAAGTTCCTGAATCCGACGACGATTCTGGTTAAGGATGTACCCTCGAACTGGTCACAGTACAGTCTTTTGAATGCGCGAGCCGAATGGTTGTCGCAGCAAATTTCTCCGTGGGGGAGACCCTACACGATCTATCGTGTTTATTGCCCGACCGGTACGGCCTATACCAACTCGATCATTCTTAACGATAAGGTATTCGTGCCGATCTTCGGATCCAGCGCCGACGATGATGCCCTCGCGGTTTACGAAGAAGCTATGCCGGGATACGAGATTCTCGGTTTCACCGGCTCGTGGCTGGATGATGACGCCATCCATTGTCGGACCATGGGAGTGCCGGACTCGAACATGCTGTTTATCGATCATGTCCCGTTGTCCGATCAGACCGATACGCTCAACGACTATTTGGTTACTTGTACGATTGTCGATCACAGCGATGCCGGGCTTATCATGGATTCATGTAAGATATTCTATAGCATTGACGACGGTCCTTATAGCAGTGCTCCCTTGACAAGCGCCGGAGGTGATGAGTATCAGGGTTATATCCCGGCGGTGTCGGGAATCAATGAAGTGGCCTATTACATTCAGGCTGCAGATAATTCCGGCCGTGTGGAAACTCACCCGTTCATTGGCGCCCCCTGGGCACATCGTTTCAGTATCGATCTGCCTCCCACGATGCAGATGGTGCAAACCGAATTCGCGGATAGTCTTCAGCCGGGCGATGATGCGTTGGATACACTCCTGATTCGCAATCTCGGACCGGGTTTGTTGACTGTGACATTGAGCAGCGCTGATGCCTGGGTAAGTGTCGATGAAACCGAACAGACGGTTTATCCCGGTGACAGTGTCGATTTCGAGATCGAGTTGAACTCGACCATTCTGGCTTGCGGGGATCACGCCGGGGCAATCAATTATGTGACCAACGATCCGACCAACAACGCAGGCAGTATCCCGGTTTCGTTGCACATCTACGCGCCGCAGATCGACATCGTTGAAACCGAATTTACCGAAAACCTTGCAGCGGGAGATACCTCCAGTTACCGAGTGACGATCAACAACAACGGTTCAGGTCGTTTGGATTATCAAATCTCATGTCAAATGCTGGTAGGCGGATCATCGAAGGTCGATGTTGTCAGTGCTGTTCGGCCGCAACTGATCGGTTCGCAGCTTTCGATCTCGGACAAGGATGTCGTTCCCGAGCCGCTCTATGTTGCTTCCGAACGCAGCTATGGCGGTCCCGACAGCTATGGACATTTCTGGATCGATTCCGATGAAACCGGTGGTCCGTTGTACGATTGGGTTGATATCTCGGCGGTGGGGACAGCGGTCACCCTGGGTGACGATGAGGCTACCGCAGCGATTCCGATAGGATTTGCTTTCCCGTTCTATGACAGTGTCTATACCGAGTTGTACATCAATTCCAACGGAATGATCGCTTTTGACGAAGGGATCAGTTCGCGAGTGAATAACAGTCTTCCGGTAACCGGTATGAGCAGTTTGATCGCCATGTTCTGGGACGACCTGGATCCTCGACGCGGAGGCAATATCTATTATTACTTCGATGCCGCTGAGGAACGGTTCATTGTCGCCTTTGATCAGATTCTGTTGTATTCCGGAACTACCGGAACCGGCTCGTTGACGTTCGAGGCGATTCTCTATCCGGACGGTGTCGTTACGCTCCAATACGGTTATATGGATCCCGGAACGCTGAGTCTGGAAGCTGCGACAGTCGGTATTCAAAACACGAATGCCGATGACGGTCTCACCGTGGTGTACAATGCGGCTTACATGCATTCCGATCTGCGGATCGACATCAACGCCGAGCACTGGCTTGCGGTCAGTTCCGCAGGAGGATCGATTGATCCGATGGGCTCCGCTGAATTCGACGTGCTTTACGATGCGACCTCATTGGAGGATGGTGTTTATCAGGGATTGGTCAACATCGTTTCAAACGATCCGGTTGAAGGCAACATATCATTGCCGGTGATATTGACCGTAACTTCGGACAACTGGATCTGCGGTGATATTGACGGCAATGGATCGGGACCGGATATTTCCGACCTGGTCTATTTGGTAACGTATATGTTCCAGGGAGGAGCAGAGCCTTCCAACATGGAAACTACCGATGTCGACGGCAGCGGTGCCGGTCCGGATATCGCAGATTTGGTTTACCTGGTGACATATATGTTCCAGTCCGGACCTGATCTGAATTGTCCGTAACGGTGCTGTTTTGAGTGTGATTCACCACGCTATCCAGAAATTCCTATAATATCAAGCCCGAGAGTTAAGTCTCTCGGGCTTGATACTGATATCCTGATTGCTCTCTCGGACACTTACCGGATTAGCTTCAGCCGGCGCAATGACCACCGATGAAATACGGTGCGGAAGAAATTGCCTACCTCTATGTTGTTGTTATATAGTAAGATAGTTGGGCGGCCACAAGAATCTTTAAGTTTGCCAACCCTGCTTTGAACAGGTATTGAAAATGATTCGTCTAAGGTGTGAAGCTGTTGGATTTTTCGGAAAAAAGAGAAACTGCGGATGTCGATACAGAGAGGCCGTGGTTCGCATCATTTTGCCCAAATGGGACTTGATTTTGGGTGGAAATTGTATATTTATATTGGGTTGCTTAAAGAGGTGTGTGGCGTGATGGCACGTCTGGCTTGCTAATAGTGAACATTTAATAAATGCGCGCGAGGATTATGCTTTATCGTAAAACAACTCTGATCCTGATCACTTTAGTGATGTTAGTGGTTCTGGCCGCGGATGCGTTCGGCCGAATGAGCCTCGAGGCGGATCAACGCAGGAACGATCTGGGTTACATGTCTCTGTCGCCTGCCCACTGTCTGGCAGGGCACCGTGTTGGAAAGATCGAACTGGGCGTGAACAACAATGGGACGTTCGGTAATCAGTATACGGTCGGTCAGGCGGTCGACTGTTTCACCGGAGAAGAAGTCCCCTCATGTGAGTATCCCAAGAACTCTCAGATTTCATATCTGTTCGGTGCCGCATTCTGGATTGGTGCTGTAGTCGGTAGGGATACGTTGGTGTCGGTTGGCGCAGACGGTTGGCAAACCGCCAACGAAATGTACCCGGATGAACCGCCGTTCGGCTATATGGTCTACCGATCGATTACTGATCCCGAATCGGATGCTTATGAAGACGCTATCTCCGAAGAGGATTACATCTCAGTCTATACGGATACGTTAACACAAGGTGTTGACAACGATTTCTTCGGTCGGCCCCATATGCCGTTGAATATCGAAGTGACCGAGGCCTCTTATGCCTGGTCGTATTCGTACGCTGAGGATTTTGTACTGTTCGATTACAAAATTTCGAATATCGGGACTGATCTTCTGTCCGATGTGTACATGGGTATTTATGTCGATGCCGATGTATCTTTCGACGGACGTGACGCTGTAGGTTCTCAAGATGATATCTGCGGTTTCCTTGAGACTTATCCAACCGAGCAAGAAGGACTTGAGTATCTGGATACAGTGTTTATTGCGTTTATTGCCGACAACGATGGTGATTTCGATTACACCAACGATGCCGGTCAAAAGATGCCTTGTCCTGATGTGACGGCTACTCGTATCGTGCGTACGCCGTCAGACTCGTTGGATGTCAGTTTCAACTGGTGGATCGGCAACGGAAACCCCTCACTGGATTTCGGTCCACGTGAACGACCGGGAAAAGGTCGTTGGGCTGAGGAGTGGCGTGATTTCCGGACTGGTGGCTTAGGTACTCCTGAAGGCGATGCCAATAAGTATTACCAGTTGCGGAATCGCGAATTTGACTACGATCAGATTTATACGGCTTCTATCCAGATCAACGATACTCTTTGGCAATATCCTAATCAGGATCTGGCGGCAGATTTCGCCGATGGTTACGACACCCGTTATTTGCTGTCATTTGGACCATTTGAGATTAGTGCCGGACAGACGCTCCCAATTTCATTTGCCTATGTGGCGGGTGAAGGATTGCACACCGTTGAGGGTAACGCTACACAGAATTTACCTGATCATCCTGATCAATTTTATGCCAATCTGGACTTCTCGGATCTGGCTCTAAACGCGCGCTGGGCCAGTTGGGTTTACGATAATCCGGGAGTGGATACTGACGGTGATGGTGATTTCGGTGATTCTTTGTTGAAATACGACTCGACGGGAGCGGTCATCGATACGATTTGGATTCGTGGCGACAACGTACCGGATTTCCGGGGTGCTTCTCCGCCGCCGGCTCCGGAGTTCTGGGTGACCCGTCCGGAAATCAGCACGATTCACATTCGCTGGAACGGTTTGCTGTCGGAGACTACGAAAGATGTATTCTCCCGCATTGCGGACTTTGAGGGGTATCGCGTTTATATGTCCCGTGATGAAAGAGCCGCAAGTTATAGTATGATGCAGTCCTACGACCAGGAAAACTATAACAAGCTGGTCTATGACAGATCAGATGGCGAATACAAACTTCATGAAGCACCGTTTATTATTGACAGCCTGCGTTGTTGGTATGGAGAGAGCTGTGATGATGAGAACTTCAATCCTCTAGATTACACGACTTCGCATCCTTATGCGAAGGGTGACTCTATGCTCATCTTTGAACCGCAGGACTACAATGCTTCCGAGCTGGGGGTCACTACCGATATTTGCAAGTTATATCCGAAGGCTCCCAAGCCGGATGAAGGTATGACTCCTGACTCGATTCTCAACGATCAGATTCCTGAGAATGATACTGTTTACCTGACTGATGACGGCTACTTCAAATACTACGAGTATGAGTATACGATTGAAAATCTGCTCCCGACCGTGCCATATTATGTGAACGTCACAGCTTTCGATTACGGTTCACCGGAATCAGGGCTGGCGTCGCTGGAGACATCGGTCACCAGCGGGACGGTGGAAGTGTTTCCGTTGCCGTCTTGGGAAGATGTGCAGAATCATGATCTCGAGGTCTACGTATACCCGAATCCATATCGACTCGATGCCGGGTATCGTGACCGTGGTTTCGAAGGACGTGTCGATACCGACCGCCCGCCGGATCGTACCCGGGAAATCCATTTTGCGAATCTGCCGCCCAAGTGCACTATCCGTATTTATACACTTGACGGCGACTTGGTGCGTGAATTGGAACATAATGAAGATACCGGTAGCGGTACCGATACACATGAGTCATGGAACATGATTACCCGTAACACCCAGATGGTCGTTTCCGGTATTTACTACTGGACCGTTGAGTCTTCGACCGGTGAGACTCAAATCGGCAAGCTGGTTGTGATTATGTAATCTGAATATGGTTATAATAGGCCGCTTCTCATTTAAGAAGCGGCCTTTTTTAAGCTTCGAGACACTCTGTGTACAAGAGTTTTTTCCCATCTATATTGCATACATCGAGCCGACTATACGTCTTCAATGAAATGCCAAGTTAGAGCGAGGTTGTGTGGTTTATGAGAATGAGTCGATATTTTAGAGAGTGCGCAGGGAGTTTGGCCATTGTCGTAGGGTTGGCGACAGTTGCGTTTCCCCGAACTGCTCCGGGTGTTTCCGAGCAAAGCAAAGAACCGGGAGGATTAGCCGCATTACCGGCTTATTGCCTGGTCGGTCACAATGTCGGCAAAATCGAGTTGGGAGTGAACAACAACGGGACGTTCGGGATTAAGTACGCGGAAGGACAGGCAGTTGACTGCTTTACCGGTGAAGAAGTAGCGTCGTGTGAGTATCCTATAGGTTCAAGAATCTCGTATCTTTACGGTGCTGCGTTCTGGATCGGGGCGGTGGTTGATCGCGATACCCTCGTTTCGCTAGGAGCCGACGGCTGGAATTCAGTCGAGTCTGAATTTGCCCCGGATGAATCTCCCTTTGGGGATATTATATATCGGTCTATTCGTGATCCCAATGCCCCTGAATATGATGGCGCTATCTCGGAACAGGACTATATTGCGACCTACTCCGATACATTGTTAGTTGGATTGATTACTGATGTTGCCGGCAAGCCGCATCAGCCGCTCGATATCGAGATAACTCAGGCGACCTACGCCTGGTCTTACGCTTATGCCGAAGATTTCGTCCTGTTCGATTATAAGATTACCAATATCGGCACCTCGAACCTTCAGGATGTGTACATGGGTATTTACGTTGATGCCGATGTCGCTTTTGAAGGGAGAACCTCTGACGGCGCACAGGACGATATATGTGGTTTCATGGAGACGTATCCGGCCGAATACGGCAATTGCACTTTTCTCGATACGGTTTTCGCCGCTTTCATTGCCGACAACGATGGTGACTTCAGCTACCTGCCGGCAGGGAGCGACACGAAGCAGCCCTGTCCTAATGTGACAGCGACACGAATCGTACGTACCCCGGCTGAGTCGTTGGATGTCAGTTTCAACTGGTGGATCGGTAATACTTCGGCCGCACTGGATTTCGGCCCTCGCGAGAAAGCCAATGTCGGTCGACTGGCCGAGCCGTTTCGAACTTTCCGTCACGGTAATCTCGGTACTCCGGTCGGTGATGAAGAAAAATACTATGTCATGCGCAATCGCGAGTTTGACTACGACCAGGTCTACACCGCCTCGATTCAGGTAAATGATACTCTCTGGCTTTACCCCAACCAGGATCTGGCGGATGATTTTGCCGACGGATATGACACTCGTTATCTTATTTCATTCGGTCCGTTCGATATCAATCCGGGGCAGACTCTCCCGCTTTCGTTTGCATACGTCGGAGGTGAAGATCTTCATCAGGACGAGAACAATGCCCTTAACAACTTGCCGTACAATCCCGATGCCTTTTATGCGAATCTGGATTTCAGCGATCTTGCCCTCAACTCACGCTGGGCCAGTTGGGTCTACGATAATCCCGGAGTTGACACGGACGGCGACTCATTCTCCGGCAAGTGGCATGAATGCTGTAATACCGTAACGATCAACGGGCAGGAAGAGACTGTCTGTGATACTTTCTGGTATGAAGGAGACGGTATTCCGGATTTCCGAGGGGCATCTCCGCCGCCGGCGCCGGAATTCTGGGTTGAACGTGACGATGTAGGATCTCTAAGGATTCGTTGGAATGGCTTCTATTCGGAGACTACGCGAGACGTCTTCAGTCGGGAGATGGATTTCGAGGGTTATCGCGTTTATCTGGCGCGGGATGAACGTGCCGCCAGCTTCTCCATGATGCAATCGTACGATCATGAGGACTATAATAAACTCGTTTATGTGGCAGCCGGATCGGATCCGGGATTTGAACTCAAGGAGACTCCGTTCACTATTGAACAATTGCGTTGTCTCTATGGCAGTTCCTGTAATGACACCGAGTTCGATCCCCTCGATTATACTCGCAGTCATCCGTACGTACACCCGGATTATCCGGAGTCAGTGTTCATATTCGAACCCCAGGATTATAATGCGTCAATTCTTGGTGTGAACACCGGTATTCACAAAATCTATCCTTTCCAGGATGAACCCAACCTCGATTCAATTAACGCTGCGGATACTACCGACGACGGTTATTATAAATACTATGAATATGAGTATGTTCTCGACGATCTGTTGCCAACGGTTCAGTATTATGTCAACGTGACCGCCTTCGACTATGGTTCTCCGGCAACCGGCCTTGGATCACTCGAAACATCAGTATCCAACAATGCTCAGTTGGTTTATCCGATCGCAAGCTGGGATAATGTTCAGAACCAGAATCTGGAAGTGTATGTCTATCCGAATCCCTATCGTATTGATGCCGGTTATCGCGATCGCGGTTATGAAGGCCGCGTCGACACCGACCGTCCGCCGGATCGTACCAGGGAAATACATTTTGCCAATCTGCCGCCGAAGTGCACCATCAGGATTTTTACACTCGACGGCGACATGGTCCGCGAAATCGAGCATGATGAAGTTGCCGGCAGTGGGGCTGATACCCATGAAAGCTGGAATATGATCACGCGGAACACACAGATGGTAGTTTCGGGGATTTATTACTGGACGGTGGATGCCCCCGGACGCGACACCCAGATTGGTAAACTGGTTGTAATAATGTAGACGTTGCATCTATATTATATAGCTTTCAAAGAGGCTGCCGAGCATAGTTTGGCAGTCTCTTTTTTTCTTAACAGCCAGGTACAAATAACCAATCGGTTGGTGCAACGGGCCAAATAGCCTTGACTTAGTTCGTGAAATTGGTATGTTAGTAAGCACTAACTAAAGCATTGAGGTTTACATCTGAAAGCTTCCGAACGCAAGGCGCAAATAGTCGAAAAAGCGACTGAACTGTTTAGCCGCTATGGTTACGATAAGGTAACCGTCAAGCAGTTGGCTACTTCCTGTGGTATTACTGAACCGGCTGTGTACCGCCATTTCAAGAGCAAGGGATCGTTGTATGAAGCGGTCCTGGAATCCATTCAACATCGCTTGAACACGGATCAGCTTTTTGAATGCCTGAAGAATGAAAGAGACCTCGAGAAACTCCTGACCACTATAGCCGAACACATTCTCGCGGTTTTTCGCGAGAATGAAGATCTTTGTCGCCTGTTGCTGTTTTGCACGCTGACCGGTCACGCTGAGGCGAAGAAAGTGTTCAATATGATTCGCGGTCCCTACGTGCAGTTCCTGAAAAATCAACTTGATTTGTTACTGAGTGAGGGATTAATCATAAAGAAGGACAACGAGATCACAGCGCGTTGTTTCATCGGGGGAGTTTTTGACTGTGCGTTGGGATGCACGGTCTGGAAGGGATACCAGGGGCGAGAGCTCAAACCCACGGATGCTATCGCTAATAACGTCCCCATTTATGTGAGGGGATTGAAAGCATAACGGGTTAGTTAAGATAAGAAGTGGGGCTACTAATCATTACTAATTGAGATGAGTTCAAGCAACGCCGATTGAACGCGCAATCGGTGAGTTAGTGTTTACTAACAATCTGGAGGTATTATGAATCGTTTCGAACCAGCCAGACAACGAGGAACACCGCTTAAACTACTCCTAATTGTCTGCGCCCTGGTCGCTTTTGCGGCTTTTGTTGCACCGGCGACCTGGGCGGTGCCGGACGATGTCTGCGCCGAATGCCATGATGATGTGGCTGAGGCGTTTTCGTCAACTGCGCACGGGCACTATTTCTCGGGTCAGGCGGAGTCCTGGCGCGGGACATGCGAGTCATGTCATGGCTCCGGAACGGAACATGTCGAGTCCGGGGGAGAACCGGATTTGATCATGAATCCGGCTCGGAGCGACGAACTGTCAAGCAGTCAGACCTGTCTGAGCTGTCATCGCGGTCATCGTTTTGACGACTGGTCCTTCTCAGCGCACAAAAACGCCGGGATTACCTGTGCCGGTTGTCATACGGTACACCAACCGGCAGCGGAATCGGCACTTCCGACCGAGGAGAAATGCTATACCTGTCACAGCAATGTGCGGGCGGCAGCTCACATGCCTTCGAAACACCCGATCGGTGCGGGTCTGCTGTCCTGTAAGGACTGCCACGGTGTCCACGGCGAGGAAGTAGCGCTTACCATGGACGGCTCCAGGCGCGAATTGTGTTTCACTTGTCATGCCGACAAGGAAGGACCGTTCGTGTACGAGCATGCTCCGGTAATGGAAGATTGTATGATCTGCCATACGCCGCACGGTTCCGTGGCCAACAACCTGCTCAAACAAAACGAGCCGGCTCTGTGTATAAGTTGCCATCCGATGCATTTCCATGCCACCGTGGAGAGCGCCGATGGTGCTTTCAGTACACCGCAGGCTCCGGAACGAGCGGGTGTGTCCGACCGCGACAGTTTCAAACGCGGCATGACCACCAAATGCACTCAATGTCACACTGAGATCCACGGCAGCGATCTTCCGTCGCAAGCCATCTCAACCGGCGGCAACACTTTGACCAGGTAAGGAGAAGAGTATGAGAAAATCATTGATATTGATTACCATCGCTCTTCTGTTATGCCTGTCGCCGCTGGTCGGTGCGCAGTCGGAAGAAGAGACGACAACTACTGCTCAAGTCTGGATTGGCGCGGGCTATTCGGATTTTTCGGACTACCGCAAGAAGGTGTTCGAATTCGGTCCGGCCAATGAAGATGTCGATCCGGAACTGGGCATCAACTACCTGTCGATTGGCCCGAACAGCATCATGCGTTTCAACGGTCGCTATACCGATAGCGAAAACATGTTCGGGAATTTTTCGACTACGGTAGCTGATGTTTTCAAAGCCCGGATTCTGTTGCGTTCATTCACTCGGAATCTTGGCCAGGACCTTTTGGAGAACATTGAAGCTCGGGAATTTCTCGGTTACGTTGCTGATCCGTCAAATCCCGGAGATTCGATTCAGAGCCTGGGAGGTAAATCCCTGACCCATGATCTGACCGATGCGGGGGCTGATTATTTCGTCAATCGTGATGAGATCCTCAGTCAGTTCGAGGTGCTGTTGTCGCATAAGAACAACGTGCGGCTGGTGGCGGCTCATCGGTCTATTTTGGAGAAGGGATCCGAACAGAAGATCGCCAGCAATCACTGTTTCAGTTGCCATTTGACTTCGCGTGAAGCTCAAGTAAACAAGCAGACTCACATGATTGAGGCCGGGATCGAAGCGGAAGCGGCCGGGGTAGATTTCGGTTATACCTTCGGCTATCGCAAGTTCCGGTCGGAGGCGATCGATGTCTCGGCTTACTATGATCCGGCGAAACATCCGGTCAACGGCAGTTCCGGCGCTGAGTATTCATCGCGGATGATATATAGCGATGAAACTCTGGTGTATTCAACCGAGCCGGAGATCGAGAAGATGTCGCATAAGGTTCGCGTCAAAGGTGATTTTGGCGCCGGACGGTTTTCGAGTGCTGTCGGTTTCAGCCGGACAGAAAACAAAAAAACCGAACTGGCTGCCAAGGCCTGGACCGGCGCTTTGAACTATACTGTGCCGTTGTCTTCGAAGATGCGGCTGGTAACCAAAGCCTCGGGTGTCAGGCAGCGGTCCGATGATCCGTTTATCGACCTGCCGACTTTCCGCGAGGGCCGCACCGGGGTGACGAAATCGTTCGATTATATCCGCTATTCAGCCCTGGATCGGATGGTTGCCACGGGATCGGCTGAGTTGATCACTCGTGTCAATCCGAAGGCCACCGTCTCGATTTTAGCCGGATTGAAACGGACTGATCGGTATGATTATCCCGAACTCGACGACGGTATTACCTCAAATCAGTTCTTCGGCCAGGCCAGGCTGCATTATCGTAAGGGCTTGCGCTATTCGACCACACTCAAGTATCGGTTCGAGAAAACTTCCGATCCCTGGATTAACGGTCGCGGACTGTTTGAAAAGTCGGGCTGGGAAACGCCGTCAATCTGGCGTGAGCTGCCCGGTTTTGCGTTCATTTTCTATTATCAACGAGAAGACCTGCGGTATCAGGAGATCACTACTCTGCCTACGGATGAACACCGGATCGAATGGAGTTCGACCTGGCGGCCGGATTTGAAAACCACGCTCAATCTGGGTGTGCGGGCTCAGTTCGACAAGAATAATGATCTGGATTCGTTGGATGTGAAGCATTCGAAGATTCAGCCGAATCTCGCGTTGACTTATATGCCCAACGCCGGAATTTCACTGACCGCCGGTTATACCTACGATTTCAGCAAATCGCGTTTGCCTGTTGCCGTAGCGCTTTTCGATGGCTGAGCGGGCCATCTCTTTACCGACACCGTGAGTGTCGATGGGACCGACTATGCCATCCCGAAACACTTTGGCTCCGAATATGCCATGGTGGACTACGAAAACAAGGCTCACAATTTCTATCTGAATATCAACATCGCACCGATCGAGAAACTGCAAATGCACGGATCGATCAATTACAATCTGTCAAAAGCCTCGCTTGATGAAGTGATCATGCCCGATATAACCACGCGTGAAGGGTTCGATCTCTACCATCAGGATTTCGGCTTCGAGCACATGCATGAATACTCGGATCTCGATTTCGAGTTACTTACACTGGGCGCCGGATTCGAGTACCTTTTGGCAGCCGGTTTGACTTTCACGGTCGACGTGACCTACGCCGACCTGAAAGACAATGCCGCTTACGTGTACGGCGATGAAAGCGGATCGTACCTGGCGGTACTGACCGGATTCAGATTCGATTTCTAACGCGATTCATAATGCTGACCAGACCAAAAGGCCGCGTCTTCGGGCGCGGCCTTTGGCACTAGAAATCCACAGGAGTCTCCGATGGTGTTTTGCCTTTGTGTAATACCAAAGGCTGTCTGGCTTTTTCGCATACACTTCTTGACATATGAGTGTCTCGGACTTACGTTAGTGAGCGATTACTAACACGCGGATGATCCCCGGAATCCGCTGAGACTCTTTCATGGCCTGACTCACGAGGTCTGTCATGAAGGGCAGTCGAAAAAAAGGAGGCTGCCGGGCTGAGGATCAAGAGGAAGCGTTTCCATGCGAGGAACTGGATTGTTTCGCCAATCCCTCGTATGGCGGTTGGCTCGGAGCATAAGCATAGAATGAGGTATCCCATGCAGAAGCGATCACGTTCTATACTATGGCTATGTGTATCAATTTGTCTGCTTTCAGCCGGTTCCCTGTCGGCACAACATCCGGCTATCAACCTGCTGGACCACAACGGTGAGGTGATCGATCCGATCAACGGAGAGAATGACGATCAGCCGTTCAGCACGGCCATGACCTGCGGCATGTGTCATGATTACGAGGAAATAACCTCAGGTTATCATTTTCAGATGGGTTGGGATGTGATCGCCGATGATTTCGGTGATTCAACCGGTCAGCCGTGGAGTCTGTCAAACGGATTTATGGGGAAATGGTATCCGTTCGCCTATCGTCAACTAGCCCACAAACACAACGAGTCTTCGGATGATATCGATCTGACTGTTTATGATTTCGTCGGTTTTTCGAGTTCATCGAGTAACGTTCTTCCCTGCGGCGCCTGTCATCCGGGTGGCGGCGGTCTCGAATACGATCGGGAGGGGAATCGTTATGACGAGTACCTCGCTGAAAATCCGGATTTACGTGATTCACTCGACGGAGATTATTACCACAGCAATTGGGACAAAAGCGGTGTGGTCGAGGCGGACTGTTTCGTTTGCCATTTCAAGGGATACAATTTTGACGAACGGGTAACGCAGTTGAAGCAGGGAAACTATCGCTGGGCCGCTACCGCCGGAACGATGATCGGTTTTGTCAGCGGCTCCGTAAAAAGCGGTCGTGAGCCCAGGGTGACTTATAACAAGCGTTTTTTCAACGATGATGGAACCATCACCCTTGATATGTCCGGACCGCCTCCGTCTGATAACTGCGTTTTTTGTCATGGGGCTTCGGCCGTGAGCAAGCGTGGTTTTACCTGGAATGATATTTACAATCCCGATGTACACAATCAGCAGGGAGTAACCTGTATCGGTTGTCATCCGGCCGGGCCCGACCACCAGTTCGCCAAAGGTGACGCCAACTCTTCAACGGTAGCCGATGCTCTGGACAACAACATCAAAGATTGCAAGGAATGCCATTATACCGGTTTTTTAGGCGCCAGTGTGCCAAGACATTCCTCGATCCGTCCCTCACATCTCGAAAAAATTTCATGTGAAGGATGTCATATCCCCAGCCTCGGTCGGGCTGCGGCAGTCGGATTCGATGTGACCTCCGGAGAGCAGGTGTTATATGTCAAACCCGATTCGGTAAGATCAATTGGAGATCGTGGTGATTGGTCACCTACCTATGAGCGTCGTCATAATAAAGAGCTTTATCCGCTGAACAGTGTCCAGGGAGTCTGGTGGGCCAATATGACCGCCGACTCTGTGCTTTATCCGCTCTTCCTGCGTGAGCAGGAAAAGGGGTGGAAAATGATGACAGACGTCATAACCGATGACAACAACGACGGCGAACCGGAGATTAACCGCCCCGAAGAAATTACGGCAGGTTTGAAAACAATGGCCGAATCTCTTGTCGGCAACGCTCGTCTGGATCAGATTCATCCGGTTCTGATTAAGGGAAACAAGGCCTGGCATCTGGGTGAGAATGGACAGGCTGAGATCCTGCTTGATTCGGTTCCCTCCAGTGTCGACTTCTCGATCAGTCATAACGTTGCCCCGGCTCGTGAGGCCTTCGGCGCCAACGGATGTCTCGATTGCCATGACGCCAAAGCCTCGTTTTTCAAGGGGAAACGAGTGATCGACATGTATGCCGCCGACGGTCTTCCGGTTACGATCAACAACGGGCGTCGGTTCGGTTGCAATCCGCTTTCGTTTGCGGTCAATTCTTTCCACCAGCAGATTCTCAGCCCGCTGGTCAGTATCGGGATTATCGTTTTGGTGTTTCTCGTTACGGCTCATTACCATCGCTACGGTCCAAAGCGTATTCCGTTCGTGCCGAACAGCGGTGAGGTACGCCGCTTCACCACCACCGAACAGGCTGTGCACAATTTCCGTCTGATCGCTTTTATTATCCTCGGAGGCACCGGGATTATTCTGGCACAAAACCTGATTTTATGGCAGGAGTTATTTTTCAGATCACCGCAGGAGATGCTTTGGGTTCATATCATCTCCGGCATCGTATTCATCGTTACCACGGCCATCGGAGCGGTACTGTGGTTCAAGGATGCCCTGTTCGCATCGTACGATCGTGACTGGGTTAAGCGGATTGGCGGCTATCTCGGTTATAAAGGTGATGTTCCTGCCGGTCGCTTCAATGCCGGGCAGAAGGCGTTTTACTGGTATACTCTCCTGTTCGGCGGCATTATGGCTGTTACCGGTATCATATTGATTTTCAAGGATGCCTTCCCGTTATCGGTTATTTGCCTCACGTCAACGATTCACAATCTGATCGGATTCATTCTGATTGCCGGTGTTTTGTCGCACGCCTACCTTGGCACCGTAGCCAATCCCGGCACCTGGCGGATTCTGGTTGACGGTTATGTCACGCGTGAGTGGGCGCGCCATCATCATCGTCAATGGTACGATAAGCTGGTTCATGACGGTGAAATTGACGAACTCGATGAAACGTCCGAGGAGAATGAAAAGGATGACTCCGATGACGGAAATCACGTCGATGACGATGAGGAGCAAGATCGGTAAGGTGAGATCAATAACCTTATGAACCGCCGGCAACGGGGCCATCGTTATACGATGACCCCGTTTTATTTGGCATTATTGCTATATTGCCGGTGGTTTTCAGGTTCTGCTCGTTTCCGGGATAATGTGATCCTTCACGATGGGATCATTGGTATGTTTTGCTGTGATGTTTCCTTTTGAAACGCATCATCTTAATTCTCTCCTTAGAATTCTGTTAGCTCATCGTATGTGACACCTCATAGCTATATATAGTCGGATCGATTTCGAGTTGTCGTGTGATGGGCATTCACAAGGTGAGATGCGTAACGGCAGTTTTAGGGTGGCCTCGAATTTTGTGTTGTACTTATCTGTAAATCGCTGTGTCTGTTGAGTTTTATCGTCTGCTTTGACACTCGCATGCTCATGGCGTTCTGTCAATTAATTGCACAGAATGCCGATAATTCAGAGACAGGAGAATGCGGTAAACAAATTTTATGTTACAACCTGAATTCGACAAGTTGGATACAAGCACTACCACCGGCCCTGAGGCTCGAAAGGATACTCATGGCGGTCATCGTCTGCCGTTATGGACCTGGTTCATCTCCTTTCCGATCACTTTCTCCTTGGTGATCGGTTCGTATCTCTTGCAGTCGAATCCGATGTTGTTTGGTTGGTATTTGCCGTTCTTAGTTTCTACCGCATTGGTATTCTGGTGGGGATTCAGAATTCTCCCGGGTTGTTTTATCGGTTCAGTCGCCGGCGCTGTGGTTTTGGGGATGCCCTGGCATGTTGCCTTGGTTGCCGGTTTGACCGATGTGACCGTTCCTATGCTGGCGTATGTTCTGTTTGGTTTATTTCTCCGAGGCGATTTCCGTTTATCCGATCTTCGATCAATAACCAGATTTCTCCTGGCGGCCGATTTAATTCCGTTGTTCATCGGCGCTGTTCTTCGTGTGATCACACTATCGTTACCGGGAGAGATTGCACCGGAACGTTTCTGGTCTGTCGTAACTGACTATTGGACCGCGGGTGTTCTTGGGTCTTATGTCGTCACCATCCCGATGCTGATCTATTTCAGCGGTCGTCTTATGGCTCGTGGTCTTTGTCCGGGAGAACCATCCGATACGTCCCCCGGTCTTTTACCGTCCGAGTTCCAGTCCGAAGGACATCATCTGGCAGTGTTGTTTATTTTTGGCGGTGTGGCAGCTCTGTCGATGATTATACCGATCCAGGCGCAGTCGCTTATTTATGGAGTTTTCATCATTGCTGCAGCGCTCTATTTCGGGGTGACAATAGCTATCGCTTCCTCGATTTGGACGGTACTGCTTACGCTGTTTTTACCACTTGCCTCAAGGCAGGAGATTATCGTCGATAATTTCTGGAGCACCCCCGGTGATATACATTTCCATTTGCTTTTACTTTGTACTGCCGGTTTGATCGTTGGAAGAACGTCATCAGATGCACGCGAGAAGACACTCCAGAGTGAGCGTAACCGACGTCTTTTACAAGATGCTGAAGCGTTTACCCGGGCTGTAATCGAACATTCACCGATTGGGATTTCCGTTCGCGACAGAAACGGGAATCTCCTTCTTTACAACGATGCATGGCTGAAGATATGGGATATCTGGGAAAATGATCTGGACGACTATCTTCATCGTAAGCGAGACAAGTTGGAACTGGATAACCGCGATAGCTACCTCGGGACTTATCGTGAAGCGGTGACTCGAGTATATCATGAAGGAGGCCGTCTGGTCATTCCTGAGATACAAATCGAAAGCAGGCGCAAGAAGGGAGTCCGCTGGGTAAGTCAGTATTTCCAGGCCATCACTGATGCCGAAGGAAAGGTGGATCGGGTAGTTATTCTGACCATCGATGCCACGGAGCGCCATCGGGCGGAGCAGGCTATGCATTGTTCCGAGGATAAATACCGCACTTTATGGGAATCAATTCCACTTGGTTTGTTCAGAACCCTTCCTTCCGGCAGGTTTCTCTCGGCCAATCCTGCGGCCGTGAAGATGTTTGGATATAATTCCGAACAGGAAGTGCTGGAGATATTGGCCGGTGATCTTTATTGTGATCCGAAGGTGCGAGTCGAAGCGACTCGATCCCTGCGATTTGAAAACTCTCGATTAAAACACCAGATTCAGCTCAAACGTAAGGACGGTTCGACGTTCTGGGCAACATCCAGCGTTCAGGCAACGACCAATTCTCGGGGTGAAATCATTCATTTTGACGGTGTTCTGGAAGATATCACACCCCAGCGTCAGGCCGAACAGGATTGGCGAGAATCAGAGCGGAAGTATCGTGAACTGGTTGAGCACGCTCAAATCGCGATTGTCGAGGATGATGTCGAAGGTAATTTCACCTTCTTGAATCATAAATTCTCCGAACTACTTGGCTACAGTTTGAGTGAATTGAGCCGGATGAAGGTTTTCGATATTATTCTTCCCGATGACCGCGACAAGGTCATGCGGATTCATAGCGATCGCTATAATGATCTCGAACCGGTAACGCGCTATGAATTCCGCGGACTGAGAAAAGACGGATCTACCATATATCTCGAAACCTCGGTAACGGAACTGCGCCACGACGATAAAATTACTGGATCCCGTGCCTACATCTGGGATGTGAGTGAGAGAAAGCGAGCGGAGTATTCTCGCCTTGAAAGCGAAGAACGTTATCGTCGTCTCGTTGAGAATGCAACCGAGGGTATTGTCGTTACCCAGCAGGATATGGTTCGGTTTGTTAATCCAATCATGGAGAAGACCTCGGGATATACTGCCAATGAAGTGATCGGTCATCGTTTCACCGAGTTCCTTACGACCGAGGATCACGACCGGGTACTTGCATATAATATGCAACGGTATAAACGCAAGCTGGCCAATGCGGATGTGGGTGAGATTAGAATTGTAAGACGCGACGGCAGCATTATCTGGTATTCTTCGTCAAGTTGTCTGATAGAATGGGACGGCGCTCCGGCGACTTTAACGTTTCTGACCGATATCACGGATCAGCGGAAGACACTTCAGGCTCTGCGTGAAAGCGAAGAAAAATTCCGGTTGCTGTCGGAGCAGTCATTCATGGGAATTCTCATTCTTCAGGATGATCTGATTCGTTACGCGAATGAGGCCACGGCGAAGATATTTAATGCGGATCAGCGCAAACTGGTCGGATATGAGTTCAGTAACCTGCTCAAGTCGGTACATCCCTCGGATGTTGTCGTCGCGCGCAGACACAGCCGACAGGATATGCTTGACAGGAACCTGGCGGCCTCTCAGGCAACTTACCGGGTGAACGCCGGCAATAGTGGAATTCATTGGGTTGAACAGCATTGTAAATCGATCGAGTTCGGCGGCAAGTGCGCTACTTTCGTGACATTGCTCGATATTACCGAACGAGTCGATAACATGAAGCAGTTAATCCGTCTTTCAACGGCTGTTGAGCAGTCCGCTACCATGATTTCGATCGTCGATATCGACGGTTCTGTTGCATTCGTCAATCCTGAGTATTGTAAGGTAACGGGGTTTACGAGCGATGAACTGGTTGGTCATCAGTGCGAGATGCTGGGTAAACCTGCTCGTGAAAAAGAATTGTACAATAAAATGTGGGAGGCTGTCGGTGCTCGCCAGACGTGGAGTGGAAGCGTATCCTGTCATCGAAAGGATGGAGACGAGTTCTGGAAACGCTTGACTGTTTCTCCGATCATCGATGATAATGACGAACTCATCGGTTGTTTGACTGTCGGTGAAGATATGACCCGTGAAATGCGGACTCAGCAGAAGTTGACCGAAGTAGAAAAGCTCTCCGCCGTGGGTATGCTGGCCGCCGGAGTGGCTCACGAATTCCGTAATTACCTGGCCGGTATTATCGGTAATGCTTCGTTTGCCCGTGAGAATCTCGAAGAAAGCGGCGATCTGAATATGGCTTGTGAAACACTCGATCAGATCGTGGATATCGGTGAAAAAGCAAACGATCTGACTCTGTCGCTCTTATCCTATTCACGCGTCAGCGCCCATAATGCCCGCCCGGAGAATCTCAAGGACTTGATCCTGAATACCCTGCGCCTGGTCAAAAAGGAGATGCAGGTTCGTTCGGTGACTCTCCACATGGCGCTGGAAGATGTCCCGCCGGTTGATGTGACAGCCGCGAAAATTCAACAACTGCTTATTAACCTGTTGATCAACGCTCAACAAGCCATAAAAGGAGCCGGAGTCGTTTCGGTAGCTCTGACGGCTGATGATTCCCACGCTTATGTCAAGGTTGCAGATACCGGCGCCGGTATTCCTCGTGAAAATCTGGCCCGGGTATTCGATCCGTTCTTCTCGACCAAGGGAGTATGGGGTAAGGATGAGCAGCATGGTGTCGGCATGGGACTGGCCATTTGCCGCAACATTGCCCGTGAGCACGGTGGCGAGTTGACGGTAGAATCGGTTATCGATAAAGGTACTACATTCACTCTATCGCTGCCGCTGCAGCAGTTGTGTGATAAGGGAGGAATATCGGTGACCGGTGATCGGCGCTGTCGGATTGTCTGTATCAGTCTCAATAACAGTGTGCTGTCGAAATATCGTGACGAAGCGGCGGCTGCCGGCGCTGAGCTGTCACTTGAAGTCCCGGTTGAACGAGAAGATAATTCGAATCTTCCTGATCTGGTAATATGTGATGCTCGTTATGCGGGAAAGATGGAATTGATCAGAATGGCCGAGTCGTGTCGCTGCATAAATGTTCCCTATGTTCTGGTGAATTGCGGGGGACTCGACTACGAATTGGATAATCTGTTCGAAACCGCTCGGGCTCGTTTTCCCGAAGTGCCGTCGCTGAGCGATCTCATGAATCTGCTGGAAGTACGAGCCTCGCAAGAGGAATCTTGCTCCGGCTGACGGGCTTGCGCTGCTATCGGCTTCCGATTATCATACCTCCATGGATAACTCTCCGCACGAATACCCGATTGACGGTGAGCTTGATTTACACCAGTTTTCCCCGAAGGAAACGCGTGAAGTATTGCTCGAATACATTCGCGAATGTCTGGCTCGAAAGATATATCGGTTGCGTGTCGTTCATGGTAAAGGAATCGGGGTACAGCGTGAAATCGTAAGAGGTGTTCTCTCGCGTCATCCCGATGTTCTGAGTTATCGTCATGAATCCGCTGCGGGAGCCTGGGGAGCGACGGTGGTCGATCTTCGACACCCCGAAACTGACTCCAAATGAAAGCGCGCCGGTCCGAAGGATCGACGCGCCATCACTCCATTCATTCTCCGCAATGTGAATTTTATTTCAGCAGAACCATCTTCTTGGTCGCCGTGAAATCACCTGCTTCGAGTTTATAGAAGTAGACTCCCGAAGCCTGGTGGTCGGCGTTCCAGGTAACGCGAACCCAACCGGCTTCGTTGTGTCCCGACCATGAGGTTACTTTCTGGCCGAGGATGTTGAACACCTCAAGGTTCCAGTCAGTCGCCTCGCGCAACGCGAACTCGAAAGTGGTGCTCGGGTTGAACGGGTTAGGATAGTTCTGAGACAGGTGGTAGTCGGTCGGCAACGCATTGGTTTTGGGTTGCATTACGAAGCCGTCGAAAGCTCCCACCTGTATTTCGGAGATCACTGCGGAGCCGCCGAAATCCAACAGGTCGCCCGTTTCCAGGAAACCGTCGCGGTTCATGGAGTAGACAAGGACGCGGGTATTGTTTCCGTCGTAGCTGTAGCGCATCGACATGTGTGAAGCGTTTTCGGCCAGTTCGGGAACGACTTCCCCTTCCACGATCAAACTCACAGCTCCGATGCGGTAATCGGTGTTGGCGATGGACAGCAGCCCCCCTCTGAGGTCAAACTCCGCCTCGACAAGTTCGCCCGGCCGCAGTTTCGAGACTGCCGGCGCATCGCCAATAACCACACGGATCAAATACACAAGGTCAGCCACCGTCAGAGTCAGACCGTCGGCATTGACATCGGTTGCCGCGATTTGACCGTCTATGTTGACTGTAAAGACATCCAGCCCCTGTACGAAATAATTCGAGAATAAGACCGCGTCGGCGATTTCATAAGCTACCTCATTGAGGTTGATATCACCGCGGCCGTCGATAGAGTCGGCGCAGATAATGTCGATACCACCGTTGGTGAAATCGATGCAACGCAACGCTGCCGGTTTACCGTCACCGCCGCCGGCCATACAGGAGTCGTGTGCCCCGTAATAACCCGGGAAGCCGTACGTCCAATCCTGTATCGGATTATGTTCGAGATCGTAAACCCGTCGAGATATCCAGAGAGTATCGCCAAATCTCGAAGAGAACGAGTTGTCGCCGCAATCGAGCCAGAAGAACCTGACCGGTGCGTACTGACATTCCAGCGTACGATCGTTCGAGACGAGGAAGAATATATCGGCCAATGACCCTAACATACCGTTGAAGAAACAGCCGGGATGGTTGGCGCCGTTATTGGTCTCGGCAATGCCGACTATCCGAAGCAGACCGGATGGGCATCCACTGCCGCAGTTTCCGTCGGCGCCGGTGCGGTAGTTGAAATACTCCCAACCGCAGTTCTCGAACAGCTCACCCGGTTTCACCGCGTTGACTCCGAGGGCTGAGGCATCATACGCGATAAGCAAATCGAAGCCGCCGAGATCCTTACCGGTGCCGTTGAGGTACACACTGACACTGTCAACCTGTCCCTGAATGGCATCCTCGGTTTTCTGAATCTGCACGTGAGTGCATTCGTCGAGAACTACTTCGATACTGATGGAGTCGACTCGCTCGGCGCCACAGTCATCGTATGCGATCAATTCGAAGTTATAGACACCGGAACTGTCGGCGTCAAAGCAGACCTGATCTTGAGACGGATTGTAAATACCGATCGGGTTTATCTCGACTCCTGCAAGGTTGCCGTTGGCGTCATTCACACCAACTGAGAAACAAGCCTCGCCGGCGTAATCGAGATAGGCGACGAAATCAGGCGGCAGATTCATGGTCGGTGCCTGGTTATACTCGATCGTCACGATGCAGGTGTCGAGTCCGACGGCGCCGCATTCATCGGTGGCTTTAAGGATGAACTGATAATTGCGAGCTCCGGACGGTACATCGAAGCAGATCTGTCCGGCGGAGTAATAACCGAAGGACGAGATCAATTCGACCGTCTCGATATTGTTGTCGATATCGATCGCCGAGGCCGGCCAGCAAATTACCGAGTCGGAGTTGCAGAGGAAGTAAACAGCATCATCACCGGCATCGACCGCCGGAGCGGAGTTAATCCTGAAGGAGACATGGAACGAGTCAATGCAGCTTTCACCGCATTCATCGAGGCACATTACCTTGACCCAGAACGCCTCGGTCGTGGACGGTGTATACGTCCAGGCGCCGCCGCTGATCGAGCCGGGGCCGGCGAGGAGTTCACAATGGTCGAAGTTTTGGTCGACGTCGGTCGCGGAGACCGGTAAGCTAACCTGCGTCGGGCTGCACTGGAACAGTGCGGTGTCAGCCGGAAGCTGACATGTTGGCGGTGAGTTGAGACTGATCTCGACCAACGCCGTGTCCAAATCTTCCGCGCCGCATTCGTCGACCACACGCATAATGAAAGTATAAGTCCCGGCGGTATCCGGCGTGAAGCAGAACTGGCCGCTCTCGTATGTACCGGGACCCTGCAGTATCTGAATGGATTCTATGTTATTGTCCGGATCGGTAACCGTCGCCGGCCAACAAACCGCTTCGATTTCACACAGGAACAACGAACGATCCTGCCCCAGATTGACTACCGGCGGCTGGTTGATTTCTATTTCGTAGACAGCCGTGTCACGGTCGAAGGCGCCACAGGCATCGGTTACCTCGATGATGAATCGATAGGTTCCCGTGGTATCGGCTTCGAAGCAGATCGAGTTGGCGACAGTATCAAGAACACCGGAGCCTTCGATCATTACTTCACTTATGATATCGTTATCCGGATCGGTGGCAGTGTAGGTGATGCAGGTTTCCTCACCGGTGCACTTGAACAGCGATTGCTTGGCGTTGAAAGCCACCGTTGGAGGACTATTAAGCGTGACATCAACCGTATGGCAAACCGTGTCGGCCGCGCCACAAGGATCGGTCACTACCGCACATACCTGATAAGTCCCCGACCCCGTCGGCGTGAACGACCAGAGACCGTCCGAACCGACCGTTCCATTGCCGGAGAGACGGCTCCAGACAAGCGCCTCGCCTTCCGGATCGTCGGCATGGAACGGACAATGAATATCGGTTGGATCACAGAGACTGGTATCGATCGGTTCCGGGTTAACGGCAACCGGTGGCAGGTTAAGGGTAACATCCACAGCAAAACCACAGGTATCACCACCGCAGGCGGATTCGGCAATCACCGTCAGTTCGTAATGTCCGGCAGTGTCAACGTCGAAACAAACCTGTCCACCGGAGTAACTGCCGACCGGCAGCACCGTTACCGTGGCTCCGGCGTTGGATACGGTCACCGGGCGACAGAAGGTCGTCGGACCGCAGAAGAAGACGCTGGTGTCGGCGGCACACTCGACGGTGACGGCTGTCCCGATGGAAACGGAAACCGCGATGGTGTCGGTGTCGGTCGCGCCGCAGTCATCGGCCACCATCACCACGAACTCGTAATTACCGGAAGTGGTCGGGGTGAAGCAAAGCTGGTTTAGAACGGTATCGAGGGTGCCGGTTCCCTGATGCAGAACCTCGTCAACGACGTTGTCGTTGGCGTCGGTCACGTTGTAATCGAGACAGATAGAAGCACCGCTGCAGATGAAGATCGAGGTATCGTTACCGAGCGTCACGATCGGAGTGCTGTTAAGCTCGATGTTGTAGGTCATGCAGACCGTATCGGCGGCGCCGCATGGATCAGCCACGGCGGCACATACCTGGTAAGTACCCGAACTTGTCGGTGTGAATGACCAGAGACCATTCGAACCGACCGTTCCGTTGCCGGAGAGACGGCTCC